>CANJMM010000010.1 GCA_947475765.1 Legionellales bacterium | reverse complement strand
TGACGTGGTTAAAAAAAAGACATTTAACTTGTCTGGATTTAGAAAAAAATCCAGAAATAAATCCAGAAATAAATTTAGATTATTTTCCTGTTTCTTTAGAAGTCAACTCACCCTTGTTTGATAGCCCAGATTGCTTGCGTGCTTTGTCTTAAAGGCGCATAATCGCCCCCTTATGGACTGAGAGAAAAAAATGAGAAAATTTTTAATTAGAAAAAAATAGAAAAAATCATGATAAAACAAAGACAATCTAAAGTAGAAATATTACAAGTGCTTTCAGAGCGTACGAATTTAAAACAAGTAGAAATTGAATTGGTTTTTACCGAGATGCTTAACTTAGTTAAAGCGCATTTAAAACAACAAGCCTCAGGGGATATTATTATTCCTAAGTTAGGGATAAAAATTCGAAAAATTCGTCGTAAAGCCACTAAAAAAAGAACCATGTATAGCCCTTTAGTGGGACAAGAAGTGGATATAGCCGCTAAACCTGCTAGAGACGAGGTAAAATTAGTGGCGTTAAAGGCCATCAAAGGGGCCATTGTGAATGAAGCATAAATCACAAAAAATAAATAAAATAATAAAATAATAAAATAAGATATTAAGATAATAAGGGATATTCAGATGAACACATCTTTTCCTATCAAAAAATCAAATCATCTTTTTAAGGCCATTGGGATGTACGCGGTGGCCGTTTTTTTTTATTTCTATGAGTTTTTACTCAGGGTCGCAACACAACCTTTGCAACCTCAATTAGAAAAAGATTTTAATATTAGTTATGCAGAGTATGGCCAACTGGCGGCCTTTTATTATTATTCTTATGCCCTCTTACAATTACCCATAGGGGCTTTTACCGATAAATTTGGGCCTAGGCGATTACTGACCTTTGCTATTTTATTATGCGCCGGTTCCACTTTATTATTTGCACATACTCAAAGTTTTAATATCGCTTGTTTTGCAAGGCTGTTAATTGGCGCAGGTTCGGCCTTTGCTTTTATCAGCTGCTTAAAAATTACCACGGTGTGGTTTCCGAGCCGGTGGTTTCCCCTTATTTCAGGCTTAACTTTAGCCATTGGTTCAGCGGGGCCAGTTGTGGGCGGGGGCCCCATTGCCTTAATGCTAGAGTATATGGATTGGCGTCAACTGATGATCTGGATAGGTTGGGTAGGCTTAGTGCTGGGGCTTATTTCTTGGTTGGTGATTCGGGATCATAATCCTTTACAACCGCATTTGACCAGGCAGAAAAGCAACGAGAATGGCAGTTTAGGATTTTGGGACTGCATGTTACACGTGGTGAAGCGGCCTGAGAATTGGCTGGTGGGCGGTTATGCTTTTTTAGCCACTGCGCCGACAGATGCCTTTGGGGGGGCTTGGGGCGCCTTATTTTTAAGAGACGTACATGGCATCAATAATATTGATGCCAATTGGGCTGCCACCATGACTTTTTTAGGGATGGTTGTGGGTAGTCCTTTAATGAGTTGGTCATCAGGGATATTAAAAAGCCGGCGTATACCTATGGCCGTGGGCGCTGTCGTATCTGGCTTGATTTTATGTGCATTAATTTATACGCCCTCAGTCAGTGTCTTTATGGCAACGACCTTATTTTTCTTTTATGGGGCTTTTGGTTCTTATATATTATGTTTTGTGGTGGCCAGAGACATTAATTTACCTTTGTATGTAGGTGCCACCGTCGGTTTTATTAATTTTATGTCTATGTTAGGCAGTGCCTTATTAACGCGACTATTAGGCCCTATGCTCGATTCAGTAAGGGGTGATGCCATAGACTATAGCGCTTCGCATTATCATCAAGTCTTAATTATTTTGCCCTTGTTTTATGTGGTGAGTGCTTTTGTGGTTATTCCCCTTATTCGAGAAAGCTTTGGTCAGCATAAATCTTAATTTAAAATGAGAAAAAAATGGAATTAATGCATACAGATTTAAACGAGATTCAGCTGCAAGCTGCAACCGCACCTGCTCGGGTATTAAGATTATTGGCGGGGGCTGGCTCTGGAAAAACAAGGGTGCTGGTTTATCGTATGGCGTGGCTTTTTAAAGAAAAAAATGTGCCACCTAATCGTCTTTTGGCGGTGACTTTTACGAATAAAGCAGCCAATGAAATGAAATCGCGGCTTCAAGATCTCATTGGCCCTACAGGCCATATGCTTTGGGTTGGCACTTTTCATGGTATTGCGAATCGCATTTTACGATTACATGCAGCTCAAGTAGGCTTAGACGTCGCTTTTCAAATTATTGATTCAGCTGATCAATTACGATTGGTGACACAATTGATTCGTGCTCAAGAGCTCGATGAAGAGATCTATGAGCCTAAACGGCTACAAAATTATATCAATCGTCAAAAAGATGAAGGAAAAAGAGCCGAAAAAGTGTCGATGTTAGGCCGCGATGCAGCATTATTTCAACCACTCTATCAGCGCTATGAAAACCATTGTAAGCAAAATGGGATTATTGATTTTTCTGAGTTGCTGCTTAAAGTCTATGAGCTATGGCGAGATAATCCTGAGATCTTAGCCGAATATCGTTTTAAATTTTTACACGTATTAGTCGATGAGTTTCAAGACACCAATACCATTCAATATGCGTGGCTCAAATTATTAATAGGCCCTGAAAATGGCATTACCATTGTGGGGGATGACGATCAGTCTATTTATGGCTGGAGAGGGGCGAAAGTTGAAAACATTCAACGGTTTAAGCAAGATTTCCCCGATGAAATCACCTTGCGCTTAGAGCAAAATTATCGCTCTTCTGGGGTAATCTTAGAGGCAGCCAATGCCTTAATTCAAAACAATCCCTCTCGTTTAGGTAAAAACCTATGGACTAAAGGCGAGCCAGGAGAGCTCATTAGTTTATATGGCGCCTTTAATGAAATAGATGAAGCCAGATTTATGGTAGACAGACTGCAAAAATGGCTCTCAAACCATCCCTCTTCTACTTATAGTGATGTGGCCATATTATATCGTTCTAATGCCCAATCTCGTTTATTAGAACAAGGCTTAAGACAGGCTAATATTCCCTATCGAATTTATGGCGGTTTACGTTTTTTTGATAGAGCTGAAATTAAAGATGCCCTGGCGTATCTCAAAGTTTTAATTCACCCTAAAGATGATTTGGCCTTTGAGCGGGTGATTAATATGCCTCCTAGAGGCATAGGGGAGCGAACCTTAGAAAACATTCGTCAAATAGCTTTGTCAAAAAATCTTGCTTTGTGGGAGGCAGCAGGCGAATACGCCGAAACGGCTTCGGGTAAAATTCGAAATGGCTTAAATCGATTTTTTTCTACCATGGCCTCGCTTCAAGCTTTATTGGCGACCATTGCTTTGCCTGAATTAATAGAACAGATGATAAAGTTGTCAGGTTTGTTAGATTATTTGCAGCAGCAGCCAGGCGAGCGCCAACAATTTCGAATAGAAAATTTAAAAGAATTGGTGACGGCATCGACACAATTTCAGGTGCATGTAGAACAGTCTGATTCAGAACAACAAAATAGTCTATTGGCCTTACCCTGCTTTTTAGCAGAAGTTGCCTTGAATGCAGGCGATGAACATCATGAAAAAGACGAAAATGGATACCCCGTCGCGACGGTTAAGTTAATGACCTTGCACTCTTCTAAAGGATTAGAGTTTGATTTGGTTTTTTTAACGGGCTTAGAAGAAGGCTTATTTCCGCATCATCGTTGTGCCAATGTGGTTGAATTATTAGAAGAAGAACGGCGTTTATGTTATGTGGGCATAACGCGCGCGCGACAAAAAATCTTTATAACCTATGCGGAAAAAAGAGCTTTTGCCGGCATGAACAGCAGCAAACGACCGTCTCGTTTTATTCAAGAAATTCCTAGGCATTTAATTCAAGCTGACAGCATGGGGTTGGCCGTTTCTTATACAAAAGAAACAGGGGGTAAAGCCATGCATTCGCCAGTAGGTCGATTAGCGAAGACGAGCACCCAAAACAGTCAATATCCCTTAGGGGGCAGAGTGCTTCACCCTAAATTTGGTGAAGGGGTGATTATACAAGTAGAAGGAGCAGATGAGATGGCCAGAATCCAGGTCAACTTTATAGAGGGAGGCATTAAATGGTTGGTTGCAGCTTATGCGAATTTAAGTATGCTAGATTCCAGAAGTACGATTTTATAAATTCATGGAAAAAAATGCGGAAGAAACAGAGATAAAAGGCATTATCTCTCGAGTAACATACTATCAAGCCGATACAGGTTTTTCAGTCTTAAAAGTTAAATTGCCTAAAAAAAACGATCCCGTTTCGGTGATTGTTCAAACTGGGCAATTATATGAGGGAGAGCCTATTAGCGCTCAGGGACGATGGGAAAATCATAAAGCCCACGGGATGCAATTTAAAGCCCACATGGTTAAAACCAGCGTACCTACGCAATTATTAGGCATTGAAAAATATTTGGGCAGCGGTTTAATCAAAGGCATTGGCCCAGGTTTTGCTAAAAAAATAATTGAAAAGTTTGGCGAAAAAGCCTTTGAAATTATTGATCAATCGCCGCATAAATTGCAAGAAATTACCGGTTTGAGTGGTGCGCGCTATGAAGGCATATTGGCCTCATGGGAAAATCATAAATCCATACGAGAAATTATGGTATTTTTACAAATGCATGGCATGGGCGTCTCTAAAGCCAATAAAATATACAAAACTTATGGCCAAAAAGCCATCAAGATTATTGAAAAAAACCCTTATCAGTTGGCCAAAGACATTCATGGTATTGGTTTTAAAACAGCAGATATCATGGCGCAAAGCTTAGGGATCCCTAAAGACTCGGTGATTCGGGCGCATGCAGGATTACAATATACTTTGTTACAAGGCTTAAACGATGGTCATTGCGGCTTACCTCAAGAAAAATTATTAGTAGAGGCTGAAAAACTATTAGCCATTCCTGAAGCCATTTTACAACAAGGTCTTGAGCTTGGTTTGGCTGAAAAAAGCCTAATCGCTGATCTAAAAGATAATATAGACGTTATTTTTTTATATTATTTATGGCACTATGAAAAAACCATTGCTAAAATTATTTTAAACTTGGTGTCTCAGCAGCCTTTAAAATGGAAAGCGTTAAAAGCGCAGCCTGAAATTGAGTGGGTAGAAAACCATTTAAAATTGAGCTTATCTTTGGGGCAAAAAGAGGCCATTCGTCAATTAACTTCATCTAAATTAATGATTATTACCGGTGGCCCTGGAGTAGGTAAAACTTCGGTGATTCAATCTATTATACAGATCTTAAAAAAACAACCAGTGACTATTTTATTGGCCGCCCCAACAGGTAGGGCTGCCAAACGCATGACAGAAGCCACAGGCCTACCGGCTAAAACCTTGCATCGATTATTAGAAACAGAAGGGAAAGGCGGAAAATTTCAGCGTAACGAAGAAAACCCCTTGGAAGGCGATTTATTAATCATTGATGAAGTTTCAATGGTCGATGTGCCTATGCTCCGATCGCTTTTATTAGCCCTCCCTAAAAGCATGAGTTTGATTTTAGTGGGCGATGTAGATCAACTGCCTTCAGTAGGACCAGGTCAAGTCTTAAAAGATTTAATTGAATCGGATAAAGTGCCTGTTTGTCGCTTAACCCAAATTTTTAGGCAAGCAAAAAGCAGCCATATTATCACCAACGCACATTGCATTAACCAAGGCAATATGCCCGATTTAACAGATAAAACGGGCATAGAAACCGACTTTTATTTTGTGTCAGCCAAAACACCAGAAGACTGTCAATATAAGCTTTTAAAAATGGTCAAAGAGCGCATTCCCCAAAAATTTGGCTTTAATTCCCTCACCGACATTCAAATTTTGACCCCCATGAATCGCAGTAGCTTAGGGGCACAAAGTTTAAATCCTTTGTTACAAGAAGCCCTGAACCCTCGTGTGAAAACAGCAAGCCATTGGGTAGAACGTTTTGGCACCCGTTTTTATATAGGCGACAAAATCATTCAAACCACCAATAATTATGACAAAGACGTTTTTAATGGCGATGGCGGCATTATTCAAGCCATTGACAGTGAAACCAAAGCCGTTGTCATCGAGTTTGATGGCAGAGAAGTGCATTATGAAGTAGATGAATTAGACGAAATTGCCTTGGCGTATGCTTTAACCATTCATAAATCTCAAGGCAGTGAATATCCTGTTGTGGTGATACCCATTATGATGCAGCATTATATGATGCTTAAAAGAAATTTATTATATACAGGCATCACACGCGGTAAAAAATTGGTGATTTGCGTGGGGGAAAAACGGGCTGTTGCGATGGCAGTTAAAGGCCAAGAGAAATTGGCGCGTTACAGTAAACTAAGAGAATGGCTGGAGCTGGGTACATGAGTTTAAAAAAAGAACCTATTATTTTAGTCGATGGATCTTCTTATTTATTTAGAGCCTATCATGCACTCCCCCCCCTCATGAATTCAAAAGGTCAGGCAACTGGGGCCATTTATGGTGTGGCCAATATGTTAAAAAAACTCTTAGCCGACTATCCTACCCATCATGTTGCCGTTATATTTGACACCAAATCTAAAAATTTTAGACATGAACTTTACCCAGAATACAAAGCCAATAGGCCTGAGATGCCAGAAGAATTGGCTTCTCAAATTACCCCTTTACAAGACTTGATTCGGGCGATGGGCTTGCCTTTAATTGCCATAGAAGGCATTGAAGCCGACGATGTGATTGGCACTTTGGCCAAATGTGCCATAGAAGCAGACTATCAACAGGTGATTATCTCTACGGGGGACAAAGACTTTGCCCAATTAGTCTGTTCAAATATTATGCTGATAAATACCATGTCTCAATCCCATTTAGATGAACAGGGGGTTATGGCTAAATTTGGCGTAAAACCCAGTCAAATCATCGATTATTTAAGCTTGATGGGAGACAGTGTGGATAATATTCCTGGAATACCAGGAGTAGGGCCTAAAACCGCAGCCAAATGGCTACAAGAATATCATAGCTTAGATAATTTAATTGCACATGCCGATGCCATCAAAGGTAAAATTGGCGAAAAACTAAGGGCCAGCCTTGCTTATTTGCCGATGGCAAAAAATTTAGTGACCATTCGTCAAGATATGCCTTTGGGGCTAACCGTAGATAATTTATTGCTTCAGCCCAAAAATGACGAAGCGTTACGTGATTTATTTACAGAATTAGAGTTTAAAACGTGGCTAAAAGAATTGAATGCCTTTCCAGTAGAAAAACCGATTATGGCCAAAGACATACAAAAAAAATACGAGATTATTTTAACTCAAGAAGCCTTAGATAATTTAATAATACAGTGCGAGAAACATCAAGTTTTTGCTTTAGACACAGAAACCGATAGTTTATTTGCCTTAGAGGCCAAGTTAGTGGGCTTGTCTTTGTCTTATGAAGCAGGGCAAGGGGCCTATATTCCTTTAGGGCATGATTATGAAGGCGTGCCTAAACAATTAGACAAAGATTGGGTGATAGCCAAAATCAAGCCTTTATTGACTTCGTCAAATTATACCATTATCGCTCAAAATTTAAAATATGATCTCCAAGTATTAAATAATATTGGCATTGAAATCACCGCGCCTTGTTTTGATACCATGTTAGCTTCTTATGTGTTGCAAAGCTCAGGCATTCGACACAACATGGACAGTTTGGCCAAAAAATATTTAGGCTATACCACGCTTTCTTTTGAAGCACTTGCAGGAAAAGGCAGCAAACAAAAAACATTTAATCAAATTGAGTTAAACGAAGCAGGGCCTTATGCTTGCGAAGATGCCGATATTACTTATAGATTATACCAATGTTTTCTTGCGTGTTTATCAGAGTTACCCAAACAAAAATCTGTTTTTGAAAAAATCGAAATGCCTTTGGTTGGTGTTTTAACTAAAATGGAACGTCATGGGGTGGCCATTGATGTAAATAAATTGCATCAGCAATCTCAAGAATTAGGTCTTAATATCACACAATTAGAACAGCAAGTGTATCAAGAAATAGGCCAAGTCTTTAATTTGGGTTCGCCTAAGCAATTACAAGAAATTTTATATGAAAAACTAGGGCTGCCTATTTTAGAAAAAACGCCAACAGGCCAGCCATCGACTTCAGAAGCCGTATTGCAGCAATTAAGTGAACATCATACGGTGCCTAAATTAATTTTAGCCTATCGCAGCTTAAGCAAGTTAAAATCAACTTACACCGATAGCTTGCCAGAACAAGTTTTTACCCAAACGGGGCGCATTCATACTTCTTATCATCAGGCCGTCACGGCGACAGGCAGATTGTCGTCTTCTGATCCTAATTTACAAAATATTCCGATTAGAATGCCAGAAGGTCGTAAAATTCGTCAAGCTTTTATTGCCGAGCCTGGTTGGACCTTAATTTCAGCCGATTATTCACAAGTAGAATTGCGCATTATGGCGCATTTATCTAGCGATCTGGGTTTAATTCAAGCCTTTCACGATCAAGAAGACATTCATCGTTGTACGGCATCCGAAGTTTTTGGGGTACCTCGAGTGGCCGTCACCGACTTACAAAGACGCCATGCTAAAGCCATTAATTTTGGCTTGATTTATGGCATGTCGGCTTTTGGTTTGGCCAAACAAATTCAAGGTTCCAGAGAAGAGGCTAGGCAGTATATTCAGCAATATTTTGAGCGTTACCCAGGCGTAAAAATTTACATGGATGACATTAGGGCCAAAGCCAAACAACAAGGTTTTGTGGAAACCCTCACGGGCCGAAGATTATATTTGCCAGACATTCATTCCACCAATAGAATGCGGCAACAAGCCGCTGAGCGCGCGGCCATTAATGCCCCTATGCAAGGCACAGCCGCCGATTTAATTAAATTAGCCATGATTGATTTACAAAAATGGATAGATACCGTTCCAGATAAAATCAAAATGGTACTACAAGTACACGATGAGCTTGTGTTTGAAGTTAAACAGGAATTTACTTTAGAAGCCTGTGAGCAAATTCGCCAAAAAATGGTACAGGCCTTAGCTTTAGCCGTGCCACTTGAAGTTTCTATTGGGGTAGGGCCTAATTGGGATGAGGCGCATTAATCAAAAAAACGCCGGTATCCCTACCGGCTATTTTATTTTATCTTATTTTATCTTATTTTATCTTTTGCGAGCTTGCGCTGCTGCTTTGTTCTGAGTAGCCAGGGTAGCCTGGGTGGCTTGAGCAGAAGGTTGCTTGCTTTGCGAAGGTTTTCCGTGAAACTCGGCAATATTAGGCGCTGGTTTTTTAGCAAAAAGCGCGCTTAACGTAGAGGCTAATTGATTACAGCTAGTGCAAAAATCTTGGTAAAGATGTTTGCGTTCTGGTGTAAAAGCAGTAAGATTTTTTTGAAGGGTCAAGGTTTGTCTTTGTATTGTATCAAGACAAGCTTGTAGTGGTTTTAATAGCTTTTCGGCTAATAGCGAAGGGTTTGCCTTAAATGCGGCTGCACATTGTGCAACATAGTTTGTGGCACTTTTAGTAAACTCTGTTAAGACTTCACTAGGGATAGATTTGTTTTTATCCCGCAGGCAGGTCTGAAGTTTTTCACAGGCTGTTTTAAAATCTTGATCCACATTTTTTGAGAAGGTGAATTTGTTTTTTTGAAAACAAGCAAAGATGCTTTGCGCTGCTTTCAAAATTTCATCTAAACACGGGTGACATACAGCTTCGTTATGTTGAGTCGGCATAATCATAATACTCCAAGTTTATGTTTTTAAATTTACCCCTAAAAAATAAAGGGGCAAGTGGATAGACCAGGGAAGTATTAAAAAAGTTCAACGACCTATCTGTAAACACCCAAAAAATTTTAAAATTTAAAACTGAAACCAGTTGGTGAGCACTTCTTGGGCTTGTTCTATGCCAATGTTTTTGAGGGCAGAAAAAGTTTGAAGGGTTACCGTACCTTGAGTAGAGCTGAGTTTATCTTTAACCTGAGATAAAGTTTGGTTAGCCAAACTGCGAGAAATTTTGTCGCACTTTGTGAGTAAAATATGTACGGGTTTATCTACAGAGGCAATAAAATCCAGTAAAGTCACATCGTTTTTAGTCAAAGGATGACGAATGTCCATCATTAGGACAACGCCATATAAACACAGGCGTTCAGATAAATAGGTGTTTAAAATAACCTGAATTTGTTTGCGGGTTCTATCGGGCACATTGGCAAAACCATAGCCAGGCAAATCGACCAATCGACGTTCTGCATCGATTTCAAAATAATTCATGAGCTGAGTGCGGCCAGGGGTTTTACTTTTTCTGGCCAAATGGCTTTGGCTGACAATGGCATTTAGGGCAGAAGATTTACCCGCATTAGATCGCCCCACAAAAGCAATTTCGATGCCTTTGTCAGGAGGGCTAAAACCGAGAGTGGGTGCACTTTTAAGAAAGGTGACTTGGTTAAAATGAATAGGCTGAGGCTGCATGTTATTTCAGTTATCAATTTTATTAGTAAATTTAAGATTCCATTGTACACTATCTGTACAAAAATGATGAAATCGGGTGATGGAACAAACCATGTTTAAATCTAAATCTAAATCTAAATCTAAATCTAAATATAAACTAGTTAATCAGCTACATTTTTTTATATTTGCTTTTATTTCTTTTATTTTTTTCTCTTCTTCTGTTTCGATGGCCAAAGGCAGTATTGAAGCAGGAAAGCAAAAATCAGGGCCATGTGTTGCCTGTCATCAGATAGATGGCAATAGCACAACGCCTGCTTGGCCTAAAATAGCCGGTCAACATGAAGCTTATCTTATTAAGCAAATACAAGAAATTCGCAAAGGCGATTTGGGTAAACGCCCTAACCCAGTGATGTATGCCTTTGTGGAGAAATTAAGCTATCAAGATATTGAAGATTTGGCGGCTTATTATTCAAGCCAAAAACAAACCCCCGGCGAAGCCCAAAAAAGCCTAGTAGAACAAGGTCGTAAAATTTTCCAAGGTGGTTTGCTTTCTAAAGGCGTGCCAGCGTGTGCCGGCTGTCATAGCCCCAATGGCGCAGGAAACAAGTTGGCTAAATTCCCTATAGTCGGCGGACAACAGGCAGAGTATTTAGAAGCGCAGCTTAAGGCTTTTGCCTCTGGAAAGCGTTCTAACGATCCTAACGAGATGATGCGTAATATTAGTGCTAAAATGAGCGAAGAAGAGATCAAAGCCGTCAGCAGTTATATGTCAGGCTTGCATTAATTTTGCCTTAATTTTGCCAAATAAAAAAAGGGGGCATGATAAGATGAACCGACATTCAAAAGCCAAAACCTGGATTTTTATTTCGGGTTTTTTTGCCATTGCCCTTTCTTGTCTTTGGTCTGCACGTATTAATGCCAGTACAAGTGCTTTTAAAGAAGGCGCAGAGTATAAAAAATACAGCGCAGATATTTATGAAAAGGCCATTGTTCAAGCCTTAATTCAAAAAAACCCTGGCAAAGTCACGGTACTCGAATTTTACAGTTATGCTTGCCATTGGTGTCAGCACCTAGAGCCGCAAGTAGCCGCTTGGTCTAAGCAGTTACCAGCAGGCACCGTCTTTTATCGTATCCCGGTTAATTTTCAACCCAGTTGGCGGCCTTTGGCTAAAATTTATTTTGCAGCCCAAAGTTTAGGTGTCTTAGATAAAGTGCATGAGCCTATGTTTGAAGCCATCAAAAACGCGCAATTGGCCAATACCAAAGATGAAACCCTCTTGGATTTTATGGTGAAATTAGGGGTAGATAAAGCCGCATTTAATCAAGCGTATCATTCTTTTGCCGTAGACAGCCAAACCAGATGGGCCAATAATTTAGCGGTCAGTTTTAAAGTAACGGCCATCCCTACTTTTGTGGTGATAGGGCCTAAAGAGGCTTTTTATACGCAAACAGGCCTAACAGGTAATGAAACAGAGCTATTCGATGTCTTGAGTTTTTTAGTCAAGCAACAGCGTTAATTTGCGTTAATTTGCGTTAATTTGCGTTAATCAGTCTTTTTTAGCTTCGAACACCGCCAATAATTCTTTGACCGGCACGCGATTTAGAGCGTTACAGCTAATGGTTCGTTTTACCTCAAAAGAAAGAATATGCGCCGATTGATATAAGCTTTGAGTAAAAGCCGTATCATGATTGCTGATTATCACGGTGGCTCCTAATTGCGCTGCCTGTTTTGCAAACTCAGCCAATTCAATTTGTTTGGCCTCATTAAAAATAACCCCTGAATATTGCGTAAAGCGCGCAGTTTTGTTGAGGGGAACATAAGGTGGGTCGCAATAAACAATCAAATGAGCGTTAGGCGTCTTTTTTTCTAAAGTCGCGATGATTTTTTTAAACAACAGACTGCAATCCAAATGGGAAAATTGTGCTTTTTGTGCTTTTTCAGAAAATTGCGTCAGTTCTTTTTGAGGAAAATAAGGCGCGCTATATTGCCCAAAGGGCACATTAAATTGCAAGGCTTGATTATATCGACATAGGCCATTATACCCATGGCGGTTTAAATATAAAAATAAAACACTTCTTTCCAGCACACAGGTGCTCTGATTAAACTTTTGGCGCAGAGCCAAATACATGTTTTTTTGATTATATTTAGGCTGAAAGAGTTTATGCGCTTCGTTTATAAATTCTAGGGCATTCTTTTGTAAAAGCAGGAATAAATTAATAATATCTTGATTCGCATCGTTTAGTATAAAGCGCGAATAAGGTGTGTTGAGAAAAACCGCGCCAGCACCCACAAAAGGCTCTATTAAGATGCTTTCAGCCGTTTTGGGTAAATAAGGGGAAAGCGTAGAGATAAGCCGAAATTTTCCCCCTGCCCATTTTAAAAAAGGCCGTGTGCCGGGAGGAGAAAACTTAGTTGCCATTTCGAATGAGTCCAGTTATATTTCTTGCCCAGATAGGGAGATTATATTTATGTCAATTGCTACTGTATATAGCCGAGCCAGCCAGGGCATACATGCCCCATTAGTCACGGTTGAAACCCATTTGTCCCCAGGGTTGCCAAAAATGAATATTGTGGGACTACCGGAAGAAGAAGTCAAAGAAAGCCGAGAACGCGTCCGTTCGGCCATTATTAATGCAGGATTAACCTTTCCCAGTTGCCGCATAACCATTAATTTAGCTCCAGCCGATTTGCCCAAAGAAGGCGGTCGATATGACTTGCCCATTGCATTAAGCATCTTAGCTGCCTCACAGCAAATTCCAACAGATAGCTTACTAGACTATGAATTTGCAGGAGAGCTGGCTTTAAGTGGAGAACTTCGCGCCATTAAAGGCATCTTACCTTTTTCTTTAGAAACGTCTAGATTAGGCCGAAAATTATTGATTCCAGAAAGCAATATAGTAGAAGCCACGCTGATTGAAAAATTAACGGTCTTTGGTGCAAGTCATTTATTACGAGTTTGCTTACATCTTTCAGGAAAAGACCCTATTGATGCTGCAGTGGTCCGAATTTTACCCCAAGAAGACTTATTAAGCGAAGAGAGAGTCGATTTTAAAGACGTCACAGGGCAAAAACACGCCAAAAGAGCCTTAGAAATTGCTGCAGCAGGAGGCCATAGTGTGCTGATGGCGGGGCCGCCAGGCACCGGTAAAACCATGATGGCCATTCGCCTGCCGACTATTTTGCCCGAATTAAACGAAGACGATGCCCTTGAAGTCGCTGCCATCAAATCTATGTCTTTGCACGGCTTTAATGCCGCCTTATGGCGACAAAGGCCTTTTAGGGCACCCCATCATACCGCTTCGGCCGTGGCCCTAGTGGGCGGTGGCAGAACGCCTAGGCCAGGCGAAATTTCTTTGGCCCATCATGGGGTTTTATTTTTAGATGAGCTGCCTGAATATGACCGAAAAGTATTAGAAGTCTTACGTGAACCCATTGAGTCTGGTCGGGTGATTATTTCCAGAGCAAACCATCAAACTGAATTTCCGGCCTCTTTTCAGCTCATTGCCGCCATGAATCCTTGTCCGTGTGGGTATTTATCGGACCCTAAGCGTAATTGCCAATGTACGGTAGAACAAATTAATCGTTACAGAAATAAGTTATCAGGTCCACTAATGGATCGTATTGATATGCATATTGAAGTCCCAAGTTTAAAATCAACAGAGCTCAGTCAACAAACTGAAACCCCTGAAAGTAGCCAAGTGATACGGGAACGCGTAGTCTTAGCCAGGGCCCGTCAATTAAAGCGAGCCAAGCAAATTAATGCAAAATTAGGCACTCGCCAAATTAAGCAATTTTGTCATATTGCTCAAACAGAGCGAGATTTTTTGCAAGCTGCCATTGAAAAACTGGGTTTATCTGCAAGGGCTTTTCATCGGGTTTTAAAAGTGGCCAGAACCATTGCCGATTTAGAAGATAAACAAAATATAGAAAAAACGCATTTATTTGAAGCCTTGTCTTATAGGCGTTTAGATAGAAATCTCAGTCATTAATGTATTAATTAATAAATAAGTAAGTAAATAAATAAGTAGTAAAATTGATGAATATTGGCTTGTTAAATTCGGTTCAGCAAGAGGCGGTCACTTATTTTGAGGGGCCTTTATTAGTGTTAGCGGGGGCAGGCTCGGGTAAAACACGGGTGATTGCGCATAAAATTCAATATTTAATAGAAAGCTTGAATATTCCGGCGCATAAAATTTTGGCCCTTACTTTTACGAATAAAGCCGCAAAAGAAATGGCCAAACGGGTGCAACACAGTAAGGGCTTACAAATTTGTACTTTTCATCGATTGGGTTTAACGTTTATAAAAAAAGAACATGAGGCTTTAGGCTTAAAGCAAAATTTTACCTTATTCGATGAAGAAGATGGCATCACCCAACTTAGGGCCATTGCCGACGAACAAACGCCTTTAACACAAGAAGGTTTAATCAAAGTCAAAAGTCAAATTTCGCTTTGGAAAGGGGCACAATGTTCTCCCGAGCAAGCGATGTTAGATTCAGGGCCAGATTTACAATTGGCCGCATTATATTATCAAGCTTATCAAGCGCGATTAAAAATATATCATGCCGTCGATTTTGATGACTTAATTGGCCTGCCAGTAGACTTATTAAGACGATGCCCTGAAATCAAAGACAGATGGCAAGATAAATTTCGATATATTTTAGTCGATGAATATCAAGACACCAATGAAAATCAATATCAACTGTTAAAATTACTGACGGGCGTGAGAGAGGCTTTTACTGCAGTAGGCGATGATGATCAGGCGATTTATGCCTGGCGAGGCGCTAAGGCTGAAAACATTCAAACGCTTAAAATAGATTACCCTAGATTAAAAATACTCAAACTAGAACAAAATTATCGTTCTATGGGCAATATTTTACAAGCAGCCAATGCGTTGATTGCACACAACCCACATTTGGTGAGCAAAAACTTATGGTCTGATAAATCACAAGGGGAAAAAATCCGGGTAGTTGAAATAGATTCCGAGCAAGATGAGACACAATTTATTTTAGAAGATTTACTTTCACACCAATCAAGCACACAGGCTAAATTGGGCGAGTATGCAATTTTATATCGCATGAATCATCAATCAAGAAGTTTAGAACAAGCCTTAAGATTACGTGGCATCCCTTATCAAGTGAGTGGCGGAACCAGTTTTTTTGCTCGCGCCGAAATCAAAGATTTAATCGCTTATTTTAGATTGGTGTTTAATCCAGAAGATGACAGTGCTTTTTTTAGAATTATTAATGTCCCCAAAAGAGAAATAGGCCCAGCGACTTTAGAAAAACTCAGTGAATATGCTAAAAGCAGAAACTTGAGTTTATTGCATGCTTGTTTTGAAATGGGCTTAAATCACATTTTGCCGCCTAATATGGTCAAACGTTTATTTGAGTTTGCCAAACTAATAGAACAGTTTGAACAAGAAGCCAATACAGCGGAATCTGACAAGGAAATAATGGATAAAATCAAGGCCTTTATTTTAGAATTAGATTACGCCACTTGGTTAAACCAAAGTGCCCAAAGCCCAGAAGCGGCTAAAAAGAAAATAGAGAATCTACAGTTTTTTGTAGACTGGATGGCCCGTATTTTAAAAAAACAAGCCGACAATCAAGATGAGGTGACCCTAAAAGACGTGTTAAATAAAATGATGCTATTAGATATTTTAGACAATCAGCAAAAAAACAGTGCTGAAACCGTGAATCTCATGACTTTACATGCAGCCAAAGGCCTAGAGTTTAATCGGGTATATTTAATAGGCTTGGAAGAAGACTTATTACCGCATAAAAACAGTGTGGCAGACAATAAAATAGAAGAAGAGCGAAGGCTGGCTTATGTGGGCTTAACTCGAGCCATTCAACACTTAACCTTAACCTACAATACCTCAAGAATGCAGCATGGGCAGCGTACAGAGCGCGAACCCAGTCGATTTTTAGACGAAATACCTTCTGAATTATTGCAGCGAGAAAGCTTTAAAGCCATGGGGAGCAGTCCTAGCGATCAAGCTTATGTCAGAAGCAAACTCGCGGATTTGAAAGCATTGTTAGGGCAGGGGTAAATAAAATATGTTAGAAAAAATACAAAAAGTCAAAGCCTATTTAAATGCGCTTCAAGAAAACATCAGCGCCGAGCTAGAGGCAGTGGAAAAAGCAGCCGGAAGCCCTGCTTGTTTTATACAAGATAATTGGTTGCGAGAAGGCAATTTAGGTCATTTATCCCATTTAGGCGGTGGGGGACAATCTCGGGTATTAAGATCAGGTGCGTGTTTTGAAGGCGCAGGCATTAATTTTTCTCATGTGCGTGGAGAGAGCCTGCCGGCTTCTGCGACGGCACATCGTGCTGAATTAGTGGGCAGAGGCTTTGAAGCGTTAGGTGTTTCAGGGGTATTTCATCCGCTTTCGCCTTTTGTGCCCACTGTCCATATGAATGTTCGCTTATTTGTCGCTGAAAAAAAAGGGGAAGAACCCCTTTGGTGGTTTGGTGGGGGAATGGATTTAACGCCTTATTATGCTTTTGAAGAAGATTGCCAACATTTTCATCAAGTGGCCAAGCAAGCCTGTAGCGCCTTTGGACCAGACATTTATCCTACTTATAAAAAATGGGCAGATAGGTATTTTTATTTACCGCACCGTCAAGAAGCAAGGGGCATTGGGGGGCTGTTTTTCGATGATTTAAATCAAAGTATATGGGGGTGGGATTTTAACAAATGCTTTGATTTTTTACGAGCCGTAGGCGATAATTTTTTAAAAGCCTATTTGCCTATTCTTCAAAAAAATCAACATAAGCCTTATACCCAAGCCCAAAAAGCGTTTCAATTATATCGCAGGGGACGCTATGTAGAATTTAATTTATTATACGACAGAGGCACTTTATTTGGATTACAATCGGGTGGGCGAACCGAGTCTATTTTAATGTCTTTACCGCCAACGGTAAGCTGGCTGTATAATTTCCATCCAGAGCCGGGCTCTCCTGAAGCAGAGCTCTGTCGCTATTTTTTAGTGCCTAAAGATTGGGTTTAATTACGGGAGAAATAACATGTTTTGGCAATTTATGATTTTATCGATTATTTGCGGCGTTGCTTCTAGCATTCAAATAGGCTTAAATGCGACCTTGGCTAAAAACATCAGCAATGATCTTTGGGCCGCTATTTTGGCGTTATTTATAGGGGCGGTAGGCTTGGCCATTTATGCTGTTGCCACGCAAAATTTGAGCGTCAAATGGCAAAGTTTAGTGGGATTGCCCTTATGGATGTGGACAGGCGGCTTATTGGGCGCGGTTTTTGTGGCAGGCAGTGTGATTGCCGCCCCAAGAGTAGGCGCGGTGATGTTTGTGGGTTTAGTCTTGGTGGGGCAAGTGGTGGCTTCTTTGTTATTAGATCATTATGGTTATTTAGGCTTTCAGCAAACACCGATGAGCCTCAGTAAAATACTTGGGGTGTGTTTATTAATAGGCGGCGTGATCTTAATTAAAAAATAAATGATAATTTTGATCGCTGGGCCGGCACAGAGACCGGCCCCTACTTATCTGCCCAAATTCAAAACGTAGCGCTCCGTAGGGGCCGGTCTCCGTGCCGGCCCAATTGATTCGCCGCCCTGCTGGGTACCGTAACTTAATGGCAGTGAGGGCAGGTGAGGGTCTTTTTTTAAAATCCTTTTTTCCCCTCATCCGGCCTTTCAGGCCACCTTCTCCCGTTACCACTCCGCTACGCGTCGTTACGGTAGAAGGGATAAAACCCCCAATTATATAATTTAAGCTTAACGTTAACGTCTAAGGGTCTCTGTGCTGGCCCAGCGAGCAAAATTACCCTGTAGTCATTCATAGCTGAGCATTTAAACAGAGTATATTTGTAAATAGCACTGGAATCTAAAAATAGTAAAAAAATAATAAAAAATAAAAAATGAACTTATTGAAGTGACCTAGAGTCAAACACTTGCACATTAAATCATGATGAGGTGTTATATGAGTTCATCTTTGTTGCCTAATGTTTTGCCTAATGTTTTGCCTTTGCATGTGACCGAAGCAGAGTGGTTGGATGCAACACAATTTTTCAAAGCCCATCCTACTGCCATTAAGTATCGTAAAGAAGACACCCAAGCGGGCAAACAGTCTGTGATAAAAGGCAGCCCTTTGGCCCATTCTTTTGTTAAAATCAATCAAATTATTTATGCCTTAAATAATACCAAGCACGCCCTTTTTGAGCCAGATGCAGGTAAAGGCAATTTTGGTCGCGCCAAAATAGGTGTGAGTCAAAAGGGCCATCGTATTGTCTTAAAAATTGAAAGCAAAGACATTAAAGATCTGATGGTCACCCAAAGTTTAGAAGAAGTAGAAGCCATTATGCGGTCTATGAAGTATTTACTTGGCCGTACAGAAAGGACCGTGAGTTCAAAAGATAAGGGGTTTGTTCAAATAGAAGGAGGGCGACGTATTAGGGCTCAGGAAAAAGTGTTAACCGCATTGGCCTATAGGGGAGATAGAACTTTGGCGGATGAAATGAAAACACATCATGCAGCGAAGTGGCCCTATGCCTTAATTTGCGCTTTAAAAGCCATGATGCAAATCGCTGAGCTGCATGAAAAAAAGATACTGCATAAAGATATTAAGCCTGAAAACTTTGTGCTAGAGGGTTATGGGGCAAATCTTGCGGTGAACCCTATTGATTTTGACATTTCTGCAAGGTTAGCTTCAAAACAAGATTTTCTTTTGCAAGAAATAGAAGGGACGCCAGATTTTATGGCACCAGAAGTCGTTCAACTTGGTCGTTATTCTACGGCTTCAGATGTGTATGCTTTGGGTAAAATGTTTGAAAAAATGCACTTACCAGAAGCCTTGTATGCGCCTATGATAGTCGATAATGTTGAACAGAGAACCACGTTGGCTCTTTCCATGCAAAGGGCTGTTAAAGCACTAGAGGCTTTTAATCTTGACCATAAGCAAGAAGATTCAGTCAAGGCAGTGTTACAAGAATATGCAGATTTTAAGCATCGCCATTCAAAAAGCCTGCTAAGTAGAATATGGTCTGCTGTGGTGGCTTTTTTTCAAGAAGGTTTTAGTTTTTCAGCAGCCAGAACGGCTTTTAAAGATAATCTTATTTCCATTGCAACAGCAAGTGAACCGACTATTATGATGCCTAGCGTGGCCCCCGAGGCCCTGGTGGAACCGCTTGAGGAACTTTGTGTGAAGCCGTTACCAGTGCCCCTTCACGCTTTGCCTCAAGAAAAGACAAGGGTGTCAGTTGCCCCAAATAAGTCAGAAAAAGTACCAGAAAAAGCGCCAGAAAAACAGGGGTTTAGGCTTTAAGCCCCCTTGATTTTTAGGTATAAGCCTGACAAGATGAAAAATTCAAAAAAAATAAGAGAGGCGTTTTATGGTGCGATTTTTTAAAAATATTACCAAACAAGAATGGCAAGATGCCATTGATTTTTTTCAAAGCGATCCTTTTGCCATTAAGTATCGAAAAGCCGATACACAAGCAGCAAAGGCCAATCCTAAACAAGGCAGTCCCACTGCCCATTCTTTTGTTAAAATGCAGGGCAAAATTTATGCTTTAAATAATACCAAGCATCAATATAATGTCAAAAATAGTGAGGCAGATGCAGGCGTAGGGGGTTTTGGTCGCGTAAAATTTGGTGTGAGTCAAGATGGCGAGCGTATTGCTTTAAAAATAGAAGGGGAAATAAAAAATTATCAAGATAATGTGGAAGCTTCAGAGTTAAATCAGGTAGAAGCTTTGCTTGGCGGCTACAAATTAGACAGAAAGATAAGATCTGCTACAAAAAATGTGGGCCATTTTGGTCGTATTCGAGCCGCCATAGAAATTTATACTCGGGAAAAAGTGTTAACCGCTTTTGTTTATAAGGGAGATAGAGATTTATATACCGCTTGTTTTGAATCAAAAAATAAGCATCTTGTGCTAAGAGCGCCTATCAATTTAATTTATGCCTTAAAAATCATGATGGGCATAGAAGCTTTACATCAAAAACGCATTATTCATCGAGATATTAAAGCCGAAAATTTTGTATTAGACGGGAAGGGGGTAGACACTAAAATCAGCCCCATCGATTTCGATCATTCTGCGGTGTTACCCTTAGGGAAAAAGTTTGTCTATAGAAAAGCCTTCGAATCGGTTTATACAGCCCCAGAATGCCTAAAATTTGGGCAGTATTCTTTTGCCTCAGATGTGTATGCTTTGGGGATACTGCTGCAAGGCATGGGTTTGCCTAAACCTATTTGTGACCCCATGATGCACGTTGATCCTCGTAAGAGAATCACGCTGCCGCGAGCAATGGAGAGCGTTGCTAAAGCCTTAAAGGCCCATCACACGAGATTGAAACAAAAGCCTCAAGTGTTAGAAGAATATGCGCATTTTAAACAAAACGCTCAAAATATCTCTAAAAATACCGCTGGCTTAACTCCTTCTGGGCCATTAAAAAGCTTAAGCCATTTTCTGCAAAAAGCCGCTAAATTATGTTCTGCAGTCAGTGGTTTTTTTAGCCAGGTTTTTAATAAAATAAGGCAAAAACAAGAAAACACAAAAAATGCGCGCTGCCCTGAAGAGCATATGATTATTTTGGATCTTGAGGCAAGCAAGCCTTCTTATATTTATACCCCCTTGGCCAAAAAACATGTTTCTGGCAAGGAACAAAAGCATCAGCATAAAGATGAGCATAAAGCTGAGCCTAAAATTCAAGCTAAATCAAGGCAGTGCTTTCTGTTATAAACCTTGAAATAGGTTTGGCAGTAGGTCAAAAATCAAAAAATCAGGAACTTTAAGGGGCTGTTGCTGGTCTTTATTTGTGTAGAGCGAATTAATTTTTAATTTACATAAATACAGGTGAGTTATGGCAAACAATCAAGATGAAGTCGAGCTTATAGTAACTACATTTTCAGACTCCGTTAAACAGTTAAAAAAAAACAGTCGTTTTACCTTCTTCAAAGCAGCTAAGGAAAAAAAAGGAGATATTGAATCGGTAATTGCTCAAATGGAATTTGCAATTCAAGGAAATTATGTGCATTTGATGCAGCTTCAAGATTTACAAGAGGCGTTTAATTATCTTAAAAAAAACAAAACTCATGCTTTAAAAAAAGCACCTTTTACAAGGCGAACTCTTAAAGGTAGGGAAACTATTTCTCTTCAGGATTTAATTAGCCATTCGAGCAAAGGGGAACAAGTGCCACAGATTTCAGATGAAGAATTTAGGATTAACCTAAAGATAAATGCTTTAATAGAAGAATCCGAAAAAGGTTTTATCGCACGTTTATTCACGTCAAAGGATCGGGAAGATATCATTTTTGATTCGCTGCACATCGAGATTCTTCGGTTAGGTAGTGAGAAATCTAAATTAATTGAACCGAAGAGCGAGAAGAGCGATGAAGAGTTAGGTATGGAAAGCCTTTATTTCTTAACACTAGAACAGGTAAAAAGAGTGTTACCTTATTTACAAGAAAAAAGACCAGGTTACCCAAAAATAATAAAGTTTTTAGAAAACATAAAGGACAATCCCTCTCTTCTAAAAGCTAGTGAATTAGCTAAGATGGAAGAGGGCTTAGCAGCAGCAGCAGAAGCAGCAGAAGGGAAGCAAGTGCCACAGATTTCACTTCAAGAATTTGAGGTTAACCAAAGCATAAATGCTTTAATAAAAGAATCCAAAAAAGGTTTTATCGCACGTTTATTCACATCAAAAGAATCGGAAAATAAAATTATTTATGCTGCAATAAAGGTGATACATCGAGAATTTCAGGGTTTTTCTTTCTTAACAGCTGATCAGATAGCAAGAGTGTTACCTTATTTAGAAGAAAAAATACCAGGCAATTCAATAATAGGGGGTTTAAAAGCAAAAGAGACAAATAATAATGCCTTGATGGTTACCTTAGCTAATGAATTAGGTAAGATGAAGAAGGAAAAAGAAGAGAGCTCAGTAGCAGCACTAGAAAAGGCTCCTAAGCCACTAGTACCAGCAGCAGCAGCAGCACCAGCAGCAGCAGCAGCAGCAGCAGCAGCAGCAGCAGCAGCAGCAGCAGCACCAGAACAGAAAAAAGATGTCGGAAATAAAGGACCCGGCGGACCCTGAAAATAAAGCCCTTGCTTTTAACTTTCCTGCATAAAGGGGGGCAGCTTAAAGCAAGGCCCCTATTGACGCAGCCAATTTTCAGCTTCTGTAAAGTTTCTTATTCTTATACCCCCTTGGCCAAAAAACATTTTTCTGGCAATGAACAGAATTATCAACATAAAGCTGAGCCTAAAAATTAAGCTAAATCAAGGCAGTGCTTTCTGTTATAAACCTTGAAATAGCTTTGGCAGTAGGTCAAAAATCAAAAAATTAGGAACTTTATAGGGCTATTGCTGGTCTTTATTTATGTAGAGTGAGTTAATTTTTAATTTACATAAATAGAGGTGAGTTATGTCAGACAATCAAAATGTAAAAACACCAGAGCAAATAGCTCAAGAAAAAGTTGAAAAAGCTAAAAAAACACTCAACTTACTAAAAAAAGAGTTGTTGACTACGGAAGAAACCTTTCAAGCATCAATTCAGGCGTTAGTTGATTTGGTTGGAACTGACCAGAAAAAGGAAGAATTAAAAAAATCAATTACACCAATCGAAGATTACAATAAATTTTTACAATATTGTGAGCTGATGGTTAAACTCAATGATGCTTCATTGAAGCATATAGCTGAACTGAAAAAAATGCCTGAAAATGACGGAGAGGGATTGAATGAGGTTGCATATTTTGATGCTGCAGAATTAGAAATGGAGCTTTTAACGAATGTTTCAGCTCGATTTTCCGAATTGGATATAGGAAAGTTAAAGAGTCTTACTCAACTACCAGTTAAGGTTGAAAAACCGGCTATTCCTCCAGAAGAACCTAAGATTGAAACAAAGCAGGCTTCTTCATTGGCCATAGAGCCAATACAACGTACTCCAAGGTTTGTATTATTAGCGAAAGAGATGATTAAACATGGTGGAGAGAAATTTGCAACAAAACTTCAAGACCTCGGAGTTGCGTATTCTACAAAGGCTAATGAGAATGTAAGAGAATTTGAAAAAAAACAAGCAATGGAAAATCTTCCAAATGTTGTAAAAGCTTTAATGAAGAACCAAGGCCTTACTGTAGGCGCAGAAAACAAGGAAAAAAAGAAAAAAGGTATTGAAACAGCAAGGGAGGAAATAAAAAAAGCAATTGAAGGCAATTATGTGCATTTGATATCGCATCAAGATTTAAAAAATGCGCTTTCTTATTTGTGGAAAAAAGATAAGGAAGCTTTAAAAAAAGAACCTTTTGCAAAGCGAACTGTTGAAGGTATGGAAACTATTTCTGTCGGGGAGTTAATTAGCTATTCGAGAAAAGGGGAACAAGTGCCACAGATTTCAGCTGAATTATTTAAAACTTGTGAAAGTCTAAATGCTTTAAAAGAAAACAGCGGTTCCACTTTGCTCAAAGGGAATAAGGAGACAAAAGAGGAAGGTATTAAGACGGCAAGAAATGAAATAAAAAAAGCAATCGACGGAAAGTATTTGCATCAGATTCCGCTTCAAGATTTAAAAGATGCCGTAAATTATTTAAATAAAAGGGCAGAAAAGGATGGGAAAGACGCCTTCAATCTACATGAGTTATTAGAAGCAGAGACAAAGAGCTTGTTGAAAGATAGTCTGGCGGCGAAAGCTCCATCCCCAGCGAAAAAAGAAGAGCCCTTGCAGCAAGCACTTGAAGGAATGCTACAGGAGGGCGCCGTGGGCACGCAGCAAAGAAAAGACGCATTAGCAGTTCTGAAGTTACCTCCCGCTTCACCACTACTAGTCATGAGCAACAACATGAGCAACAAGAAGGTACCACGCCCCCCCGCTACACCTAGCCCAAAAAAGAGAGCAGAAGCAGTAGCAGAAATAATGAAGGATGCACCCCCTCTAATTTCAGAAAAGCAACCCAACTCAGAAGAACCAGGCCCAAAAAAAGGGCCCGGCAAACCCTAAAAATAAAGCCCTTGCTTTTAAGTTTCCTGCATAAAGGGGGGGAGCTTAAAGCAAGGCCCCCATTGACGCAGCCAATTTTCAGCTTCTGTATAATTAGGCATGAGTTTGGCCACTTGGGCCCAAAACCTTGGGCCATGGTTTCGGTGTTTTAAGTGGCTTAATTCATGCACCACCACATATTCAAAAACAAAGAGCGGGGCGGTGATTAACAGCCAATTTAAGTGCAGGGTGTTATTACTGCCCAAGCTGCCATATAAGCTTTTTTGATATTTGACTTTTAAGCCACTGGGCCATAGGCCTATTTGAGGGCAATAGTGTGCACAAAATTGATTGACTAAATCGGTGGCTTGTTTCAAATAGCCTTGAATAAGCGCGTCTGCAGCCAGTTTGGGATTAAAAGGCATAAAATGCGTCAATAAAATTTGTGTTTCTTCAAAAAATAAAAGGGGTTTTTCAGAAACTTGGCTAAAGCCAAAGACAAGCTGTTTGCCCAAAAAGGGTAAAGAAACGAGGGGCTCAAGGTTTTGGGGCCAGGCCAAAGGATAATGCAAGTCGCGTTGTTTTTTTTGTGTGACATGCGCGTTTATCCAACTTTTTTTTTCTTCTACAAAAGCAAATAATTTGGCTTCAGACACATGAGGGGGGCCACTGACGATGATTTTATGGTCGAGTAATTTCAGCCGTATAGAACGCGAGCGCGCAGAATATTTTATTTCAAGGGGTAAGGGCAATAACGCTAACAAGGGTAACATAGAGGACATAAGAGTGTGCTTACCCGCTTAATAATTTTTCTTCGGCAACATGCAGTTTATCTTGGCTGCCTTGCAAGACTATCACATCTCCTGCTTGAAACACCGTATCGGCTGCAGGGGTTTCACATTTGTAACCGCCCCGGGTAAAAGCATTAATAGAAATACAAGGGGTTGCTTGTTGTAAATCAGACAAGGTTTTGCCAATAGCGTACGCGCCTTCGGTGAGCTCTATGGCATGAAGTTGAGATTGATCGGCTTGTTCTTCGATGGTTTCCACTTCTTCGGTGCCCACATAAAAACTTTGGAGCATTTTGTAACGACTGGCTTTGACTTCAAAAATTTGTTGTTGCACTTTGGCAGCAGGAATGCCTAATAATACTAACATATGAGAAGCCAGCATGAGGCTCGATTCTAATTTTTCAGGAATCACTTCGGTTGCCCCTGCGGCTTGTAAGCTTTCTAAGTATTTGTCGTCTTCTGTTCTAACTAAAATAGGCAAAGTGGGGTGTAAGCTTTTTGCCCGATGAATGATTTTTTCGGCACGTAGGGGATCTTTAAAGGCAATTAACAACAAACAGGCCGCTTCTATATGACAAGATTCTAACACAGACAAATCGGTGGCATCGCCATAATAAACTGGCTCGCCAGCAGCACGGGCTTCTTTAAGGCGAATGGGATCTAAATCGAGGCCAATAAAAGGAATGCCTTCATGTTCTAAAAATCGGGCTAAAGTTTGGCCCACACGGCCATAACCACAAATAATCACATGGTCTTTGATGTCTAAGTTTTCAGATTCGATGGCTTCAAGCGGTTCAAAACTAGAATTAGGACTAAATAATTTGCCAAGCCAAGCAGCAAGAACGGCGTTGTATTTAATTAAAAAAGGAGAAATGGCAATGCTCAAAAAAATAGACGAAACCAAAATTTGATTGCTGTGCGAATCAATGACCCGTCCCGTTTGGGCAAGAGACAGTAAAGCAAAACCAAATTCTCCCCCTTGCGCCAACACCAAACCGGTTCGAATAGAACTAATGGGGCTGGCTTTGGCCAAGTAGCCCAGCAGCCAAATGACTAAAAATTTGACGAAAATCAAGCCACCCGTAATGGCCATGACCCAGCGAAAATCGTCGAGTAAAGTATTGAGATTGACATACATGCCCACGGTGATAAAAAACAAGCCTAATAAAACATCTCTAAAAGGCAAAATATCCGATTCAATTTGATGCACATACTCGGTTTCAGCTATCATCACCCCGGCTAAAAAGGCCCCTAAGGCCATAGACAAATGAAAATGTTCGGTGAGAAAGGCCGAGCCTAAAACAACTAATAAGGCCGTGAGCATTAAGAGCTCGGAAGAGCGGGCTGCCGCAACAAAATGTAAAATAGGCCGCAATAACCAATGCCCAAATCCTAGCATCACAATAAATAAAGCACCGCCAGTTAAAACGGTTTTAATTAATTGGGCTTGAATAGACACAGAGGGATCAGCAGCAATGCCTAAAGCTGGAATTAAAATCAGAAAAGGGATGGCAGCCAGATCTTGAAATAATAACACCCCTAAAGACATTTTGCCGTGTTCTTGATGCAATTCATCTTGCTCTATGAGCAATTTGGTGACTACTGCGGTAGAAGAAAGCGTTAAGGCGCCAGCAGCGGCTAAAGACGCGCCCCAAGATAAGCCTGCATATTTAGCAAAGGCGGTAGCCAATAGGGTACAAATTAAGACTTGTAATCCACCCAGGCCCAATAAAGATCGGCGCATGGCCATGAGTTTGGGAAAAGATAATTCTAATCCAATGGCAAACAATAAAAAGACAACCCCAAATTCAGCAATAAACTCTAAATCTTGGACGTTTTTAAATAAACCTAAGCCAAAAGGACCTACAACCGTACCAGCCAGTAAGTAGGCCAAAATAGGGGGGAGGTTTAAGCGCCGCAAAACCCCCACAAGGACCACCGCGACGCCTAAAACAATGACTAATTCTTGAAATATACCCATATCATCCTAATATTATTTACTTAACTTGTGACTATGTGTTTGCCATCGGCCCGCTTTATTCTATTATAACAAGAGATAAGGTTTTTTTGATGTTTATTTTTTTGCCTGTTCGAGCAGGGTGATTTTATTTGAGAGCACCTTCAGTTCTGCTTGAAGGCTTTCAAGCTGATGCTCGGTCTTTGCCAGTAAAGCACTTTGGGCGTCAAATTCTTGACGAGAAATCATATTTGTCTCAGGTAATATGGCGCCAAGTGTGGAATGCAGTAGGTGCTTAGGATCAAACATGCTAGTCTCCTGGTTTTATAAAAATAAAAATAAAGCTAAATAGGCATCTGAGAGAATTATATGATAAAAAGAATTTTTTATACGATTTATCATGCGTTTAAGCATAAAAAAAAATTATATGCGTATTTAGTCGATGGTCATTTAAGGTCTTCAAAAGTTACAGAGCTAACCCCTGCTTATTTTAAGCAGCGGGCACTCAGCTATATTATTTTAGATTTTGATGGGGTTTTGGCAAATCATGGGGCCATACAACCTTTAAAAAAAGTAGAAAGATGGTTAGATAAGCTGATAAAGGCCATGCCTGAAGCAGAGTTTGCTTTATTCACCAATAAACCTTCTGCAGCAAGATTAGCGTATTTTCAGGCGCGTTTTCCCACTATGACTATTATCAGTGGGGTGCCCAAAAAGCCTTATCCAGACGGCCTAAATCAATTGCTTTCAGCGTTTAAAGCCCCAAAAAAGGCAGTAGTCTTAGTAGACGATAGATTATTAACGGGCATGTTAGCCGTTTGTTTAGCGGGGATACAGGGTATTTATATTACAGAGCCCTATCAAGATTTTAAAAAAAATAGGGGAGTCGAAAGTTTTTTTGCCTTACTGCGTAAGACAGAGCGCGTGGCCGTGCGCTGGCTAGGGGGTTAATCTTGCCAGCGCAAACCCTTTAAAATTATTCTGCCATTTCTGATTCTAAATCAGAGGTAATATCGGCAGGGTAATCTTGTTCAAAAGCTAACATGAGCGCTTCTTCAGATGCTTCATCTGCGTCTGCATCTACTTCGAAGGCAATTTCAGCGTGCTCTTCTGCTTGAGTTGAATTGCTTGCTGCTTCAGGCGCTTCAGGTAGGTTAATCAGTTCGGCCAAAATCGTTTCAATACGCAGCTCAATTTCTTCCGACCAAGTGGCTTCAAAAGCATCCATATGGGCTAATAGCGCAGTGGCTTGTTCTGCATCTAATTTAGCGGTAATAATATCCGTCTTGGTGTCTTCAAAAGCGTTGATTAATTTAAACAAGTTTTTTTCTAATTTGCTTAATTCCGCTTGTAGCTTTTTGGCTTTTGCTTTATTTTCTGTATTAGCAAGCTTGCTTTGTAGAGCGGCTTGTTGTTTGTAGCCTTTGGTTACTTGTGTATGCAAGCTATTTAAGGTTTTTTCTAAGGCCTTGATTTCACGTGCACTTTCTTTTAATTGTTTTTCAAAAGAAATAGGCGCTTGTTTTTTTGCTTTAGCTACTTTAGCTACTTTAGCTACTTTAGCGACTTTAACTACTTTGGCTACTTTGGCTACTTTGGCTACAGCTTTAACAACTTTTTTAGGGGCTTTAGTGGTTTTGGCTACTTTAGGCGCAGCTTTAGGTGCAGCTTTAACAGGCTTTTTTAGGGCTTTAATGGCGCTGGCTTTAGGGGCTTTAGCAACTTTTTTGACAGCCGGTTTGGCTTTTTTTGTACGAGTCATGTGTACACTCCAAGTGGGTTAGTAAATTTATTTTTAAGTTAAGGCCCGCAAATTATACACGAGAAAAATTTTTTTTGACTAGATTTTTTTTCTAAGAGCAGCAATAATAATCCAGAGATTTATTTAACAAGCTAGAGGGCGGGCTTTTATGGCATTTGTAGTCACCGATAATTGTATTCAATGTAAATTTACAGATTGTGTTGAAGTGTGTCCTGTGGATTGCTTTCACGAGGGCCCTAATTTT
This sequence comes from Legionellales bacterium, assembly GCA_947475765.1. Classification (GTDB taxonomy): domain Bacteria; phylum Pseudomonadota; class Gammaproteobacteria; order Berkiellales; family Berkiellaceae; genus CADEEZ01. The sequence continues at coordinate 25,107 of CANJMM010000010.1, read as the reverse complement.
ATGGTCATCGATCCGGAAGAATGTATTGATTGTGCTTTGTGTGAACCAGAATGCCCTGCTAATGCCATTTTTTCAGAAGATGATTTACCTGAAACCATGCAAGCCTTTAAACAAATTAATGCCGATAAAGCAAAAGTATGGCCGGTGCTCACCCAGCACAAAGCAGCCCTGCCTGAGGCAAAAACCTGGCAAGATAAACCAGATAAGCTGATTTATTTAGAAGAGTAGCGCTGCTGCTGCTGCTTCTTCTTTTATCAGATGCTCGGTATAGGCTTCTCCTAAAATAGAAATCAGCGAAACCCATTCGCTTTCTTTCCAAAAAGCAGGATTGGCCAAACGGGTGAGGCTTATCTTGAGCGCTTCAGCAGAGCGTTTCAGGTTTTGGCTTAAGGGGCTTAAATTAAGGTAATGCCAAAGCATCTGACACCATTGTTGCATTTCTGCTACAGCGCCTTCTGTTTGGTTATCATAATAGCCCATACAAATATGGTTATAGTGAACTAACAAAGCCTGGCGTAATAATAGCCTTTCTGTGTCTTTTGTAAATGACATCCATGCCCTCCTTGGTGTGGTTGTCTAGGCTAGCTTATGCTCGCTCTTACTATCTATTAGACCTTTTGCTGGTCGGCTAAGTCAAGCTTTGTTGACTGAATTAAGTTCTTTTTTTTACTTAAGCATTACAGCTATTTTTTGTGAGACATTCGCCATTCTTGGTGTAAGCAATTGCTTGTATTTTAGCCTAATTTTAACTTAATTTTAGCTTAATTTTAGCCAAAAAATACTCTAACATATTGATATATATAAATATAATTATTTACTTAAGGGGGCAGGGGGACAGTGTTGTGAGTGAGTGACGCGCTTAGTATCTTGAGATTTTCTCGCAATTTGTTAAATTAACTTCATCACTCATATCGATGGAGTGCGATGTGAGGGGCAAGGCCAATACAGGTGGCTGCCAGGGATGACAGAAAGTTGATGAAGGGTGTAGGCAGGGATAGCCTACTTGTCTTCAGGAAGAAGACAAGTGCTCGTGTCGTCAATATCGGTGATTGGCTTGCAAGAAGAGGGTAAGCACAGGGACGGTAACAAGAGGCTTTTGTTTTAGGACAAAGGCCTCTTGCTTTCTTAAGCTATTTTTTTAAAAAGAGATAAATCTGTAGGCCACTTAGCATTAAATATACGCCTAATTCCAGCTCGGCTAAATTAAATCCCATCCATCTAAAAGTTTCTTGCGCGCAACTCCCCGAGCCTTTAAAAGCAAGTATCAGTGCGTCATATAAAGGCAAGATGTCTAATAAGTAATCTAGGCTTGGTCCACAAGAAGGCATGCGCTCAAGGGGCAAAGAGAGCAGCCAATTATGATAGCCAGATAAAAGCAGTCCAGAACCCACCCCTAAGGTGAGCAAGCTAAAATAAAGCCAATCCCTAGTTTTTTGACTAAAAATCGATTGAAGCAGCCAAGTGCTATAAAAGCATCCTAGGCCAATTAAGAGCATTCGGCTAAAAATACATAAGGGGCAGGGCGTTAAATTATAGTAATGTTGTAACAACAGCGCCATGCCAAAGGCGCCAAAGCTAAGCATGACACCAGAGCTTAGGACAAAAAGTTTAAGGCGATGATTAATAATCATAATAATAGGGCTCATCTTCTGATCGATGGTGCATCAAATAGCCTTGAAAGACAGATTGAGTAGGCCCAATCAATTCCACTGGGGCATCCGGGTTAGGCCATTTTAGGGTTAAGCTGCCATGCGTCAGGCTCACTTTTACTTCTTTGCTGAGATCTTGAGTACAAATACCGGTGACGATAGCCGCACTTGCTGCAGAGCCACAAGAAAGCGTTTCGCCTACACCCCGTTCAAAGGTTCTTAATAAAATATGATTTTTGGCCATTTGCTGAACTAAGCTTACATTCACCCCATTAGGGAACAGGGCGGGATTTTGTAATTGACGCCCAATGAACGCCAGATCTATTTCTAAAATATTGGGTACCGTGATAATACAATGCGGATTGCCCATAGATAAAATATGACACCTTTTGGGAAAATTCAAGCCTAGACCCATCATCATAGGCAGTTCATATTCAAAATTGTGTTTAGGTTTAAGTAAAGTCGGGACCGATTTGGGGTCAAATTGAGGGGGTGGGATTTTGACGGAAACAAGATTATCTTCTCGTAAACTTAAATATAATAGCCCGGATAGGGTGTCGACTTGCAAGCGATTTTTGGGGGTTAATCCTCTTTCATACACAAATCGCGCAAAGCAACGGGCGCCGTTACCACATTGGCGCGCTTCAGAACCATCTTGATTATAAATGCGTAAAAAAAAGTCACTATCTGGTTGAATAGGCGGCTCAGCAATTAAAATCTGATCGCAGCCTATACCAAAGCGTCTGTCTGCGACAAGGCTAATAAATCGTGCAGTGGGCATAAAGTTTTGAGTGACCCTATCGATTAGCACAAAATCATTGCCCAAAGCATGCATTTTAGTAAACTGAATAAAATTGGCCATATTATTTATCCTAATATTTATTTTAATAAATGAATTAAGTGCTCTTTGGCAAAAAGATCGCGATAAGATTCTTGGGCACGAATCACACAATGAGTTTGTTTGTCTACTAAGATTTCCATGGGTAAGGGCCTTGAATTATAGTGGCTGGCCATACTCATGCCATAGGCACCTGCAGATAAAATCGCTAAATACTCCCCCATTCTGACAGAGAGAGGGCGTTCTTTGCCTAAAAAATCGCCGCTTTCACAAATGGGGCCGACAATATCATAAATTTGCGCAATACGATTCGGATCTTGTTCTTGTTCTTGATCTTGATATACGGGAATAATTTCATGATAAGCGTCATATAAGGCGGGCCGCATCAAGGTGTTCATACCCGCATCGACAATACAAAACTGTTTTTGATCCATGGTTTTAAGATACTCAATTTTGGTCACTAAGATCCCTGCTTTTGCTATCAGGGCCCTACCTGGCTCGAGGATAAGTGTAAATTGCGGCATATCTGGATAGGCTTGTTTAAAATCTTGAATGCGCGATTGAATGGCTTGTCCATAAGCTTGAATAGGCGTAGTTAAGCCTAAGCCCCCGCCTAAATTTAGATAACGAATGGCAAGATTATGCTTAAGCAGCTGCTTAAAAAGGTCCAAAAGTTTTTCTAAAGCCTGATCAAAAGGCGCTAAGTTATTAATATTGGAGCCAATGTGACAGGCAATACCAATAGGCGCAATGTGGGATAAACGCGCAGCTTGTAAATAATAGCCTAGGGCCATCTCAAAGGGAATGCCAAATTTACTTTCGCGAAGCCCTGTTGAAATATAAGGGTGAGAGTCGATGGCAATATCCGGATTCACCCTAAAAGCAACAGGGGCAACGATATTTAAGCGAGCAGCAATGCTTTGAATACGTTCAAGCTCTGGCCAAGATTCTACTTGGAAACAACCAATAGAAGATAAAAGCGCTTCGGTAATTTCTTGAGGGCTTTTACCCACCCCTGAAAAAATAATATGCGAAGTGGGCGCCCCTATTTCTAGGACACGAGCCAGCTCACCACCCGAGACTATATCAAATCCCGCGCCCAGATGGTTTAGCTCAGATAAAATGCCTAAATTAGGATTGGCTTTAACCGCATAGTGAATATGATGAGGGATGCCAGATAAGGCCTTTGAAAATTGCTGATAGGCCTCACAGAGCATTTGCTTGGAATAAACATAAAGTGGTGAGCCATATTGTTCTACTAAGGCGCGGATTGAAACAGCCTCGGCAAATAAAAATTTATTTTTGTAACTAAAAGACATTAGTGTTTCGCTCTTTCGCTTTTGGGTGGTTTATCTTTGGGGTAAAGTGCCCCACTTTGGCCACAGGCAGATAAGCTTAAACTTAAGCTTAAGCTTAGGCTTAAAAACAGGCTTAAGCAGAGCTTTAAGCAGAGCCTTAAGCTTTTTTGAGGTAAACTATGCAGATGACAGCATAGAGGGTTGGTTACATGTCTTACGAAGGTTTTCATGATATTGCTCAGCAATTGCTCTTAAAATTGGATGAATTATACAGCGATCATCTCAACATCGAAGACAGTGAGTTGAGTGACGGGGTGCTCACTTTGACGACGCTGAATCTTCAAAAGATTATCATATCCAGGCAATCACCGGTTAAAGAAATTTGGGTGGCCACCCCGGCTGGGGGCGTGCACTTTAGATGGGATGCTGAAAAAAAAGGCTGGTTTGATAAAAAGCATCAAGCATTAGAAGCTTATATTAATCAGAGCGTTAACTTAACTTAACTTAATTAAATAGGCCAATACAGCATGCACTTATTAGAAACAGGTCATTATTATTCAGGACCCAAGTTGCCTTCTCAAGAGGCTTTCCAATATTGTGTAATTTGGTTACATGGATTAGGCGCAAGCCATGGTGATTTTATTGATTTGATGCCTTATTTAAAATTAGATAGAAGTAAGTCGATTCACTTTATTTTTCCTCAGGCACCAGATAGAGCCATTACCGCCAATAATCATATGCGTATGCCCGCTTGGTATGATATTGGGGGATGGGATTTTGAGACCAATGCAAGGGATGCAGATATTGAAGGCATGCAGATATCTATCAAACAAATTCATCAATTGATAGCGCAACAAATTGAAAAGGGGATAGCGCCCGAACAAATTATTATCGGCGGGTTTTCCCAAGGGGGCGTAATAGGCTTGTTAAGCGCATTGGCTTATCCGGGTGTTTTAGCGGGGGCATTTGGTCTGTCTTGCTACTTACCAGATTTATCGGCTTTTAATTTTTCACGTCCGCTCAAAACCCCCAATATTTTTATGGCACATGGGCAAAGGGATAACCTTGTGCCTTATTCAAGAGGTGAGGCGGCTAAACAACAGTTAGCATTAGAGTGGGGCGCAAATATTGAGTGGCATAGCTATGCTATTGAACATACGATTAATTTAGAAGAAAGCAAAACATTAGGCCATTGGATGAATAGGCAATTTAAATAAGTTCCCCTAACTTGAGATAAAGAGAGCATGATAAAAAAATCGCTGATGGATCAGACCGAAGGTTTACTCCCTAATTTTTGTGGGGTAAGGCCTATTTTTATTTTGAGCGTGGGGGCGCAGTTATTGGTTTTTGTGCTAATTTTAGCCACAGGCGATGATTTAAGCGAGTCATGGGATGAGCTTGGGTTATTGTCTTTTTTTGTGCAATGGACGGCATTATCTAGTGTCTTATGTTTATGTTTATTAAGACGGCCTTTGGCAAGATTGAGTATTATATGGTCGGCCGCTTTGAGTTACGCGACTATTTTATTGGTTACGGGGGTCTTTGCTTATTTAGCGCAATTATTTATGATAACCTTTGAATATCAGTGGGGCACTTCGCCTAATGTACGGGAAGATTTTTTACTGCGATGCTTATTAATCAGTTCTATTATATCTTTGGTTTCTTTACGCTATTTATATATATTACAACAATGGAAGCAACAGGTAAGACTAGAAAGTGAAGCCAGAATTCAGGCTTTACAATCTAGGATTCGCCCACATTTTTTATTTAATAGCATGAATATTATTGCCAGTTTAATTCATTCCCAGCCTAATGAAGCAGAGCGAGCAGTAGAAGATTTATCAGAGCTTTTTAGGGCAACCTTAAAAGAAACCTCGAGTTTAATCCCTGTTTCAGAAGAATGGGCTTTATGTGAGCATTATTTACATATTGAAGGCTTAAGATTGGGCAGTAGACTCAAAGTAAAAAGTAATTTTGAAAATGTCCCGAAGGACGCCTTAATTCCTATGTTAAGTTTACAACCGTTAATTGAAAATGCGGTTTATCATGGTATTCAGCCTTTACCAGAAGGCGGAGAAATTAGGGTAGAAGCCTTGTTCATCGAAAATACCATTCAAATTCAAATTACCAATCCGGTGCCAAAAATCAGTAAGGCTAAGGCTCATGGTCGCATAGGGAATCAAATGGCATTGGGCAATATTCAAGATCGTTTAGAATTGCTTTTTGGCCAGGCAGCGACTTTAGTCTGCACGGTGCAAGACAGTCAATTTGAGGTGGTGATGATAGTGCCTTATTTAAGAAACTAGCTATTTATTAATTTATTTATATTTTATATTTTATATTTTATATTTAGGACAAAAAATGCGTATTTTAATTGTCGATGACGAATCTTTGGCCAGAGAAAGAATCATCAGGCTGATTCAAGAACAGCTTAGCGATCATGAAATTGTAGGCGAAGCGAAAAATGGCTTAGAGGCCCTGGAAAAAATCCAACTCTTGCGTCCAGATGTGGTTATTTTAGACATTCGTATGCCCGGCATGGATGGACTAGAAGTGGCACGTCATTTAATGGCTTTAGAGACTTCCCCCGCAGTTATTTTTTCAACGGCTTATGATGAACATGCGATAGATGCCTTTAAAGTGAATGCCATTGATTATTTGCTTAAACCCGTTCGAGTAGAACAGCTGAAGCAAGCTTTACTGAAAGCCACGCGGCCTAACAAAACACAATTAAGCTCTCTAACTAAAGAAAGAGGGGATCAACAGCATCATGCTCGAACAGCGATTTGTACCGTTATTCGTGGAGATCTGATGTTGATCCCAGTCGAAGAGATTTATTATTTTAAAGCCGATCGTAAATATGTCACCGTGCGCTGTAAAGCAGGTGAGTTTTTAGTTGAAGAGCCTATAAAAGAGCTAGAAGACGAGTTTTCAGATAGGTTTATTCGTGTTCACCGGGGTGGCTTAGTCGCAAAACAGTATATTCGAGGCTTAGAAAAAAGCGCAGAAGGGCTTTTCATGATAGGATTTTTCGAAATTTCAGAAAAAACAGAAGTGAGTCGACGATATTTAAGCAGTGTGAGGGCGCTGTTGTTGCGTTAGATAAATTTTGCTTTATCATCATGGGCTATGAAATGTATTAGACTTGTTACCCGTACCAGTGAATTGGCCCTGTGGCAGGCTCGTTTTATTGAGCAGGCCATTTATCATGCTCACCCTCATTTTTCGGATCTTAATATTGAGTTAATTGGCGTAAAAACCCAAGGCGATAAAATACTCGAGACCAGTTTATCTAAAGTGGGGGGTAAAGGCTTATTTGTCAAAGAACTAGAAGACAAGCTCTTAAGTCAATCTGCCGATTTGGCGGTTCATTCTCTTAAAGACGTGCCCTATCAATTGCCCGTAGGCTTGGTGTTAGCCGCTTTTGGAGAACGAGAAGATCCGCGAGATGTGTTGATTAGCCCAAAATATGGACATCTGGCCTTGTTGCCTAAGGGGGCAACGGTGGGCACCTCAAGCTTAAGAAGGCAAGCGCAGTTATTGAAAATTCGTCCAGATTTGCATTGTCACGATCTACGCGGCAATGTGCCCACTCGTATTCAAAAATGCATGGCAGGCCAGTATGATGCCATTATTTTAGCAGCAGCAGGGGTGAAACGTTTAGGCTTAGAAAAGCATATAAGCCAATATCTAGACACAGAGGCTTTTTTACCTGCAGTAGGCCAGGGTGTGTTGGCCTTGGAATGTCATGAAGAAAACCAGGCTTTAATGCACATATTAAAACCTTTAAATCATCAACAAACTTATTTAAGCACTTTGGCCGAACGCAGTTTAAATCAAGCCCTAAAAGGAGGCTGTCAGGTCCCTATTGCGGCCTATGCACACTTTTATTCTGAAAATAATAATAATAAGCAGACTCTAGGCCTTAAGTTAACAGCCCGCGTATTAACGCCAGATGGCAAGCTTTGTTTAGAAGCTTTTGGGCAATTAGTAGGCATAGAGGCTTTTGAGCCAGAGGCAATTAGGCAATTAGGCCAAACCGTGGCAAAGTGTTTAATTCAGCAAGGCGCCGATAAGATTATTGCTGCATGTTATACAAACGAAGGCTCTTAATTTGTCGCCCTAAAGCACAGGGCGATAAACTGACTTTATCCTTACAAGCTTTAGGTGTTCAGCCTATTCTTTTTCCCACTATGGTGATTGAGCCCATCAAGGCCACTCAAGCATCTATGCCTATGCGTTTGTCTTTACAAAGCATTGAGCAAGCAAACATGATTTTAGTTCAAAGCCCAAATAGTATCGTGTATTTAGATCAAACGAGTTTAATGGCACTGTCAAAAAGCCAAGTGATTTATGCCATGGGGGCAGGGACGCAAGAGGCGTTGTTATCTAAAAATATTGTCTCGCATTGGGTGGGGGCTCGGGGCTTTTCTAGCGAATCTATTTTAAATCATGCGCCTATTACCACTTTATCTTTAGGCAGTAAAATTTTATTATTAACGGGCGAAGGTGGGCGAGCCATACTCGAACCGGCTTTAATCCAAAAAGGCTTTAGCTGTGAGCGAGTCAATACTTATCAACGTACCATCCCGGTTTATACCAAGGCGGAGCGAGCCGCTATTTTAGCCGAGCTGCCCGATGCTATTTTAATCACCAGTGTAGAAAGTTTGAAAAATTTATTGCATATTTTTAAAGAAGATAAAGATAAAGATAAATTGCTTTGCTTGCCCCTTTTGGTGATTAGCCAAAGAATTCAAGCTGAAGCCATTGCTTTGGGGTGGCAGGGTAAAATCAGCGTAGCGCTTTCAGCCAGTGTAGAAGATATTTCAGCTATTTTTTTATCTTTTCGTTTTTAGATGCGCTGAGCATGTCTGAGGCGAGCTCAGCGCTCGGCGGCAATCCAGGTATCCGTTTCACAAATCCTAAAGGGGATATGCTTGCGCTTTAGCAACTGTTTTCTGAATGAAGCTTTTTTATTCCCAATTTTGCTAATAGGGATTGAGGAGTTAGAAAAATACTATTTTTGCTATTTTAGTGTATGTAAGTTGACCTTAAAACAAATTTTATAGTATTTTTTCATTTAAAATAGGACGTTAAGGAATATTAATGTGTTGCAATTATCGAAAGAAGAATTAAAAGCCCTTAAAAAAATAAAAATTCTGGAAAAAAAGATTCAATTATCAAGATTTTTATTAATAGCGTTTTTATTTGGCTTTTTGATATTAGTGATAATGAACCTAGTTTCGTCATCAAGTATTTTTATTGGCTTAATGGTTGGTATTCTTATTTATGAAACAGGTATGTTGAGATATAATAATACATCCGATCTATTAAGAATTATTCAAAAATATTTAAAATAGCTTAAAGAATAAGGGTCAAGTTTCGGTAACTTTCAGGGGTTTTATCCCTTCTACCGTAACGAAGCGAAGCGGTAGAAGGGATAAAACCGCCAATTTATAATTTAAGCTTGACGCCTATTGGTCTCTGTGCCGGCCCAGCGATCAAAATTATCATTTATTTTTCGATTTATAAAAATGTCAGATAACATTCTTTAAGCACATGTTCCCTTAACTTAATGGCAGTCTCGGATAAAACTGCTCATGATAATTTAAGCTTGACGTCTATAGGTCTCCCTATCTCGATGGAAAAAAAGCATTAAACACCGCTATTAAACAATGCTACAAAATATTAGCCAAGCGCATTATGTAATACGTTAAATAGCCAAAAAATCAGCACAAATAAACATCAAATCGCCCACTTTGAAAAGATTTACTGAAATTTGGCGCAGGAAGGGGAACCAAGTTAGGGGCATGTGCCGGGCGTTTGACCACCACGCGTTTGGTGGCAACTTGTAGGCTGAGCTCGAACAAGTCTTTTTCAGGCGTAAGGGGCATAAAGTGTTCTGTTAAGGCTTCTTGATGAATGGCTTTAAGCCATTGCATGTTTTTTTTGACTAAACTCGTTTTTTTTCTGAGTGGAAACATTGGATCAAGATAGACGATATCGGGTCTTTGGGCTTTTTCTGTGCCCACTAATTTTTCTAAAATATTTTTGGCATCTTCAGGGAAAAATTGAAATTTATCTGGGTGGGTGAATAATAAATTAAAATAAGGATCGATTAAGGCGCGTTGAATGGCATCTTGAATAAGCGGGTATAAAAAAGGGTGCGCTTCGCACATCCAAACTTTGCAGCCCATCATGGCCATCATGAGGCTGTCTTTGCCTAAGCCCCCTGTGGCATCTATCACAAAGGCCTGGTGATCTATAACTTTGGCCAAAGGTTCGTGTAAGACCCGTTCAGGGGTAAGGCGATAGCCAAGGTTACCATGTAGGTAATCTAGCAGTAAAACCCCTGGCAGGCTTTGCAAGTTGCTTTTCAGGGCTAGGCCATCAGGGGTGGATTCAAAGCTAAAATTAGGCATATTGATTAAAGTGGCGCAATTGTGAGCGCACTGCCAGCCAGGCACCCATTAAGCCTAATCCCCCACTTAGGAAAAATAATAGTAGGGTTTCTCCTAGATTTAAATTGTAGATTAAAAAAGGCTGTTGATATAAAAAAGAGAGTTTGTCTAGAGGCTTTTGTAGATAATCTATCATGATAGATAATAAGCCAAAACTAAAGACACCGCCTAATAAGCCATACCATAAGCCACGATATAAAAAAGGTCGGGCAATAAAATATTTGGTGGCGCCGATTAAGGTTAATACTTCGGTTTCGTCTTTATGGCGCTCTAAAGTAAGCCTAATAATATTGGCAATGACTAATATAACGGTTAGCGCGACTAAAATGCCCATAACAAGGGTGAGGGCTTTACCAAAATGTAAATAAGCATGCATTTTTTGCACCCAATCTAAGTCTATTTCAACCGATTGAATTTCAGCTAAGCTTTGTAAAAAGCCTTGGAGTTGGCTTAAATGACTGGATTTTTGGTAACCTGGATTAGGGTAAAGCGTGATGACGCCAGGCAAGGGATTGCGGGGCAAGCTATCTATCACGTCTTTTAAGCCAGAACGTTCTCTAAACTCTTGTAGGGATTGTTCTGGAGTTTGATAGAGGGCCTCAAAGACTTCTTCTCTGGACTCGATGAGGTGAACTAAGGTATGGGCCTGTTCTAAGCTGATGTCTTCTTGTAAAAAAGCCGTTAAAGTCGTGCCTTTATCCCAACCAGATAACAGTAATGCGGTATTTTTATAGGTTAAATAAGAGGCGCCAGGCAAGCTTAAGGTTACGGCCAAAGACAGCAAGGTTAAGAGCGTTGTCAGCGGATGGGTGAGCAAATTACGAATGCTTAGGCGAAAGGCCATGCGATGTGCTGAAAGCCAATGAGACCAAAGTTTGTAAAAAGACTGTTCGGGCTGGAATAATGATTTCATTTTTTTGGCAGAGGGGTGCATGTTCATACCAGTAGGCCTTATTTAGCGTTAAAATTAGTGGGATTAGCCAGTTCTGAGTCAATCAGTTTGCCTTGCTTAAGATACAAGGTACGGTAAGGCATTTTTTGAATGAGATTTTGATCATGGGAGGCAATGCAGATGGTCACCCCAACTTGCTGAAAACGAGCAAATAAATTCATAATGTCTAATGCCAAATCAGGATCTAAATTACCGGTGGGTTCGTCTGCTAATAATAAAATGGGTTTATGTACAATGGCCCTTGCAATGGCAACACGTTGGCTTTCGCCACAAGATAATTCAGCCGCTTTGCGTTTTTCTTTTTTTAACAAGCCCACTTTATCTAAAGCAGCACGTACGCGTTTGGCCATGTCGTTTTTATCAAACCCTGCAATGATCAGGGGGATCAGAATATTTTCATAAACCGTATATTGTGAGAGTAATAAAGGATTTTGAAAAATCATGCCAATACGACGACGATAATAAGGTATTTTTCCAGAGGGAATTTTGGCTAAGTCTTGTTCGGCGACTAAAACTCGACCAGAGGTGGGTTTGGCCAGTAAGCCCATTAATTTTAATAAAGTACTTTTTCCAGCGCCACTGTGGCCAGATAAAAAAACCATTTCCGCTTGTTGTATTTCAAAATGGATATCTAATAAGGCGTCGGTTCCATTTTTAAATTGTTTAGAAACTTGTTCAAATTTGATCATATTTCGCTATCCGTGACATCTGAGGGTGACTTGTTTTCTTGTTCTGTTTCTTGTTCTGTTTCTTCAAATAGTGCCTCAACAAAGGCTTTGGCGTCAAATGCTCGTAAATCGTCTAGATCTTCGCCTATGCCGATATATCGAATGGGTAAACAAAGTTTTTGAGCAATGGCAAAGAGCATCCCCCCTCTGGCGGTGCCATCTAACTTAGTGATAATCAAGCCCGTTACCCCCATTTCTTTTGTAAAAATCTCTGCTTGTTGAAGCGCATTTTGGCCGGTAGTGGCATCGATAACTAAAAGCACTTCATGGGGCGCAGTGGGGTCAAGTTTTGCTAAAACGCGTTTAATTTTTTTGAGTTCGTCCATTAGGTGGCTTTTATTATGTAACCTGCCTGCAGTATCAGCAATTAGAATATCTACTTGTTTCGCTTGGCTAGATTGTAAAGCATCAAAAATCACAGAGGCGCTATCGGCACCAGCATGTTGTTTGATAAGGGGCAGCGATAATCTCTCTGCCCAAACTTGCAATTGCTCTACGGCAGCTGCTCTAAAGGTATCCCCTGCAGCCAGAGAAACGGTATAGCCTTGATGTTTAAATTGGTGGGCTAATTTGCCAATAGAGGTGGTTTTGCCCGTGCCATTTACGCCTATCATCATTATAACAAAGGGCTTTTTATCTGCTGGAATGACTAAAGGTTGCTGCAAGGGCAATAATTGGTTTTCCAGTTCCGTTCTAAGTTGAGAGAATAACTCTTTAGGGTGATTGAGTTGTTGACGGTTCAGGCTATTGTGTAATTGCTGAATAATGTTTTTAGTGACGGTTATTCCTAAATCTGCTTCTAAAAGCAATTTTTCCAGTTGGTCGATTAACTCCGCATTGATTTGTTTTTTGCCTAACAGCAAATTCGCTAATTTAGAGCTGAATTGTGTGCGGGTACGGCTGAGCGAAGATTTGAGTCTGGAGAGAAAAGAAGGTTTTTTGGGGCTATCTGGAATGCTATCTGGAATGCTATTTGAAATATTATCTGGAATATTATCTGGAATTTTTTTGGGATCTTTTTTAAAAAAACTAAACATAATAATTAAGTCAACTCGATTTTTTGAAAATTTTATGGAACCTTTATGGGAGATATCCTACCATTAGTTAAGACTGCGATTAAGTTAAATATTGTATAATTTAAGATGAAGCTATGATGAAACGTCGATTGCTGGTTATTTTAAGAGGCGCTGTTATGATGGCAGGCTTAATGGCCACAGCAGCCTGGGGAAAAGAGATGCTCATAAAAAGTCAAATAACTGAACATACCTTAAAAAACGGCCTAAAAATAGTTGTACAACTTGATAAGCGTGCCCCCATTGCCTCTGTTCAAGTTTGGTATAAAGTGGGATCGGCCAATGAAGTAAGAGGGCGTACAGGTATTTCTCATGCTTTGGAGCATATGATGTTTCGGGGTACCCCTAAGTATCCTAATGATAGCTATTCAGAGATCATTGCTAAAAATGGGGGGAGGGATAATGCGTTTACGACCCAAGATTTTACGGCTTATTATGCCAATGTGGAAAAATCAAAAGTGGCTTTATGTTTAGAACTTGAAGCAGATAGAATGCAACATTTAACCTTGGATCCGGCGCTTTATCAACTTGAAATGAAAGCGGTCAGAGAAGAGCGTCGATTAAGAACAGACGATAGCCCAAAAGGCGTGACCTTTGAGCGATTTTTAGCGGCAGCACATACCAATGGGCCTTATCATCACCCTGTAATTGGCTGGATGGATGATTTATATTCTTTTAGCGATAAAGATTTACGTTATTGGTATGAGCAATATTATGTGCCTAATAATGCGACTATTATAGTGATAGGGGATGTGGAACCCAAACAAATTTTTGAATTGGCCCAAAAATATTTTGGGGATATTCCTCAAAAGGCTTTACCTAAAGCATTGCCTGGCCAAGATATTCCTGCTTTAGGCGAAAAGCGGCTTAAAGTAGAATACGTGGCAGAGTTGCCTTATTTAATCATGGGTTTTCAAGTCCCAAGTATGATAACGGCTAAAAATGCCTTTGAGCCTTATGCTTTAGCGGTATTAGCACATGCCTTAGATGGGGGAGAAAGTGCCCGCTTACCCAAATATTTGATAAGAGAACAAGAAATTTGTGCCAGTTGTTATGCGCATTACGATTTTTTACAACGCTACGATACCCAATTTATTTTAAGAGGCACGCCCAGCGAAGCCCATTCTGTGGCAGAGCTCGAGCAAGCTATTTTAGCCGAGTTAAGCAAACTTAAAGCCAAAAAATTAGATAATCAAGAATTAGCCCGTATTAAAATGCAATTAACTGCCGAAGAAATTTATAGTAAAGATGCCATTACAGATCAAGCCGAATTATTAGGGACTTTTGAAAGTATTGGCAGTAATTGGTTAACCTCGCAAGCACTGATTGAGCATATTCAAGCCGTGACGGCAGAGCAAGTGCAAGAAGTGGCTCAAAAATATCTGATAGCATCGCGTTTGACGGTAGCAGAGTTGGTTCCCCTAAAGCAGGATAAGTATGCTAAAAAGTAATTATAATTTTAGAAAAAAATATTTAAGATGGGCTATATTTTTAATTAGCATCCCCAGTATTTTTTTCTTATTTCAGCAATTTCAAGTTTTTAATCAAATGCATCCTCAACCTAAAGATAAAAAAAGAACCCCTATGGCATATGTATTCTCAAATTATCATCAAACTCAAGGAGAGCTGTTTGCTCTAGAAAAATGGACGCTAGACAATGGCACAGCAGTGCATTTTGTGGGCGCTTCTACCTTACCGATGGTCGATGTTTTGTTAACGTTTGATGCCGGCAGTGCAAGAGATAAAGACAAACAGGGTATTAGTTTATTGACCTGTAGTTTATTATCAGAAGGCACGGCTTTATTAAATGCCGATCAATTGGCAGAGCGTTTAGAGCAAGTGGGGGCACAATTTAGTTGTGAGCCTGGTCTTGAAATGGTCACGGTACGTTTTAGATCTTTAACCGATAAAAATAGCTTAGATACGGTGGTTTCAACGATTGCAGATTTATTAAAATCACCCAGTTTGCCCAAAAAAGCTTTTCTGCGAGAACAAAAAAATGTGTTAGTGGCCCTTAAAAATGAAGCGCAAAGTCCTTCTGCCATCGCAGGCAGAATGTTTTATGAAAGTGTGTATGCAAATCAACCTTATGCCAATAGTGTCTTAGGTCAAGAAAAAGTGGTGTCAAGCTTGCAGCCTAAAGATAGCCAGGCTTTTTTTGAGCAATATTATGTGACCCATAATTTAGCCATGACCATTGTGGGCGCCGTGAGCGCCGAAGAGGCCAATCAGATAGCCATAAAGCTTAGCTCTGGATTGCCGGCAGGTCAAAAACCACAAAAAATACCGGCAGTCAAAGCCTTATCACACGCCATAGAAAAACGCGTTGATTTTCCTTCTACGCAAAGCCATATTATCATGGGGGCACCTGGGTTAAAGTTTTTAGACTCCGATTATTTTGCTTTGGTTTTAGGCAATCATATCTTGGGGGGAAGTGGCTCCGTGAGTCGTATTTTCACGAAGGTTCGTTCTGAACAAGGCTTAGCTTACGATGCCCATTCGTATTTTAGCCCCATGGCAGAATTGGGGCCTTTTGTGTTGGGCTGTCAAACTGAAAACAAGGCGGCGCCTAAGGCCATTGCCTTAATTAAGCATATTTTAGAAGAGTTTCAAAAAGCGGGACCTAGCGTGCAAGAATTAGAAGATGCTAAAAATAATATATTAGGCAGTTTTGCCTTGCGCTTTGACAGCAATCAGGCCATTGCAGAATATGTGAAAAATATTGGCTTTTATGGTTTGCCCATTGATTTTTATCATCAGTATCGAAACCAAATTAAGCAAATTACCCAGCAAGATATTATCAGTGCTTTTCAAAGAAGAGTACATCCGGATAAAATGGCGGTGATTATTGTGGGCGAGCCAGCAGGAGAGAACGTTGTCTAATTCTAGGGGAGCAGTCAGAATTATTGGTGGAAAATGGCGTTCAAGAAAAATAGAGATACCAGACATAGAAGGCTTAAGACCCACGCCAGATAGGGTACGAGAAACCATTTTTAATTGGTTGTCTCAAGCCGTGATGGGCGCAAATTGCTTAGATTTATTTAGTGGAACAGGCGTTATGGCTTTTGAAGCCCTTTCTAGAGGCGCGAGCAAAGTAACGGTAGTAGAACAGTCTAAGATAGTGTGTGCGCATTTATATACTTCTGCTCAAAAGCTGCAAATTCCAGAAGCTGAATTTAGCATTATGCGACAAGATGTGGTTGCTTGGTTAAAGCAAATCAAAACCCCTCAAGGCTTTGATTTGGTTTTTTTAGATCCCCCTTATCATCAAGATTGGCTGACTAAAGTTTTGCCTATGTTATTTTCATGTAAAGGTTTGTTGAATCCAGACTGTTTGATTTATATTGAATCTGAAAAAAACTTAGGGCCTGAGTTATTGCCTAATGGGGCGGAAATCCAGAAATATAAACAAGCCGGAAAAGTCCATTATTTTTTAGTGCGTCAAAAAAGCAGTTAAGCATGAAAATATATTTAGTAGGCGGCGCCATCCGAGATAAATTATTGGGTCGGCCAGTGTTAGAGCGTGATTGGGTTGTGGTAGGGGCCAGTCCTCAAGCACTAGAACAATTAGGCTACCGTTCGGTGGGAAAAGATTTCCCCGTTTTTTTGCATCCTGAAACCCAAGAAGAATATGCTTTGGCCAGGGTTGAGCGAAAAACAGCCCCAGGGTATCATGGCTTTGATTTTGTCTATGATGGCTCGGTGACCCTCGAAGAAGATTTATCAAGACGCGATCTCACTATCAATGCCATGGCTCAAGATACAGCCTCACAAAAAATAATTGATCCCTATCATGGTTTGGCAGATTTAGCCCAAAAAAAATTAAGGCACATCACGAGCGCTTTTCAAGAAGATCCCGTTCGTATTTTAAGAGTCGCGCGATTTGCCGCACGCTATCATTGCTTAGGGTTTAGTGTGGCAGCGGAAACTTATTTACTCATGACACAAATGGTTCAAGCTGGCGAAGTAAACGCCTTAACGCCAGAGCGCGTATGGAAAGAAACCGCGCGCGCTTTATTAGAGCCTAACCCAGAAGTGTACTTCCAAGTATTAAGATCTTGTGGGGCCTTGAACGTTATTTTTCCTGAAATAGATAATTTATATGGCGTGCCTCAGGTGGCAGCCTATCATCCCGAAATAGATTGCGGTGTGCATTTAGAAATGGTTTTGCAGCAAGCAGCGATGCTATCGCAAGAATTGCCCGTTAGGTTTGCAGCTTTGTGCCATGATTTGGGCAAAGCGCAAACGCCCCAATCGATTTTACCGAGTCACCATGGCCATGAAATGCGCAGCAAAAGAGTCACCTTGCAGCTTTGTCAGCGATTAAAAATACCCAATATGCTAAGAGATACGGCTGTTTATGTAGCAGAATATCATGGTCTGTCGCATAAAGCGTTTGAGTTAAAAGCCAGTACGGTTTTAAAATTGTTTGAAGCAGGGGATTGTTTTAGGCAAGCTCAAAAACTCGCCTGGTTTTTATTGGCGTGTACGGCAGATTCAAAAGGTAGGCTGGGTTTTGAACAAAAGCCTTATGGGCAAGCAGCTTATTTAAGCGCCTTATTTCAAGCCGCCACGCAGGTGAAGCCTGCAGAAATCATTGCGCAATTAGCCGAGCCCACTGGCCTGAATATTAAAAACGCCATAAAAAAAGCACGTATAGTCGAAATTAATCAAGCAATGCATGAATATAAAAATATAAAAATATAAAAATATATAAAAAGCCCAGGCTTATTCCACTAATGCGGCCATTAGGCTTTTTGCCTTAACTAAAGTTTCAGCATATTCTGCGGCTGGCTCTGAATCTAAAACCACAGCGCCCCCTACTTGAAAAGTCACTTGTTTATCTTTTAAGCAAAAACTGCGAATTAAAATCGATAAGTCTAGCTGTCCATCAAAGCCAATATAGCCTAGATTGCCCGTATAGGGCCCGCGTGAAGTGGGCTCAATTTCGCTGATAATACTCATGGCCCGAATTTTAGGCGCCCCTGTAATCGATCCCCCAGGAAAAGTGGCCCTTAATAAATCAATAGGCCCTAAATCAGGCTGTAATTTGCCTTGAACCACTGAAACCAAATGATGCACACTAGGGTAGGTTTCAATTTCGCATAATTGAGGTACTTTAACACTATGGGGAAGGCACACACGGGATAAATCATTTCGCATTAAATCTACTATCATGATATTTTCAGCCCTATCTTTTTCACTGGCTTTTAATTCGTTAAGTAACGCTTTATCTTCTTGTGGATTTTTGCCTCTGGGCCGGGTGCCTTTTATGGGGCGCGTTTCGACTAAAGTATGATTTAATTTTAAAAAGCGTTCAGGGGAGGCAGAGGCAATAATTTGATGTGTGTCAAGATTAAAATAACCTGAAAAAGGAGCCGGGTTGATTTTTCTAAGGCGTAAATATAAATCATAGGGGCTAAGGCCATCTGGAAGGCTAGCCTTAAATCTTTGAGACACGGTGCCTTCAAAAATATCGCCGGCTAAAATATAGCCTTGTGTTTTTTCTACGGCTTTTATATAGTCAGCTTGGCTGAAATTAGAAACAATAAGCTGAGCGTTTAATTTAACGCAGCTGGGTTCAGGGGGAGGGCTTAGGTGCGCAATTTCAGTTAAAAGCCAATCGCGTCGATTTTGAGCGCGTTGTTTACGGGCTGTTAAGTCAAGCTCAGGGTAACCACTTGAAAAAATATAGGTTTTATTTAAAAGATGATCAAAAGCCAAGATTAAATCATAAAACCCTATGGCCATATCAAAAAAACCCATATCATCTTTGTTAAAATCCGGAATGTTTTCTAAATGGTGCACCAAATCATAGCTAAATAAGCCAGCAGCCCCAGTTTGAAAAGGCGGTAAGTCGGTTAATGTCTCAAGAGGAAAACGGGCTAACTGCTTTTGTAATAAATTAAAAGGACAGGCATTTTCTAAAATAGTCGGGTGACGCTGTTTCTCCTCGGATAAAATCACCTGGCCATTTTTACTGGTGAGCCATAAAAAAGGAGACAGGCCTATAAAACTATAACGGCCTAATGTGGGATCATATTTGCTTGAATCTAGCCATATAGATCCCGCTGTTTCTGAAAAATGATGAAACAGGGCCAAAGGATCGCTTGTATAAATTTCTTCAACTAGGCATGAACGCATGGATAAACACCTCAGTAATCAGTAAGGGTAAAATAGGCAAGTAAAATAGCGATCGCCTAGCATAAAATTGCGAAGGGGGCGTTATGGCATGTTGTAAGGCTTCTTGATAAAGCGTCTGTTCAGGCTTGAGTACGGCATACTCAAAAAGACTGCGGCGCACATTGGGTTGATGATAGAGCAAGGTTTCTCCAATAAAGCGATCCCCCAAGCCATCAAACGTTTCTTGTTCTTGTTGATAAAGCGGAGTAGGGATAACGACTCGGCAATAAAGATAAGTATAATCAGCCGAACCAATACACACTTGTCGAATAAGAGGCAAAGTGAGCGGCAAAACACTTAAGTCCAGATTAAGTTTTTGAGCTTCATCTGGATGGGGGCTATTGATGGCTTGAGCGATAAGCTTAAGCCTGAGATTAGGGTCTATTTTTCTTAAAGCATGGCTTAAAATAGGGGTATTGAGCCAATGGCTAAGAGGCTCAAGGGGTGCGGGTATAAGCGCATGATAGTCAGTTTGCCAAAATGGGAGAATAAAAGCCATGTGCTACCTGTGTTAATATCTTAATAAGATAAGCAGATAATAACAGATAGATTTTGGTTTAAGAAAATGTTATCTTTATGGCTTTTTAATTTAAATTTTAGGGCTTGAACAGCATATGCGGCTATTTGAACACAAAAAAATTCTATTAGGGGTAACAGGCGGCATTGCAGCCTATAAATCAGCAGAATTATGTCGATTATTGCTAAAAGCCGGCGCAAGCGTTCAAGTTATCATGACCCATTCGGCCCAAGCCTTTATTAGGCCTTTAACTTTTCAGGCCTTAACCCATAAACCAGTGTATACACAACTGCTTGAAGGAGAACTCGAGTCGGGCATGGGGCATATCGAGTTAGCACGCTGGGCCGATCTGATTATCATTGCCCCCGCTACTGCCCATTGTTTGGCCCAACTGGCCCATGGCTTGGCGCCAGATTTATTGAGTACGTTATGTTTGGTCAGCACGGCGCCTTTGTATGTTGCCCCTGCGATGAATCAACAAATGTGGCACCATCTTGCCACCCAAAATAATGTGGCCCTCTTAAAGCAAAGAGGGGTAAAAATTTTGGGCCCAGGCGTAGGCGAGCAGGCTTGTGGAGAATGGGGCAAAGGGCGGATGCTAGAGCCTCTTGAGCTGCTAGAACAGCTCATATGCGCGGTAAATAAAATAGATAAAATAGATAAAGATTTACATTTTGTGATTACCGCAGGGCCTACACAAGAGCCTATTGATCCGGTGCGATATATCAGCAATCGCAGTTCAGGCAAAATGGGCTTTGCTTTAGCCGAGGTGTTCAGTCAATCAGGGTATGCGGTTTCTTTAATTCATGGACCGGTCTCCTTAAGCCCGCCTTTACAGGTTACGCAAGTTTGCGCCATTCAGACGGCACAAGAAATGTACGATAAGGTTCACGAAGTGCTAAATGATTTATTTAGACAACAAAAAAAAGTGATTTTTATTTCCGTTGCTGCAGTGAGTGACTTTAAAGTTAAGTCTCCTAGTTTAGAAAAACGTAAAAAGTCGGTAGCTTTATCTTCTCTGCTCACGTTAGAATGTGAAGAAAATAGGGATATATTGGCGAGCGTGTCAGATAAATCAGATAAATCAGATAAATCAGATAAATCAGATAAATCAGATAAATCAGATAAATCAGATAAATCAGATAAATTATTACGCAGACCAGATTACTGTGTAGGCTTTGCTTTAGAGACCGCCCCTAAAGAACAGGCATTGGCCTATGCCGAGCAAAAACTGAGGCACAAAAAATTAGATATGATAGTCTTAAATCAGTTACAAGCAGACATTGCTTTTGAACAAGAGGATAATGCGGTGACGGTTTTATGTAAAGACACGCAAAAACAGCCCCCAATTATTTTGCAAAAAGCCCCTAAAATTGAGATTGCCAAACAATTAGAGGCGATTATTTTGAAACATTTTGAGATAAAAAGTAATAAGAGAGAAACCGCATGCTAAAAGTAAAACTTAAAATTTTAGATCCCAGGTTGGGTCATGATATTGCTTTGCCTAAATATGCCACCGATGGATCAGCAGGCTTAGATTTAAGGGCTTGTACAGATAAGCCTATTACTTTATTACCAGGCCAAACCGAATTATTGCCAACAGGCTTGGCCATTCATTTAGAAAATCAACAGTATTGCGCCATGATTTTACCCCGTTCAGGTTTAGGCCATAAACATGGGATTGTGCTTGGGAATTTAACGGGCTTAATCGATTCAGATTATCAAGGCCAACTGATGATTTCTTGTTGGAATAGAGGCCAAATGCCTTTTACCATTGAAGTGGGTGAACGTATTGCACAATTAGTGATTGTGCCTGTGATAAGAGCCGATTTTGAATTAGTCGAAGCTTTTGATCATTCACAAAGAGGGGCCGGTGGTTTTGGTCACACAGGAAGACATTAAATTATAAATAAAATGATAAATAAAATTAAATTAGGGATAAGTGAGCATGGCTTTTTCATCGGTTTCTGCTGATATTTTTAGAGCGTATGATATTCGTGGCGTAGTCGATGATCCCAGTAAAGGCCTCACAGAAGCAACCGTTCGCTTAATAGGAAAAGCCATAGGCACCGTGGCCTTATCTCAAGCACAAACGGATATTGTGATAGGTCGAGATGGGCGTTTGTCGGGAGAGCGCTTGTCCCATGCTTTATGTCAAGGTTTGTTATCTACAGGCATTGGAGTAATAGATATTGGCATGGTCCCCACGCCGCTGGTTTATATGGGCGCTCATGCTGCTTGTGCTTCTGGCGTCATGCTGACAGGCAGTCATAATCCCCCTAATTATAATGGCTTAAAAATCGTCATTGCCGGTCAGACTTTATCAGGCGAGGGCATTTTAGATTTATATGCCCGAATTTGCCAAGGGCAATTTGCCATAGGCCAAGGCCAGTATGAAACCAAAAATATTATCCCAGATTATACTCAAGCCATACTGAATAATATTCAAAAATTAAATTTAAAATTAAATTTAAAATTAAAAGTAGTGATAGATTGCGGTAATGGCATTGCAGGGAAACTGGCTCCAGCCTTAGTAGAGCAGCTTAATTGTGAAGTGATCCCGCTGTTTTGTGAGGTAGATGGCAACTTCCCTAATCATCACCCAGACCCCAGTCGCCCTGAAAATTTACAAGCGTTAATTCAAGCAGTGAGGCATCATAAAGCGGATATTGGCTTAGCTTTTGATGGAGACGGGGACAGATTAGGCGTGGTCACCAACCAAGGGGAAATCATTTGGCCAGACAGAGTGTTAATGCTTTATGCACAGGCTATTTTAGCCAAACAACCCGGCGCAGAAATCATTTACGATGTAAAATGTTCCTCGCATTTAAGCGACGTGATTCAAAAGGCAGGGGGCATCGCGACAATGAGTCAAACGGGCCATTCTTTTATGAAAGCCAAAATGAAATCCAGCGGGGCTTTATTGGGCGGAGAAATGAGCGGTCATTTTTTCTTTCAAGATAGATGGTATGGTTTCGATGACGCGATTTATGCGGCTTGCCGTTTACTTGAAATTTTAGCAGAGTCTCCTGTATCTGCATCTGAAGTATTTGCGCAGCTGCCCAATGCCATCAGTACCCCTGAAATAAATATTGCCCTTCCCGATGCACAAAAATTTATTTTTATAGAACAATTAAAAAAAGCTTTATTGCTCAATAGGGCCGATACTGACGCTAAGCTTGATATTAATTTTAAGCCTATTCAAATGATTACTATTGATGGCCTAAGAATAGAATGGCCTACAGGGTGGGGCTTAGTGAGGGCGTCCAATACCACACCAAATTTAGTGTTAAGATTTGAGGCAGTGACAGAGGCAGCATTGTTCACCATACAATCTTTTTTCAAACAAGCCATGGAAAAAATAGAGCCCAGTTTACGCTTTGATTTTTAGGTGCTTATCGGCAATAATATTGCATTTGGCTTAAATCGCGTTGTATTTGACGGTTTAGTTTGACATCATTTTTTCTGTCTGCACGTGCTTCTGCTATTCGAGATTGATAGGCAAAACATTTATCTTGACGATTATCTTCAAAGAGGCCAGATAAACTGCCAGATAAGCTATCAGATAAGCGCTGCTCAGATAAGGCCGGATTTTGGGTGTGTAATGGTGCTGCTTCTGTGGCCCTTGGGCCATTTACTTCGGAACGAGGCAGCGTAAAGGTTTTAATCTTGAGGTGCGTGCAGTCTTTTGGGATACTGGCTTGTACATTCGTTAAATAATGTTCACCTGTTTCAGGCATAATACAGTCATAAGTGGTGGTAATAGTAGTAGTAGGCATTTTATCTGCTCGGGCAATGGGGATGCAAAAGCTTATGCTGAATAGGCTTAAAGATAAACTGCATAAAATAAAACGTCTTAGAGTTAACATGATTTACCCCCGACTGCTCAAGCTGCTCAAAGCGCTTAGGCAGAGCTTAGAAAATAGACCTTAGTTAACAATCTAACATTTAAATCAAAGCTAAATCAACTGAATAAATTTTCAGTTAATTATTTTATGCCGTATTGATTTTGATAACTTAAAATAGCGGGTAAATAGGCTTTAAAATCAGGAGAATCTTGAATATAAGCAATAATGTCACTTAAGGTCACCAAGCTAATAACAGGCAGCTTAAATTGCGCGGTTAAGGCTTGAATGGCAGAGCGCGATGGGTCTTCGGGAGCGCATTCTTGTCTATCTAGGGCAACGACCAAGCCAGCGACTTTGGCGCCATGGGCATGGATGAGATCAATGGCTTCTTTTGCCGCGGTTCCTGCGGTAATCACATCGTCAATAATTAACACTTGGCCTTGAAGGGGGGCGCCAACAATATGGCCTCCTTCCCCGTGGGTTTTGGCTTCTTTGCGATTAAAACTATAAGGCAAATCAAGCTTTGCGACTTGATTTAAGCCTATAGCAGTTGCAACCACAAGGGGAATGCCTTTATAGGCGGGGCCAAATAAGCCATCGAAAGCCAATGCTTGGCTTATTTTGGCTTGTTGAATGGCTTGTGCATAACATAAACCCAGTTGTTGCAAGGCAAAACCGCTCTTAAATTCGCCCATATTAAAAAAATAGGGGCTCACGCGCCCAGATTTTAGGGTAAATGCCCCAAATTTTAAGGCGTGATACTCGAGCGCGAGTTTGATAAACTGTCGTTGATAATTTTCCATGGGTGGATACTATGCGAGTGATAACGGCGAATGTCAATGGGGTGCGTGCAGCGGCCAAAAAAGGCTTTTTTGAGTGGTTAGCCACGACAGAAGCAGATTTTGTTTGTTTACAAGAAACGCGAGCCCATGTTCATCAACTAACCGATCCTATTTTTCATCCTAAGGGTTACCATATTTTTTATTTAGACGGCTTAAAACCGGGCTACAGTGGGGTGGCGATTTATAGCAAAAGGCAGCCAGATGAAATCATCACAACCTTAGGTTTTGCCTTAGCCGATACCGAAGCACGATATATAGAAGTTAAAGTTGGAAAGCTTAGTATTGTGAGTTTATATATGCCATCAGGGACCAGCAGTGAAGGCAGGCAAGCGCAAAAATATATTTTCATGGAAAAATATGGGGCTATTTTAAACAAACAGTTAAGCAGCGGTAGAAATTATATTCTGTGTGGGGATTGGAATATTGCCCACAAACCCATTGATTTAAAAAATTGGCGTACCAATCAAAAAACCTCAGGATTTTTGCCTGAAGAGCGTACTTGGCTCGATAGTTTATTGGCTTCGGGTTGGGTAGATGGGTTTAGGCAAATCAATTTAGAGCCAGAACAATATACTTGGTGGTCTAATCGGGGTCGTGCTTATGAAAATAATACTGGGTGGCGTATTGATTATCAAATCGTCACGCCCGACCTAGCAGCAAAGATTCAAGCGGCGACTATTTATAAAACCACCCGTTTTTCCGATCATGCGCCTTTAAT
>CANJMM010000009.1 GCA_947475765.1 Legionellales bacterium | reverse complement strand
TCTTTAAAAAATGGGAATAAGAAAGCTTCATTTAAAATAGTGCTGAGAGGGGGTGAGCACTTACCTATTTTTAGATAAAAGAAAGCCAATAATTTTAATAAAGATTAAAGTGCATTTCAAATAAAACCCCCCATCGCTTTGCGATGGACCCCTTTAAAAAAAAGGGGTAGAAGATAAAATTCACTATCAACAAGACACCACTATTTTTCTTTTAAGCCGTAGTTAGCTGCTTGAAGTGATTAATGTCGCTTAAAAGAAAACATCTAAAACAAACTTTCTGTCGTCGTATGTTCAGCAGCTTTGCCCTGTTCATTATTTGGATGGCTATCATTATCATACTCTGTATTTTGATCGTTATTTTGATGGTCATTTTGATTGTGATTTTGCGAACTGCTAGAAACAGGGGCCACTTCAGTAGGGATGTCATTCGTTTTGAAATACTCTATGACAGCATTGGCTTGATTGGGTCTAGCCAATAGGCCTGTTTCAGGATCAATTTTTACTTCAGTTAGGCTAGCTGGTTTGATGGGTTTTGATTCAGGCTTGCCTTTTAAAGCTTTGCCCATAAAATCCATCCACATCGGTAGAGCTAATTCAGAGCCATACTCATCGAGTGGCTTAGGCTCATCGAATCCTATCCAGGTGGTGGCGACCAAATTTGCATTAAATCCAGTGAACCAGGCATCCATTTTATTGTTGGTGGTTCCTGTTTTTCCGGCCAAATCGTTTCGACCTAATGCTAAGGCACGTTTACCTGTGCCAGATTTAATCACATCTTGCATAAACGTAGAAATAATAAAAGCCGTCTCAGGTGAAATCACCCGTTTGGCAGCAGGGCTATTATCTCTATTTTGCATGGGTTGATTTGTGGCAGCCTCTTTAGGTTGATTTTTTGCACGATTAAAAATAGAGGCTAATAACGAGGTATGTATTGCTTGAGGGGCCAGATGGCCATCTGGTCCTATTTTGTAATGAAAGCGATAATCTATATGATCAATATCTATGTCATCAAACTGTTGATTTTCTTCAAGAAGATTATCTAAAGCATCTGGTGGCCCCATTATTTGATGGGGGTTATTATGTTGGAAGGGATCTTCTGTTATGTCTGTTACGTCTGTTATGTCTGGTTGTGTATTTTTGGGCCTGGTGCCAGGGAAACTCGTGTCAAGAGGCTGTTCACAGGTGGCGCAAATTTTAGGGTTAGTGGCAGCATAAACCACTTGGCCTTCTTTATTTTTAATATGGGATAAAATATGGGGGGTAACTTGATATCCGCCATTTGCAAACACAGCATAACCTCTTGCTATTTTTAGGGGGGTGGTTTCTAGCGTGCCTAAGGCTAAGGCAAGTCCGTGTGGCATCGCATTTTCATCGAAACCAAATTTTTCTAATATTTTCATTGTGTTAGAAATACCAGTGGCTTTTAATAGCCGAATGGTGACTAAATTTCTAGATTGGGCTAGGCCTATACGCAGTAGCGTAGGACCATAAAATCGCCTGGTGTCATTTTGTGGGCGCCAGACCCCTTCCAGGGAGGCATCATTAAAAACCAAAGGCGCATCATTAATGACCGTACCAGGGCTTAGGCCATTTTCCAGGGCGGCAGCGTAAATAAAAGGCTTAAAATTAGAGCCAGGTTGACGTAAGGCTTGGGTAGCACGATTAAAACTGGAGGTATAAAAATCAAAACCACCCACTAAGGCTAAAATTTTGCCATCATTGGGGTTGAGTGCCACTAAGGCTCCAGTGGCTTTGGGATATTGGCTTAATAGCCAGTTATTTTCAATGGGTTCTGCATAAATAATATCGCCGGGTTTTAAGATATCTTTGGGTTGACTCGGGATGGCGCCCAGAGTGCCATTGCTTCTAACCGGTCTGGCCCAACGCATTTGATCAATGTGAATAAAAATAGTTTGTCCAGAATTTAAAATAGCTTTGGCTTTATCAGGGAATAACTCAATAATTAAAGCAGGGATTAATTTTGCATGAGGCCTTAATCCCGCTAAAATTTTACGGGCTTTTTGTTGTTCTGCTTTAGTTTGATAGGCAAAATGTTGAAGAGCACCACGATATCCATGACGTTTGTCATAATTGAGTAAAGATTTGTGCACGGCTTCTTCGGCATAATCTTGTAAATGACTGTCTACCGTGGTGTAAACGGTATACCCAGAGGTATAGATACCAGGGCCAAATAAATCAATGACTTCTTGTCTTGCCCGTTCTGCGACAAAAGGTGCATCGAGATCGAGTAAGGCCCCGTAGTACTTTGCTGTTTCAGGCGCTTCGCGTGCAGACTCATAGTCTTTGTCACTAATAAAGCCGTAATGATTCATGCGTTTTAAGACATGATTACGCCGTTTCAGTGCAGCGGGGGCATCATTCAGGGGATTAATCAGGGAAGGGGCTTGAGGTAGCCCAGCTAACATCGCCATTTCCGGCAAGGTTAGCTTGCCTACTTCTTTTCCGTAATACACTTCTGCTGCGGCAGCTACGCCATGTGCTCGTTTACCAAAGTAAATTTTATTTAAATAGAGTTCTAATATTTTATCTTTGGAGAGATTGCGTTCAATTTTGATGGCCAGGAGTATTTCGTTTATTTTTCGGGTAAAAGTTTTTTTACGGGTTAAGAAAAAATTACGGGCTACTTGCATGGTAATGGTACTGGCCCCTTGCTCTTTTCGGCCTTTGATAACTAAGTGGATGCTGGCTCTTGCTAAGCCTCGTATATCTACGCCACTATGCTCATAAAAGCGCCTATCTTCTGTGGCTAAGATAGCTTGAATTAATTTAGGGGGGATTTCTTTAAGGGAAATGGGGTGCCGACGCTTTTCACCGTACTCCCCTATTAGTTTGTTGTCCGACGTGTAAATTCTTAAAGGTACCTGAAGTTGTACGTCTTCTAATATAGTCACAGAGGGCAGCTGAGCATTTGCATAAAAAAGATAGACAGCAAGGCCAGATAAGGCGGCAACTAAAAAAGTAAGTACAGCACTTAGCAAGATTCGATAGAGCTTATTCATGTTTGGATTATATCAAGAAAGCAGGAAATTAAAAAATTTACCTAACCAAATTATGATAAACCATGGATATGATTTAAGTTAAAAAGATTACATTTAAATTATCAAAATGCTTATCCTGGTGATTTGGCATAAACTAATAAATTAATACACTACTATTATATATATAATTATATTTAAATTAGTTAGGTTAATTATATTGATAGTTACACAATGCATGTTATTTTTTTAGGGATAATGAAATACAATGATATTAGATTGGTTTGTTATGAAACCCAAAACCCCTGTCATGGTGGGCCTTGATATTAGTAGCACTTTTATTCGTTATTTAGAATTATCTAGACAGGGTCAAAATTTTAAGGTTGAAACCTTTGCTCAAGAGTTATTACCAGAACAAGCCCTCAATGAAACTGAAATTAAAGATATCGAAGGTATAGGCAAGATCTTATCTGGGTTAGTTAAAAAGCTTAAACCTAAAACTCCCTATGCGGCTATTGCCGTATCAGGTGCATCGGTTATTACCAAAACCATTGAAGTGCTTGGAACGCTCAAAGAAAATGAAATGGAATCGCAAATTATGCTTGAGGCAGAACGTTATATTCCTTATCCTCTTTCTGAAGTGAACTTAGATTTTACCCTTTTGGGGCCTTCAAAGAAAAATCCTAATAACATAGAAGTCCTTTTAGCGGCAACACGAAGTGAACATATTGATTCAAGAATTGAATTATTAAGTTACGCAAATTTAATTCCTAAAGTGATTGATGTGGAAGCCTTTGCATTTGAGCGTGCTTTTAGTTTGATAGCGCCCCAATTACCCAATAGAGGAAAAGATCAGACTATCGCCATTATTGATTTAGGGAATTCGATAACGACATTAAATGTCTTGCATGATGGTCGTACGGTTTATACGCGAGAGCAATTATTTGGCGGGGGACAATTAATAGATGAAATTCAAAGAAGATATGGTCTAAGCTTTGAGGAAGCATTAAGTGCAAGAAAAAAAGGGGGCTTACCCGAAGACTATCAAAGTGAGGTGCTTAACCCTCATTTAGATGCTTTATTGCAACAAATTAGTCGTTCTTTACAGTTTTTTTATTCATCGACCAGTTTTACCGAGTTAAATTATATTATATTGGCAGGCCATACAGCGACCTTGCCAGGTATCGCAGAAAAATGTCAAAAAGAGTTGGGCATAGGGACTGCCGTGGCGAATCCTTTTTCTAGTATGTCGATGGCCAGTCATATTAATGTTCCTTTATTATTAGAAGAGGCGCCGTCTTTAATGGTATGTTGTGGCTTGGCCATGAGGAGTTATGCTTGAAAACCATTAATTTGCTTCCCTGGCGTGAAGAATTTAAAGAATTTCAACGTAAACAATTTATTTTTTTCCTGGGTTTTTCTGCAGTAATGAGTTTATTGATGATTATTGGGCTACATGTATTTTTGGCGGAACGCAATAGTCAGCAGTTTGCTCGGAATGAGATATTACATCATGAACTTGCAGAAGTAGACAGACAAATCATTGAAATAGAAGGGCTACAGAAAGAAAGGCAACAAATTTTAGCGCGTATGACGATAATACAGCGATTACAAGCTAACCGACCCAATGTGGTTAAAATATTTGAGGGAATGGCAAAAACGGTCCCAGACGGATTGCATTTTACACATGTGGCAAGAGTAAAGTCGACGATTAATATGCAAGGCAAGGCCGAATCTAATATTAGGGTGTCTAAATTTATGCGTAATATCGAATCTTCCGATTGGTTAACTTTGCCCGTATTAAGCATTATTGAAGTAGAAAAAGAAAGCGAAACGGATAAAACGCAAACATCGAGTCAAGCAAAAATAAACGAACAGCGCATTATCTTTAATTTAGAAGCAAAACAGACGTTTATTGAAGAATAGAGTAACAAAAAATGGCTAATTTTACTTTTGATTTAAATGAACTAGAGCTAGAAGATTTTGGTAGCTGGCCTTTGCCTATCAAAGCATTTTTAGTGGTAGGTTTAGCCATCGTGGTGTTTATTTTAGGTTTTTGCATAGACACTCAAAAAAGTCTCTCGATCTTAGAAAATACGCAGAAAACAGAAGTAGAGCTCAAAAGTCAGTATGAAAAAAAATACCACCGAGCGGTTAATTTGGCGGCTTACCGTGAGCAACTGAATTTGATGAAAGTTTCATTTGGTGATTTATTAAGACAATTGCCTGAAAAAACAGAAGTTCCGTCATTAGTCGAAGATATTTCTCAACAAGGCGTCGCTGCAGGGTTAGAATTTAAATCTATTAAATTGCTGGCTGAAAAAAGGGTTGATTTTTATGTTGAGTTGCCTATTGAGCTTACTTTGGTCGGCGGATATCATCAATTGGCCGAATTTGTGAGTAACGTTGCGGCTTTGTCGCGCATTGTGACTTTACATAATTTTTCGATTGTACCTTTGGATGAGGTTAAAGATGGTTCGAAATTATTAATGACCATGACCGTAAAAACGTACCGGTATACCTCAGAGCATGAAGAGGTTAAACCAACATGAATTTTAGCTTAAAATTTATTTTTAAGATCAGTCTTATCTTAGTTATTCTCTCAGGCTGTCAAGATAATCATGATTTATTGGCTTTTATCGCAGAAGTAAAAAAAAGGCCATCGGGCCCTCTTGAGCCGATGCCTTCTGTACAAATCTATGAAAACCATCGATATGCATCGAGTATGCTGCGTTCTCCTTTTCAAGCACCCATGCCTGATTTGAATACCAATACCAGTGGAAAAGGGCCTGATGTGGGTCGAAAAAAAGAGGCGCTTGAAATGCTGCCAATAGATTCTTTGAAATTAGTGGGGGCGCTTCAAAAAAATGGGGTTTTTTGGGCACTGATTCTCGATAAAAGTGGCATAGTACATCGGGTAACCGTAGGCAATTATCTGGGGCAAAGTTACGGTAAAATCACCAATATTTCAGAAGATAAAATTGAGTTAACGGAAATGGTGCCAGACAGCCAAGGACGTTGGCAAAAACGGCCAACCACTATGAATCTATTACAGTAGATAAGGATTTTATAAAAATGATACGGTTATGGTTGATTTTAATTTCTGGTGTCGTGATAACGAGCAGTTTTGCTTTAACAAATAATAGCCTCAAAACCATACAAATCACAAATCTAGAAGCGCATCATGTTCAAGTGGCCTTAGGTTTTAGTGAAGAGGCGCTAGACCCTCTTTCTTTTTCTATGGAAAAACCTGCTCGGTTAATTTTAGATTTTCCAGGCGTTAAAAATGAATTGTCCCAAGATCAGCTTAAAAACGTCATGAATACAGGGGTGGTAAAACGGACTCAGGCAGTAGAAGCGCAAAATAAAACGCGCTTAATTTTTGAATTAACAGATCATACTGCATATGAAATCAATAAAAAAGACAATACCTTATTTTTAGTTTTAAGCAATCCAACTTCAAAAAAAATAGCGGGTGAATTGAATCCAAATGTGCCCTTTCATTTGCCTGAAGCTATTACACCTGTGGTGAGTATGGCCAATAATCAATATGCGATTAAGAACATTGATTTTAAACGAGGGGAAAAACAAGAAGGTCGGCTTATCATTGGTCTCAGTGATAAAAAAATGCCTATTGATCTTAAGCAAAAAGATAATTTAATTTATCTTACTTTTAAAGGGGCTAAAATCAGCGAGGCCTTAAAAAGAAAGCTAGAGGTCTCAGATTTTGGTACCCCAGTTAAGTCTATTCTCACACAAACAAAAGCCAATTCGGTTGAAATGATCATTGAATCGACGCCCGATATAGAACATCTTGCCTACCAAACGGATAAACTTTTCACCCTTGAGGTAAGATCGCTTAGCCGCCAAGAAAAAGAACAGGCAAAAATCAAAAAAAGCCATTATACAGGCGAGCGTTTGTCTCTTAATTTTCAAGACATTGAAGTCAGGGCGCTATTACAACTCATCGCGGATTTTACAGGCTTAAACGTCGTAACCAGTGATTCGGTAAAAGGGAGTGTCACCTTAAGATTGCGTAATGTACCTTGGGATCAGGCTTTAGACATTATTTTAAAATCAAAAGGCTTAGACAAACGTCAAGAAGATAATGTCTTAATGATTGGGCCCGCTGAAGAAATTGCCGCAAGAGAAAAGTTAGAATTGCAAAATAGCTTACAAGCCACAGCGTTAGCACCCTTGAAATCAGAATATATTCAAGTGAATAATGCCAAGGCGAGTGACTTTGCTAAGTTACTGAAAGATGATAAAAATTCTTTGCTCTCAGAAAAAGGAAGCGTCTCTGTAGACGACAGAACCAATACTTTATTAATTTTAGATACCGCTAAAAAAATAGCGGAAATACGAAAATTATTGCTAAGGCTTGATGTACCCGTCAGACAAGTATTAATTGAATCTCGTTTGGTTTATGTCACCGACAATTTTGAAAAAGCGATGGGGATTAATTTGGGATCGGCCGCCAAATTTAGACCAGGGAAACAGCCAGTATTGGGGTTTACCGGCAATAATCACAATGCAGATCAACCCACAGTATCGCCTCCTGTCAGTAGCACAGGGCCAGCAAATCAGATTGCCTTAGGTGCTGTGCTGCCCCAAACAACAAGTGTGTTGGATAGATTAAATGTGGCTTTAGGTGGCGTTCAGGTTGGGGGCAGCGCGGTAAACAGTGGATTTGGATTAACCATTGCCGCCCTTCCCGGAGGCACGATATTAGACTTAGAGTTAAAAGCCTTGGAATCGGAAGGCTTGAGCACCACCATTGCCAGTCCTAGATTAATTACCTCGAGTCAACAGGTGGCCCATATAGAAGCAGGAACCGAAGTGCCTTATCAAGAAGCCTCGTCTTCAGGCGCGACAACGACGAGTTTTAAGAAAGCCGTGTTAAGGCTAGAAGTCACGCCTCAGATAACACCAGA
Organism: Legionellales bacterium; assembly: GCA_947475765.1. Classification (GTDB taxonomy): domain Bacteria; phylum Pseudomonadota; class Gammaproteobacteria; order Berkiellales; family Berkiellaceae; genus CADEEZ01. The sequence goes on along the minus strand of CANJMM010000009.1, from coordinate 46,682 downwards.
GGATAATATTATTTTAGACTTAAAAGTAAACCAAGACTCGGTCCTGCCGCTTGTTGGAACTCAAAGCGTACCCTCACTGAGTACCCGTGAAGTACAAACTAAAGTGTTGGTGACCAATGGTGAAACCGTTGTGTTAGGCGGAATTTACACACAAAATAAACAAAAAGTAATCAACAGAATACCCGTATTAGGACAGTTACCTGGTGTTGGTTGGCTTTTTAGAAATAAATACGTTCAAGATGCTCGTAATGAGCTGATGATATTTGTGACGCCTAAAATTATTGAAGAGCAACATGAAAAATAATAATATCTTTTTAATTGGTCCAATGGGTGCAGGAAAAAGCACCATTGGTCGACAGTTAGCCCGTGATTTAAAATTAGATTTTTATGACACGGATATAGAAATAGAACAGCGTACCGGTGCAAACTTAGGGTGGATTTTTGATGTAGAAGGCGAAGAGGGCTTTAGGGTTCGGGAAGAAAATATCATAGAAGAATTGAGTGCCTTGCAGGGTATTTTATTAGCGACAGGGGGCGGGGCAATTGGTTCAGCTAAAAACAGAAAAAATTTATCTGAACGAGGCAGTATTATTTATTTTTATGCCACAGTCCTTCAGCAAGTAAAACGGACGGAAAGAGACAGAAGAAGGCCTTTGTTGAGGGGGGGTAAGCCAGAGGAAGTCTTAAATAAACTCATGGAAGAGCGGGAACATTTGTATTTGGAAATTGCAGATATTGTCGTGAGCACCGATGGTAAGTCAGTGAAAGGTGTTTCCCAAGAGGTTATAGCATTATTAAATCTTCAGAGCACAGATTAACCCTTCATTTCCCCATGCCTGAAAGTGTGACGGCTGTTCAGGTAGGGTATAACATCACTAAGCAAGCGCTTAAAAACTATTTTTTGGGCCAAGAGCTTTGTTTGGTGGTAGATAGCCAAGTTGCTGATTTTTATGCATCAGACATAGCAGCGTGGCTAAAATGTTATCCCCCTAAGCGTTATGCTTGTTTTATTGTCCCATCAGGGGAGCAACATAAAAATATCAATGTTTTTCAAAGCCTATTTCAGTTTTTATTAACCCATCAATTTAGCCGCGCGCTAAATTTAATGGCTCTAGGGGGAGGGGTAGTAGGCGATTTAACCGGATTTGTGGCGGCTTGTTATTTACGAGGGGTCAATTTTATTTATGCGCCAACGACTTTGCTTGCCCAAATAGACGCAGCCATTGGAGGCAAAACAGGGCTAAATGTCGCAGAAGGTAAAAACTTGATGGGTGTGTTTTATCCGGCTAAAAAAGTGATTTGTGACAGTTATTTTTTAAGAACTTTGCCTGAAAGAGAATTTAAATCAGGTTTGGCTGAGGCTTTAAAACATGGCTTGGTATGCTCCGAGCCTTATTTTAATTGGCTGAGTGAAAACGCAGAGGCGATTTTACAGCGACAGCCAGAAATATTAAATACGTTAGTTACAGAATCGATTCGCCTAAAAGCCACTTTGGTTGGGCAAGATCTATTCGACCAAGGCTGCAGGCAGTTTCTTAATTTTGGCCACACCTTAGGGCATGCTTTAGAAAGTGCAACAGAATATCAGGCTTATTTGCATGGCGAAGCAGTTGCCATTGGCATGATAGTGGCGATGAGCTTATCTGAGCAGCATCTTGGCTTATCGACTAAAATAACAAAAAGCCTAAAAGATCTGCTGTTTAAATTTGATTTGCCTATTAACCTAGATAAATTAAAGATTGCTTTATCTGCAGAAAAAATCATGCTGCATCTTAAATTAGACAAAAAACAACGCGCAGGTACTTTAAGATGGGTTTTATTAAAAAAAATCGGAGCGCCTGTATTAGTTCAATATAATTTCGACGCCCAACTGAAACAAATTTTAGAGATACTGGGTGCAAGACTGGATGCAAAATAGGAGTGTATAAAGCATGTTAACACATCATCTGGCTGAACATTATTTTCAACCAAAAATAGACTTAATTGAGCATTTAATACAATATTCTCAAAATATTTTGTTGGTGACGGCCAAAAAAGGAGGCGGTAAAACCGCTTTTGCGCATTTTTGTTTGGCCCATAAAAGCCCACAACTTAAAAAGCATTTATTATCCATTACGCCTGATATTTCTATTGAAAATATGATGGAAAACATTGCCAAAGGGTTTGGGATGAGTTGGCCACAAACCGGCGTTGCCTCCAGTGATGCCGTTCAAAAAATTTGGACTTTATGGATAGATGATGCACAGCTTTTAAGCCTGGACAAGCTTGAAGCGCTGATTAGATTGGTTAATTTTCATCAAGAACCCAGACGACAATTGCATTTGGTGTTACTGGGAGATGATAAGTTAGTGGGGCAATTTTTAGGGCATCGTATCACGCAATTAGTTGGCAGCTATTCAACCATAATAGAATTAGATTTGCCCTTAGATTTGCGCTTAGATTGGCAGAAAGATAGCCAAAAAGAGAGCCAAATACGCAAACCAACACCCGTGAAGGCATCAGAATTTGATAGCCTAGAGATAAATACCAAAGGCATTTCTGAAACTAAAGCCGATATTGAGCGAGATATTGATATTGACAGGGATATTGATTTATTAGAAGATTTTCCAGATGATGGGTTTGATCCCCCTTCTTCTTCTTTTTCTTCTTCTTCTTCTTCTTCTTCTTTTTTACAAGTATTTTCGCATCCTGTGGCCTATGGATTATATTTAGGGGTGATAGTGGGCATTAGCCTGTGGACTTGGCAAGGCAGAGGTGAAGCGCCGCCTGTGTTGTCTGTTGAAGCCATTGCCTCAGAGCAAATGCCTCTTGAGCTAGCAATAGAAGCCCCTATAGAATCGCCTGTAGAACCCCCTATAGAATCCCCAATGCCATTAGCGACAGAAGCTATTTTTGTTCCTCCTGTGACTAAGCCAGCTGTTCAAAAATTGACAGAAAAAAAGGCGAGGCACAAAAATACAATAACAAAGCAGGCAAATATTGCCGAGCCTATTCTGACAAAAAATAAAAGTCATTATACCCTTCAGCTGTATGGCTCGAACGAGCCTCAAAAAGTCCTAAATTTTAAACAAACACATGGCTTAGAAAAAGCTTGGGTGGTCAAGAAAAAACATCAGGGTAAAACCTGGCATGTGTTGGTGATGGGGGACTATGCGACAAAAATACAAGCAAAAAAAGCCACTGAGCATTTACCTTTGAGTCTTTATCAGGCTAAAGTCACCCCTTGGGTGAGGGATTTTTCCAGTTTACAAGCAGAGATAGTCCAATAAAAAAAAGCCCCTGAAAGTGGTGATCTTGGGCTATCTTGGGCCATCTATCGGCTGAATGCTACCTTTGGTCGGATTGTTGGGGATCCCGTATTGAAATGATGTTAACTGGCTGATATAGTGCGGTCTGTTTGTTCATTTGTAATAGAGGTTTTATTATGGATGCCAGTTTAGAGGCAATAAGCGCAGTAGCACACATCAGCCAATCTCAGAAAAATAGAGCATTGTTAAATGCGGCAGAGGCCGGTAAGGTTCATGAGCTAACAAGATGGATTGAAGCGGGCGCCGATAAAGAGACAGTTGATCCCTTATTTGGTTATACTGCCCTGATATCTGCTGCCCTGCACGGTCACACCGAGGTGGTCGCAGCCTTAATTGAGGCGGGTGCAAATCAACAAGCCCTTAACCGTAATGGCGACACGGCGCTCTTAATGGCGGCTTACAATGGGCATATTTCTGTGCTAGCAAAATTAAGGGCGCTTGGCGCCAATATCAATGCACCTAATCAAAGGGGCGAGACGGCCTTGATGCTTGCTGCTGCCAATGGTAAAACAGAGACGATTAGCTGGTTAATTCAGGCCGGCGCCAATATAGAAGCCCTTGATCAGAATCATAAATCAGCAGTAAAACATGCCTTAAGCAATCGCTGCAAAACGCCCGCCTTTTTATTATTAAATGCCCTATCTCCTGAAGGTGTGGCGAATCGAGTTGTCATAGAGCCTACGCTTAGACCAATCATAAAATCATTTAATGACACTATCGCTATGACTAAAAGCAATATAGCCAATATTTTTATAGGCATGTTTGCTAAAACAATAACAAATAATAGCTTTTTAGGCATACCCATAGAGTTAAGCCATAAAATTTTAGATTTTATGTTCCCTACTTGGTTAAGAGCGCGTCAAGAGACACAAATGGAGCAAATGCCAAAATTATTAAAAAGCCTTATTTTTTCTGAAGCGATGAGCCAGGGACAAGCTAAAAAACGCAATAGATCAGAAGCAAGTGATGAACCAAAAGAAGGGCCGCCAAGTAAAAAATATAAGCCTCAATGATAATGTTGATAGCTGGGCCAGCACAGAGACCCATAGGCGTCAAGCTTATAAATTATAATTGGGGGTTTTATCTCTTAGGCGTTAAGCTTAAATGATAAATTGGCGGTTTTATCCCTTCTACCGTGAAGCCTGACCGCTCCCTCATTTTTCAGAAAAAAATAATTTCTAATAATAGAGATGATGTTAATTTAGTCGTTGCGAAGTCAGCGCTTCCAGCGCTGAGCTGAAGCAATCCAGGTATTAAAAATCCTTTTTTTCCCTCATCCGGCCTTTCAGGCCACCTTCTCCCGTTACCACTCCGCTACGCGTCGTTACGGTAGAAGGGATAAAATCGCTAATTATAAGTTAATCTTATAAATTAATCTTATAAATTGATTTTATAAGTTACTTTTTAATTTTTAGACAAGACAATTGGTTTCTGAAGCCACTTTGAGTACAATCTTTGCTATGAACACCACTCGATTTCTTAAAGCATTAGCGGGTGAGCCCCTCGACAGGCCGCCTATTTGGTTTATGCGCCAGGCAGGGCGATATTTACCTGAGTATAGGGCCATTCGTGCAAAAGCTAAGCATTTTTTGGCTTTATGTCAAAATCCTGAGTTAGCTTGTGAAGTGACTTTACAGCCTATACGTCGTTTTAATTTAGACGCAGCCATTATTTTTTCAGATATTTTAACCGTGCCTAATGCCATGGGCATGCCGTTGACTTTTCAAGAAGGAGAGGGGCCACGTTTTCCTGAGCCTATTCGAAATATCCAAGCAATTGATAATTTAGATATTGACCCAGATTTGATACAAGAAAAATTGAGCTATGTCTTTGAAGCCATTAAATTAGCTAAAAGGCAACTAACGCCCCGTCATACGCCTTTAATTGGTTTTTGTGGCAGCCCTTTTACCGTTGCAAGCTACATGATAGAAGGCAAGGGGGGCTTAAGCTCCGGCTTTAAAATAACCAAATCTTGGTTATATCAAGATCCCAAAAGCGTTTCGCTTTTATTAGATAAATTAGCAAAAGCGAGTATTGCTTATTTGCTGGGCCAAATAGAAGCAGGCGCCGATTGCGTGATGATTTTTGATACCTGGGGGGGGATTTTAGATACGCCTAGATATCTTTTGCATTCATTAGATCCCATGGTAAAAATCATGTCGGGTATTCGTGAAAAATACCCTAATTTTCCCATTATTTTATTTACCAAACAAGGCAGTCAATGGCTGAATATTTTAGCCAAGACAGGGTGTACGGGAATAGGCTTAGATTGGACCATAGACATTCAGCAAGCCAGAGCGCTGGTAGGGCATAACATTGCCTTGCAAGGCAATTTAGACCCCATGATGCTTTATGCCGAGCCTAAAATCATTGAACAAGAAACGCTTGGTATTATTCATCAACACGGACCCACGCCAGGACACATTATGAATTTAGGTCATGGTATTTTACCAGATGTGCCGGTAGAGCATGTCGAGGCTTTTGTTCAGACGGTCCAAGCGTTTAAATATAATAAAATATAAAATAAAAAATAGATAAGGCTAATCGATGACAGTATCTGTTTTGCATCAAATTGTGGTTTTTCCTGGAACATTCGATCCCATTACCAATGGCCATATGGATTTAATTGAACGCGCTTCAAAATTGTTTGCTAAAGTGATTGTGGCGGTGGCCAAAAATACCCGAAAAGGGCCTTTGTTTAGCTTAGTTGAACGTGTTGAAATGGCCACAGAAGCATTAAGCCATTTGCCGAATATTTCAGTGGTGGGTTTTGATATTTTATTGGCAGAATTTTCCCAACGTGAAGGTGCGAGCGCCATTATTCGGGGGTTAAGGGCCATTTCTGATTTTGAATATGAATTTCAATTGGCGAATATGAATCGTCGATTAATGCCTGAAGTCGAAACCTTGTTTTTAACCCCAGCAGAACAGTATTCTTTTATTTCTTCTACGTTGATTAATGAAATAGCCGCATTAAATGGCGATATTAGGCCTTTTGTGCCAGAAAAAGTGGCTCAAAAATTAGCAGAAAAAAATAAAGCAAAAATGATAAACAAATAACATGTCATTAAAAATTACCGATGAATGCATTAATTGCGATGTGTGTGAGCCAGTGTGCCCTAATTTGGCTATTTATCAGGGCGTGGAAATTTATGAAATTGATCCCAATAAATGCACCGAATGTGTTGGGCAATTTGATGAGCCACAGTGCCAAGTGGTTTGCCCTGTGGCTTGTATTATCCCGCTTTAATTAGGTTAGAAAAACGCATGCTACGCGTATATCGTCTAAATTGATGCACCCATAATCCCATTAAGATGAACAAAGGCAAGACCCATCTGACGCCATGCTCTAATATCCAACCTGTAAAAGGACTAAGCTGCAAGCTTAAATCTTTAACAGCAGGGTAGGGAATATTCAACAAGCTATCATCACTGGATAACCAATTGGCGAGCATCATGCCTAAGCTTAAATTGCCATAATTGGCAATGGCGGCATTGCTTAAAAATTTAGCTGTACCCACAATGACTATTTTTTGAGTTCCTTCCTCTTTTTTGGCTTGATGCAGCACAAAACCAATGCTTAAAGGCCCAGGTATTTCGCCTTTTTCGCGATTATATTCAATGTTGCCAGATATGGCGCCTTTTTCAGTCCAGGTTTTAGGGTGTGTATTTAAAATGGCGGTGCTTTGCCAAGGGGAGGGCGCAGTTGTATGGGCGGGCAATAATTTAAAGGCAGCCGTCCAGGGAAAAGCCGTTAATTCATTGATGGCTTGGGTTGCTTCATGATGGGGATATTTATCGATAATGGTAATGGCTGGGTGAGGGGTGCCCATTTTATGACCATGGACATCGACCACGGTCCCCGGCAATTTTTTTAAGCCAAAAGAAGTAAGTAAAGGTGTTAAACTTGGGGTTTCATCTGGGCCACTTAGCCATAATAAATTATGACCCTGTTGAATATAATCTCGAATTAACTCAAGCTCTTTGGGTAACAATTCGGTTTTAGGATTGGCGATGACTAATAATTGGGTGTTGTCAGGAATAACTTGGGTTTCATATAAAGGCAAAGCTTGTATTTTTAAGCCTTGGTTTTTAAGGGCTTGTGCAAACCAGCCTAAACTGGCTTTGTCTTCTCCAAAGGGACTGGGTTCACCATGACCTTGTAAAAAAGCGACCCATTGATTTTCTTTACGATAAGTTTCAAATATGGCTTTGGTTAAATTGCTTTCATCTAGATCTTGAGTCAGTAACGAAATTTCTTGATTTTTATTATCGATGGTCACGACTAATTTGTCTGCGCCTGTTGGTCTTTTTTTATTGAAATCAACTGTATGGTGTTGTTGGTATAGCTGAACCAGGGTTTGAGTGGCTAATAATTTGTCGCTGTTGTCACTAAAAAGCGTCAGCTGAATAGGGGATTTAATTTTTTGTAATAAGCTAACCGTGGTGTCACTTAAAGTATGTTGTTTGTTTTGCGTTAAGTCGATGATATAGGGGAATTGCTTCAGCAATAAATATAAAGTAAGCGCCACCAAACACCAGAATAAATAATATCGACTGAGCTGTAGATAAGGCTTAAGCATGAGGCGCTTTCTCCAAATGATTGAGCTTAATGGAAAAGTGAAGGGCCAAAAAAGTCATCAACATAAAAAAGCCAATATCGACGGTATTACATTGGCCATGCAATAACCCAAAAGTATGTTGACTTAAGGAAAAATCGGCTAAGGCAGGCGAAAACCATTGCAGCATAAATAAAGCCAAATTTGAAATTAAATTCACAGCAGCTGCTAAAGTCGGATTGCCAAAAAGACTGCCGATTAAAAAACCTAAGGCCAATAAACTCATATTAATCAAGAATAAGGCAAGTTGGTCGGACCAAAATAAGCCCATGTCTAAATGATTGCCTTTGAGTAAAATCAAGGTCATCATCGCAAAAAGCGATTGAAGTAAGCATAAATAAGTCAAAGCCCCTAAATATTTACCTATTATCCAGTCTTTAGGCTGAATGGGGCAAGTTTGTAAAAATTGGGTGAATCCCATTTGTTTGTCAAACCCTAAAATTTGCAAGCAAACTAAGGGAATAGCCAAGACAAAATAAATAAGGCTATACCCCATGAGGGGTCTGACGATATCATCGGTGATGCCCATGTGGGTGGTGTGGCCAGAGATAAGGCCATTGCTGAGCAAACTTAAATAATCTTGAATTAATTTATAATCAATACTGCCCAAAACAATGAGGCCAATAATAGCCAACCACCAAGCAGCCTGACTTAAGTGTAATTGTTTTAAAGTATGGGACCATAAAAGTAATGTCATACCATTTTTTCCGTTAAGATTTTTTTATTTTTACGGACACGTCGTATAGGGGCTTTGGGTTCTGCTGCCGTAATAGGCGCAGAATAGGCAGGTTTATTCAGCACCCAACTCGATTGTCCTTTTTCTAATAATAAAATTTTATTCGCGATAGTCGCTAAATCACGATGATAGTGTGAGGTAAAAATAACGATGCTATATTGTCCAAGGGTTTGTAAAATCGTTAACACCCGCTCACGGACTTGCGTGTCTAGATCATTTAAAGGCTCATCTAAAATAGTCAGTTTAGGTTGATGAATTAAGGTCCCGGCAATGCCCAGTAACTTGCGTTGCCCTAAAGATAAATGTTTGGCCAAAATGGGCAACCAATTCACAATGCCCACCCTTTCGCTGACATAATCAATGGCTTTTTGGGCTTCAGTATGACTAAGGCCTCGACACTTTGCCATCCAGTTTAAATTTTCTTGTACCGTAAAATACGGAATAAGCGGCACCGTATCGGGCAAGAATCCAATGTGTTTTTTAAGGTCTACGCAAGCATAAAGCGATTTGCCCATGAGTTCTAGGGTACCCGCTTGTGGGGTTAAGCACCCAGATAAGCATTTTAGTAAGGTGGTTTTGCCTACGCCATTGCTGCCTAATACCCCTAAAATGTCGCCTGGCCGAAGGCTCAGTGAAAATCGGTTGAATAAGTTAGGCGCCAGGGGAGCAGGGGAAAGGGTTAAATTACTAACTATAAGTTGAGTTTCTTCCATATTTGCCTTATGTCCATATCTTCTTCTACCTATTCAGCCTATAATATGCAACAGAAAAAGCAATAGGTTAACGGGAATTAAAATTTAGTTAGAAAAGTAAAATATTATTGGAGGCTTTATGTTTTATGGTTTTGTCCCCCTACCTTGGTGGGGTTATATTGTCGTCACCTTGGGTTTGACCCACATCACCATTTTAGCGGTGACCATTTATTTACATCGTTGTTCGGCACATCGTGCGCTTGATGTGCATCCTATTGTGTCACATTTTTTTAGATTATGGTTATGGTTAACAACAGGACAATCTACGCGCGCGTGGACAGCCATTCATCGTAAACATCATGCGAAGTGTGAAACGGCAGAAGATCCCCATTCCCCTGTTATATTCGGCATTAAAAAAGTACTTTGGCAAGGTGCCGAGCTCTATCGTAAAGAAGCCAAAAATCAAGAAACCATCGATCGTTATGGCAAAGGCACACCAAACGATTGGCTAGAAAATCGGGTTTATACCCAAAGCCAAGCCGGCTTAAAAATCATGATGGTGATTAATTTGATTTTATTTGGCGTTCCAGGCATTGCCATTTGGGCCATTCAAATGTGCTGGATCCCGTTTTTTGCGGCAGGCGTTGTGAACGGTTTGGGTCATTATTGGGGCTATCGCAATTTTGAATGCGAAGATGCCTCAACCAATTTATCACCAGTTGGTATTTTGATTGGTGGCGAAGAATTACATAATAATCATCATACGTACCCAACCTCGGCAAAATTTTCCATTAAGCCTTGGGAATTTGATATTGGCTGGGGATATATTTCAATATTAAGTTTATTGGGATTAGCCAAAGTCAAACGTATTTCGCCACAAGAAAAAATCATTCCCGGGAAATCCCTCGATGCAGATACCGTAACGGCTGTTTTTTATAACCGTTTTCAAGTCTTGTCGCAATATACACAAGCGGTATTACTCCCTATTTTTCAGCAAGCCAAACAAAAATTGGTGGCAACTGAACTGGGTTTAGATTCCAGCGCTTGGCAGGCAGCTAAAACGGCGTTAATTCGAGATAAATTATTAGTAGATACGGCGCATTATGAACACTTGTCTCAGGTGATGCATCAGCACAGTGCTTTAAATAGAGTGGTGGAGTTGCGTGATAAATTAGTGCAAATTTGGGGGCAAACCCATGCCAGCAGTAAAGATCTTATTGAAGCTTTGCATCATTGGTGTAAAGAAGCAGAAAATAGCAACATTCAAGCACTTAAAGAATTCTCTGTTTATTTACAGAGTTATACTTTAAAACCTTCTTCAGAATACTGTTAAGTTAGTATTTACCCTCGGCTAAAAAAATGCCGCTATAAATAATATATTATAGCGGCGTAATCTTTTTTATTTTTTGAATTTATTTACGTGTTTTTGGTTTCTTTGCATTTGGCTCATTTGGCTCATTTGGCTTATTACCGGGACCCTGTTTGCTGTTTTCCGTTTTCTTATGAGTTAGATTTTCCCATACTGTTGTTGTTTCTCCCTCTTCTTGTATAGCTATTGATACTATGTGTGATTTAAAACCTTTACCCAATGCTGCTGCTTGCGGATTTTTTCGTTTAACTTTAATTATTTCACGCATGGGGGCATCTGCATCTGCTTGTGCTCCTTGAGCAACACCCATTTGGTGATCTTGATCTGCAGCGTCTTTTCTTTCTGCTTCGTTTTTACCTGGAGCGTCGTCTTCGGCTTTTCTTTTAAGGCCGCGCTTAGCCGCTAGTGCATTCACATCAGGCATGTTTTTTGCCGTAAGGCCCCCGGCTGCCATTATTCTTTGCGCTTCGACTTGTTCCTCAGGAGTAGTCACGACAGGAGACAAACGATTTTGAACAGCAGTTCTAAGCTTGAGGAGAAAAAGAGCAAGACCAAAAGTGAAAGGGTTTTCTCTTTGCGCACGTTCATATTCATTTTCTTGGTTGCCTGCATTACCTGAGTCTGCCATAAATACCTCCTGAAAATAATTACATTGAACATTTTTTATTTAATTTGCTATATCTAAAAATATAACACTCCCAGCAAAATAATGGTAGGAAATATGTTAGAAAGAATAATAAAAAATAGCTTGATTGATTTATTGTGTTTGTTTTAGACTATAAATATAAGTTATAAGTATTGAAATTTTTTATCTAACCTAAGAAACAATGTATATGCAAATTAAAATGTGAGGTTTTTATGACGGACCCAGTATCAGCATCAGCATTAATAATAGCAGGTTCTGCAGGGCTGAGCGCTGCACAAATGCTAGCATTAGGTAAATTAGGGATAGCTACGCTAACCGGGGTGGGGACCCTTGCTGCTGCTGCGCTGGCAAATTGGCTTTCAGGATCTGGTAATAATCCTACACAAGCAGTATTTCAACCGGTTGTTGGTGGTGGTGTTGATCTTAATGAGGTTGCTGAGGTTTTAGCCGAACCTAATCTTAACACAGGTAGTATATTAGCTGAATATGGTATTATTCCAGTGATAGAGGGGGATTTGTTGAATGCCACAGGAATGACTCGTGAAGAATTTAACAGCAGTCTCGCTCAAAAACCCTTAGCTTTGGAATATCCAGCGGAACAATGGACACCGTCAACTCTTGAACAGGTGGTAAAGCACTTAAATGATACATGTGCTGCGGCTATTGTTGTACAAGCGCGCCAAAATAAGAGTGCTATTCCTGTACTGAGAAACTCTAGTCTTCTTAAAAATGCTCAGGAAAGAAACTTTGTAAATACTAGCGCTATAAATCCTGTATCGCAACAGGATAATCGTGCGGATGCTCAAAAAATTAAGAGTCAAAGAAAAGCTGAGAGAGAAGCTGCTGCTGCACATGAAAAAGCGGAGAAAAACTTAAAGGGTTTTCAAAGAGATGTTGTTCAACCTGCTCATCAAAGTGCTTATCAAAGTGCTCAGGATAAACTAAAAGCTGAGAGAGAAGCTGCCGCTGCACGTGAAAAAGCGGAGAAAAACTTACAGGGTTTTCAAAGAGATGTTATTCAGCCTGCTCATCAAAGTGCCCAGGATAAGAAAAAAGCCGCTGCTGCTGCACGTTCAGAAGCCGGTAAGCCTTTTTTTGGCCCTGACGACAAGCCTCTTTTTGGCCCGGACGACAAGCCTCTTTTTGGCCCCAGTAATAATCCACTTCAACCAAAATTTCAGGGCGCAAATTTTACAAATTCAAGCTCAGCATCCGAAGCAGCTGCTGTAAATAAAACGGCAGGCAACAATACGGCAGCTCAGTCTCCGGAAGAACCCGCTGCTGGACCTCAAAAAAATCTTAAAAACCCTATAGGAAAAGATAATAAGCGGAAGCCTGTTATTTTGTCTAACTCTACCTCTGCGGCTGTTCCAGGTTCTGCTGAATCAAGTGCTGCTGCTGCTGCTGCTGATGCTTTAGCTGCTACTGCTGATGCTGCTGCTGCTGCTGCTGCTGCTGCCGCTGCTGTTGCTGCTGCCGCTGCCGCTCTTGCTAAGCGCCGTTCAAGGCATAAAAAGGCTGAAGAAGCTGCTGCTAAGGCTGCAAAAGAGACTCAGCTTGCAGAAGAGGCTCAGGCCAGAGCTGAGAGGGCTGAAAATTTAGCTAAAGCTCAAGCAGCTGAGAAGGCGAGCAAAGCTGCGGAAGCTGCGGAAGCTGCGGCTAGGGATCTAGAAAATGCTAGGTTGGCTGAAGCAGCTGCTAGGGCTCAAAAAGAGCTTGAGGCTGCAGAAGCTGCTAGGCTTGTAGCTGAGAAGGCTACAGAAGCTGCTAGGCTTGCAGCTGAACAGGCTCAGGCCCTAGAAGACGCTAGGGTGAAGGAGGCTGAGAAAGCTGCTGAGGCAGTTAAGCAGGCGCAAGCTGATCAGGCGGCTGCTAAGCTTTTAGCTGACCAGGCGGCAGCTGCTGCTCAGGATCAGAAGCCCGCTTCTCCTCTAAAAGATCCTACAAAATTTTCGGCTGATCAAAAGGCAGCGATTCACCAGAGGAGAAAGTGAGGGATGTAGGTTTTTTTAAAAAATCCAGAAGAAACCCGCACCCACTGTCCAGGTATCATTTAAGTTTATGTTTGTGTCAGCATCTGGAGCTTGAACAGGTTTGATATTGTTAAAGCCAGAGGTCTGTTCCCAGCCTAATACGGCTCTTAAGCCAAAGTGATGACAAATGATTTTTTGAAGCCCCAATTCTACTTTGGCCCGAGTATTGCTTGCACTATAATTCCTATAAGTCAGACCTATAACGATAGGGGTTAGAGGCTCATCATCAATTGCTAAGAGTTGTTGTTCTAAGGTTATTTTATTGTGGATGGCGCCTATGCCTAAAAAAAGTTCCGTAGATTTCAAAAATCCAATAGGATAATAGCCCATCAATTGCGCATAAGTGCCTTTGATATCACTAGATGCTCTGAATGTTTGTGAATTATCTACGGGTGCAGTTATAGGCACCCCTAAAAAAGTTTCCCCTACCGATAAATTAACGGTTTGAGTCCTAGTTTTACTGTTCTCATGCCCCAAAACAAAACCAAAATACCGCCCAAATCGCATCCCAGCATATAAATTGGTTTGAGGATAAGTTTGTTTCCACAAGTTCTCACCAAAGCCCTCTTGAAACTCCATATTTCTATGTTGCACATCTACCCCAAATATAGGCTGAACCGCCCCTAAATCTAATTCAGGGAAAGCATAAGAGAAAACAGGCATTGCAGCGCAAACCGTAAGAGAAGAGGCAAGTAACAGGTTTTTGGTATTTAGGGGAAATACACGCATATAGATAGAATCCTTTCTAACTAAATTAATAATAAATATAAATAAATAATAAATACAGCTTTAAATTTAGATTAAGCTATAAAAAACAAATGCGCGAGGGGTTTTGCAAAATAAATAATTTGTAAAATAAATAATTGGTAAAATAAATAATTTTAAATTAAGTAAAAAAACTAGATTTGAAGAGAGAACGGGTACGAGAACAGTCTCACGAGAACAGTCTCTCTTACCCGGGAATTTGTTGAGAAAAATAAAGCAAGTTAACTTTACTTCATTTTCTCTTCTTTAAAGTTCACATGCTTGCGAACGCCTGCTGTAGGATCGTAGCTTTTTTGTACGAGCTTTTCTTTATTCGCTTTATTTTTTGTGGTGGTAAAGAAATAAGGCGACTCAGAAGAGCGCATAATAATTTTAATGGTATTTGCTTTAGCCATTTTAGATTAACCCTTAATTAATAATCGATTAAACGCGTTCGCCCGCTGCACGCAGCTCAGCAACGATTTGATCAATTCCATGTTTATCAATACAACGCATGCCATTACTGGAAACGCGTATACGCACAAATCTTTGTTCTGTTTCTAGCCAAAAGCGCTTCCAACGTAAGTTAATTTTAAAAACGCGCTTAACTTTACGATTGGAGTGAGACACGTTGTTACCGCTAGCAGTGCCTTTACAGGTCACCATACATTCTCTACCCATAGTATTTCTATCCTCAATCTTATCAGGGAAGGGTGACTATATATCAAATTTTAGTTTATTTGGCAAATTTTGTTGCCATCAAAAACAATAAGTAAGCTTTCAATCTTATTTAAGATTTAAGAGATTTATTATATTACGAAATAGCCTGAGTATCCAGGTTAATCATCAGGGGGTCAAGATAAATTTAAGTTATGGCCTGGTAGAGGCGATAAATTGGCAGGTAACATAAAAAAAGAGGTGTGTGATGGCAGATGCAGGCGTTGAGTTAAAAAATAAAAAAAATAAAAAAATGGGTTTTATTTTAAAAGAAATAATCAGTTCAGAACGTGTGTTTTTAAATAACATGCGTATGTTAGGGCGATTGGCCGAACTGTATGAGCAAGATGGAACAGAGTTTGAACCCAATCAAGAGGCGGTGGTGCATTTTTTTAATTTGGCCAAACAAATTAGTGAAACGTCTTTTGTTTTTATCACAGAATTAGAAAAATTAGAGCAACTCGATTTTAATGAGGCGCTGAGTTATACCCGCTTAAAAATAGTTTTAAGAAATTTACAGAATAAAAAAATGGAGCAAAACTTACAAAATATATCGGCTGCAAACAAAGTGTATACTGAGGCAGATTTGGCGAATGTGTTGTCAGAAAAAGGCTTAAAAAAATCTGTTTTTGAAGAAATCAAAAATCTGTTTGCTTCATGGGGGCAGCCTCAAAACATTGCCTCAGTGGCCATCACGGTCGCGCAGCGTATGCCAAGATATATTTTATTAGGGCGAGAGTTGCTCAAAACCTTGAAAGAAAGAGAGCCAGTTGATTTTGTTTTAAACGAGAGGGTAGAAGACGTATTTGAACATAAACCCAATGTAAAGATAAAGATCCCAGATCTAGAAGCCAGTCTAGAGGCTTTGAAAAACTTAAAAGGCAAGTCATTGTTGGCTTTTGTGCGATTAAATCAGCAAGACAAAGAAGACAGCATGATTTTAACAACGGCACTAAAAGAGCTGAACAAAGCCATTGAGCGTAACTATCTTCATTTGGCCAATAGGGCATTATTAAGCGAAGGGTTTGCCTGTTTAAGCCAGCAGATAAAATTAGAGCCCTCTCTTGAAATGGCCGTGCAAAAAATTTTAGCAGATAAGCTGGTCTTGCCAAAATGCGCGGTGCCATCTAAGGCGCCTAGCATGAAAGAGCAAGCAAGCAATTTGGAGGCATTAAGCCTGGATAAGCAAAAGCTTAATCCAGTGATTACGTATGGCTTAAATGCAACGGCAGATGCCCCCAAAAATAATGCAGAGGCCTATCATGATGCCTTGGTTTTATTAGTAAGAAAAGCATTCGACACGCATTTTAAAAGCGATTTGACTAAAAAAAAGAAATTGGTGATTACCATTTCAAAAGAAATAGAACAGATGCCAGAGCAATGTGAAAAACTGATAGACTTAATTAAACAAGAAGCCAAAAAAAGAATCCAAACAAAAGAATTAGTCCCGCTTAATTTAATGGTGAGAAAAGCGGCGACCTTACAGGTGGTGGATTTAGGCTTGAGTGTTTGGCAGCGAAATCGATAAAAATGCCGACAATAGCGCATAACCTTGTTCGGTTAAAATGGCCTCAGGATGAAACTGTAGGCCATATAGCGGGTATTTTTTATGTTGTAAGGCCATGACTTCGCCCTCGGGGCTAAAAGCCGTATAAATTAAGTCGCTCGAATCATTTTTGACAATAAGCGAATGATAACGCGCGACTTTTAAAGGATTGGGTAAATTTTTAAATAAGCCTTCATTATTGTGTTGAATAAAACTGGCTTTACCATGCATAGGATGGGCTGCTCTTGTGATGGTTGCCCCAAATGCGGCCCCAATGGCTTGATGTCCTAAACAAACGCCTAATATGGGCAAATGGGCCCCAAATTTTTGAATGGCCTCTAAACAAATGCCAGCTTCAGTAGGAGAACAAGGCCCTGGAGACAAAATAAGATGTGAGGGCTTAAGTTGTTGAATGTCTTCTAGGGTTAAGGCATCATTGCGTTTAACCAAAGTCTTAAAACCCAGCTCTTCTATATAGCGAGCAAGGTTGTAAACAAAAGAGTCATAATTGTCAATAATTAAAATCATGGGGTTATTTATTTTTAAATTCATAAAATTGACCCGATTGGGTTTGATGATTGTCCAATGATTTTTCTAAAAAGCGAGCAGCGTAAACAGAATGGGGCGGTAAATTTAAGTTTTGCCCCTGCCCCTGAAAAACCACGCAGGGATATTGTTTGAGCGCTTGTTCTACTTGCGCCGTATTCAGCAAATGATGATTAGGCCCAGCAAAGCCAAAAAAGCGTTCTTGCTCTGCTTCAAAAAAAACGCTGTTAGGATAATACTGATTTAAAATAGCCACGCGTTTTTTATTGGCCCATTGATTGCCAAAATATAGCCCATAGCTTTGCATAGAGGGATTGTACATGCCCACGATTTTGCATTGGTTTACCTGAACATATTGCTCGAAACGAGCGCGGCCATCGATTTCAAGTAATTTTTGCCGATGCCATTTTTGATAATCTTGTGCAGACAGCCCCAACCCTAAGGTGATTATGCCAAATAAGCCGAATAAGCCAAATAAGCTAAAAATAGCCTTGTTAGGCTTTAAGGTGATTAGCTCATAAGCAATGAGGCCGCATATAGGCCCACACCATAATAAAACAGGAATAAGGTATCGAATGCCAGGATGTTTAATCGTCAAGCATAAAGAAAATAAAAGCGCGCTTAAGCTTAAGATTAAACACGAATGTGTTAAGGGCCTTTTTTTTCTGAACACGAAAACACAGAAAAATAAGTAAGTTGCCAGCCCAATTAAGCTGATAAACAAAAAGGGAGACTGATGAAAAAGCGCGCTGATAGTATCGATTATTTTTGTGTTATCAACGAGGCCCATTTCCCCTGTGCCATAAATACCTTGGTGAAAAGCGATTTTGATGAGCCATTTGAACATGTTCAGGTATCTTTCCCAAATGGGAAAAGTACACATCAAAAAACTCAACAAAGCATAAGCCATTATTTTTTTATAATCAGATTTGGGGAAAAGAAACAAAAATAGCCCCAAAGGTAAAAACGTGACTTTGGTGGCCATGCCAAAGCCTAAAGCTAAGCCAACATTGCGGGCGTAGCCTTTTAAAACAACCGGGGCATTGATAGGGGGGGTAAATAAAAAGGGGAATAAGGCCAGACATAATAATAAAACGCCCGTCAGCAGCATGGGTTCAGGGCTAAACATCGAAAAGCTTTCAATGGCCGGAAAAAATAACAAGAATCCCAGTTGAAAAGCCAAAAGCACTGCCCATTTTTGGCCGAGTGAAAAAAGCTTAAAAGAAACCCATGAAAATAAAAGGCTGTTTAGGCAAATGAGCGCAGTGGCAGCAGTATATAAAAATGCATCAGGCTCGGTGAAAAATAAGTGGGCTAAACTGGGAATGGGCTGTTGCATCAAAAAGCATTTGACTGCCGTGCACAGCCATTGGACTAAAATTATCATGGCCATAAAAAGTTGGGTGGTGGTGCCAGGATGATCGGTATGCCCAGGCGCATGAAAATGCAATAATTCAAAGCCATTGAACAAATAAGCATAACTGGGATCAATATTGCTAAAACTATAAAAAGGCCCTTGGATGCTTAAATTATACAAACTTAAACTTAAAAAAAATAAGGGAAGGCCACTTAAAAAAAGCCAGTTAAGCTTATTTTTTTTAAATTCTGAGAGCAAAGCAATACAGGACATTTTATAGCCTTTTATTATTATTTTTATTATTATTATTTAATTATTTTTATTATTTAATTATTTTATATTTTTATATTTTTATATTTTTATATTTTTATATTTTTATTATTTCAATGTTCACAAAACTGCCAAATTGCGGCGAGAGTTTTATTAATAATGCATCGAGCTTTTCTATGAGTCCCCATGCACAGGCGGGTAAGGCTTGCCAAGGTTTTAACCCCCCACTCAGCCAATATTGTAAAGGCGAATGGGGCTGATAGCGTATAATGCGTAAATGAGGGAATAGGCGTTCAAATCTTTTTTTATCCCGCTCAAAAATCATCCAGGCTAAGGCCCCATTGGCCCCTGATAGTGGCCCAGTCGACTCAAAGTGCCAATGTTTGGCTTTAGGAAAATAAGGCTCATGATGGGCGTATTTTAAAATCCATCGGCTGATCCAGCCATGATGTTGGTCTACAATGGCGATTTTTCCACCAGGGCGTAATACGCGTTCGGCTTCGTGAAAAAATTGTTCAGCATGAGCTATATGATGTAAAACATTTATCATGGCGATAAATTTAAGGCTGTTTTTTTCATAAGGCAATTGTGTGGCATCAATGATTTTATCTATGCCTGTATAGGCAAGATAATCGGAAGTAATGATTTCAGGGAGAATTTTTTTAATAAAGCCCGCGCCGCTGCCAATTTCCAGCGCTAGGCCTTCAGAGGGGCATTGGGCTAATATTTTTTTAAAAAACTGATAATATTGTAAGTATATATTATAGAGCACGGGTTTTTGTGCAATGATTTTTTTAAGTTCTTCTAGTCTATCCGGATGATTGAGCTGAGACACACTACAGCCTTAAAAATTGAGTTTGATTTTAAAAAAACCAAGTACGGTCATTTTTAATAAAATCCACCCGTCTCTAAAACGGGAAATATTGGTTTCACCATAGGTTCTGGCTCGATAATAAATAGGCACGTCTATTATTCCCAAACCCAAAACTGCAGCAGGAAAAATCATTTCAAAATCACCAAAGGGATCAAAATCTCCAAAATCGCGGCGCCAGGCCATCATTTTTTGATGGGATTTTTGGCTAAATAATTTGGTGCCGCACAAGGTGTCGGTTAAAGGCGCGGTTAACACAAAACTTAATAATCGCGCAAAAGTTCTATTGGCCAATAAATTTAAAGGCCGCATGGCTTCCCCTTCCATAGGATAGAGCAACCTAGAGCCATTAATAAAATCGGCTAAGCCCAAGCAATAAGCTTCATAAAATGCAGCTAACTTTTCAGGTGGCATGCTTAAATCTGCATCTAAAATAGTCAGTAAGTCGTGCTTTGCATGTTCAAATCCCAAACGAACCGCATCGGCTTTGCCTTTTTTGGGTTGTTGCAAAGCTTTGATGCTTAAATTAGGGGGGTGTTCATATTGGGCTTTGATTTTTAAAATTTCAGCCCAGGTATTATCGGTTGAATGGCCTTCTACAAAAATCACTTCTGTTTTTGCAGGAAAGCGAGGTAAGCGCTCAAGGGCTGCCGCAATATTACCCGCTTCATTTCGAGCAGGAATAATAATAGAAAGCGTAGGGGGATTTTTTTCAGGCTTAATGGGCCTTAAACAAACTAAGTAACTTAAACTAAGCCATTTTAGAATAGGGATGCAAGGCAAGAGTTTATTGATAAGGGTTCCTATGCCCCCTAATTTCCAGGGCATATAAACACAAGTTTGGGTACGAACGATTTGAAAGCCCGAGAGTAGGGCTAAATTATGTAAGTCTCGTTGGGTGATAAAAGTATGGGGGACTGCGCCTTTCCGTATACCGAGTAAATTAGCCAGTTGATATAAAAAACGTAAATAAGGATTATAAATAACGCTTAAAATACGCGTTGTGCGATCTGATTTTTCATGTAAAAATTTTAAAATAGCGGCAATATCTAAAGCATGATTAAACACGCCATTTAATAAAATCAGCGTATCTGAATAGGCTGCCTCAGTTAAGAGGGGAAAGTTATCTATATCATGAATAAGTTGTTTTTGGGGGCAATCTAGGGCTTCGTATAAAATTAACTGATCTTCTGCCCTTGGCATAAATTGTATCAATTGGCGGTAATGTTTGCTAAGGGGGGAAAGGGCTTCGGCAATAAGCTGATTGCTATACTTTTGCCAAGTATTGAAATATTTTTTCAAAATAAAGCGGAGCGACATGATTTGACACCACTTCCTAATTGTGAATCAAAATGGTGGCCAGAGGTGGAATCGAACCACCGACACAGGGATTTTCAATCCCTTGCTCTACCGACTGAGCTATCTGGCCAGAATTTAGGAAGCTATTAAACGGCAAGTTGAAAAACTAGTCAAGCTTCTTATTTTTTTAGGGCTGTTTAGGGGGGGTATAGCCTTCTGGTAAAGCACTGCCTTCTCCAAATAAATACTGAATCATTTCACTTTCTAAATTTTTTCGGGTGGCTTTATCTAAGACATTTAATCTATTTTCATTTATCAGCATGGTTTGATGTTTTAGCCAATCTTGCCAAGCTTGCTGCGAAATTTCGCTTAAAATACGTTGACCCAGTTCCCCAGGATGAGGGGCAAATGCCAGGCCTGCTAAGTCTTGTTTGAGCTTAGCGCAAAAAATAATTTTTTGGATCATGATCTTAAAAAACCTACTTGGTTGAGTATTTTAGTTACCGGACTAGGGAGGCCAATTTGACTCAGCTCTAGAGCGTTATACCATTTTGTCTTTTGGCTGGCTAGGCAATGGGCTGGTTTTGTTTTAAGTATGATGACATGCGCTTCATATTCTAATTTAAAATGAGTAAAAATATGGGTGTATTTGCCTAAAGTCTGCTGACTTGCCTTGGCCAGACATTTTTTTGACACGCCTAGGGTCTCTAAGGCTTGCTCTAGGGGATTCTCCATAGAGAGCTCGGGAAAGCTCCATAGACCGCCCCATATGCCTTTAGACGGCCTTTGAGAGAGTAAAATTTGGGGTAGGGCAGATGGGTTGGGCTCAGAGCATAAAACTAAGAATTGAGTTTCTCGACTGGGCTTAATTTTTTTAAGGGGTTTCACCGGATAATGTGCTTGTGTTTGCGTCAGCTGTGCTTGGCAAGTTTTTTGAAGGGGACACTGCGTGCATTTGGGTTGGGTTCGGGTACAAATCGTTGCGCCTAAATCCATAATGGCTTGAGTATAATCGCCGATGCGATGAAGCAGGCTTAATTTGGGGGTAAAATGCTCGGCATAGGCCCATAATTGGCTTTCAAATTGTTTGGCGCTTTGTTTGATTTGCACATCGGGCTTTAAACATAAATATCGCGTGAGCACGCGTTTCACATTGCCATCTAAAATCACCCCAAACGCATTAAAACTTTGGGCAAGAATCGCGCCAGCTGTAGATCGCCCTATGCCAGGTAAACACACAAGTGCTTCTAGCGTTTCAGGAAACATGCCCGAAAATTCTAAGAAAATAGCTTGGGCCGCCTTATGTAAATTTCGGGCCCGCGCATAATAGCCAAGACCCGACCAGAGGGCGAGCACCTGATTCAGCTCGGCTTTTGCCAAGCTTTCCATGCTAGGAAAAGCAGCGATAAAACGATAAAAATAGGGAATCACCGTGGCCACTTGGGTTTGTTGTAACATGATTTCGGATAACCAAATGGCATAAGGCGTTTTATGTTGCTTCCAAGGCAAATCATGGCGGCCAAATTTATCATACCAGCTTAATAAAGGTCTATAAATGGCGTGCCTAGCAGGACGCTTATTTTCCAAAGAGCTTTTGCAGGCCTTTATTAAGCAATTCTTTTTGGAGGGCTTTTTTGTCAATTGCCTCGGTATTATTATGGTTGTCATGGTTGTTTTCATGGGGAATACTGGAGATACCTAGTTTTTTTTGAAGTTGCTTTTGAATTTTATCTTGAATTTTATCTTGGATAAAGCCTTGAAGATAAGTTTGCATGTCAGGCATGATATTGGGGTGAGATAATGGCCCCGATATTATCACAGCAAGCGGTAACTTGCGTTGAGAACCATCTGATTTTAGGCTAATGGCTTTGAGTTTATATTGAATTTGTTCTTGTTTTAAATCAATGGTGCCAGCGCCGCTTAAATCATAAAAACTGGAAAAACCCTGTAAGTCTTGATTAGAGATAAGGCCATTTTGAAAAGTAAAATTTCCGGTTAATTTATCAAAAGGCGTTTTTTTATGATCAATCATAGCCGTATCTGCAGGCAGCTTTTTGGCTAATACTTGTGCTTTGTTTAAATAATATTCAACATCTACGCCGTGTAAAGCCCCTTTTTGAAGATCAATATTAATGGTGCCATTTAAGTTTTGTTTAAGCATAGAGGCGTTGTTGCCTACCGTAGATAAATTAAGCGTTGCATGGGCAGAGCCCGAAATTTTCTGGATATTTTTAAGATCAGATAATAAGGCTTGAATATTAACCTGATCCAATTGGCCTTTTATTTGGTATTGATTTTGTGGCGCAAATTTAATTTGGCTGCTGCCTTGAAAACGGCCGCTATATAAATTAGCCTTAAGCTTTAATAAAGTTAACACTTGGTTGTTAAATTTTCCTTGGGTTTGAATTTCTGTCAGCGTCAAATGTGTGTCTGGTAAATAATTATCTAGCTTGAAGTGATTAAGCCCCAATTTAAATTGGGCAGATAACCCAGCCGAAAAGTCGATGGTGGCCAAGCCTTTGGCAACCGTGTCATTAAATTTTAAGATGAGGTTTTCTAAGGTAAATTGTTGGTTTTTCCAATCGGCCTTGAGCGAGCCAGACAAATTACTTTCCAGTTTTCCTCCTGGGAGTTTGTTGCTGATCAGCGTACTTTTGAGTGTTAAGGCATTGAGGGTTAATTTACTTTGTTTAGGGTTAAATTGCATTTGGGCTTGATAAGCCATGTTTGTTTTAAGCATATCGGCAATAAAAATAAAATCGCCTTTTATTTCAGTTGCATGCTCGGGGCTTATTTTTTGAGCAGAGAAATTTAAATTTTTTAATTGGTATGTTTTGTTCGCGGCTTTATCTTGATACAGCAGTTCGGCGTCATAAAGCTGTGTTTCGTCGAGTTTAAGCGTGAATTTCCCTTTTTTTAGTTCTTCAACTTCGCCGTTTTCAGGGGTCTCTTTATTTTTAGTCGTCTCTTTTATCTGTGTCACCAAATCAGACCAATTATCTTGATTGGGCGCAAGGCGCGTTAAATGGAGTTTGAGGCCCTCTAGGCTAAGCTGTTTGATGTTCATTTGGCCTTTTAATAAAGGCAGAAAAGCCATTTTTAATTTGACGGTGTCTACATAAGCAAAATCATTATTTTTTAATGCCCCAAAAGTATCTGGATTTTTTAAATGGGCTTGAGTGAGTTTAAGGGCAATCTCAGGATAAAATTGCAGTGAAAATTCTCCCTGTACCTCTAATTTTCGGCCTAATTTTTCCTCGGTTAGTTGAATTAACTGGGGTTTAAAATCATGGCTGTCCACTAAAAAAAAGGCAGCAATGCCCGCAATCAATATTCCTGGAATCAGAATGGCGACTAAAATGAAGCATAGTTTTACTATTTTTTTTAGGTAAGGCATGATTTACTCTATTTAGGCTATAAATTAGGCTATGAAACACAGTAATTAAAGCATAGTAGCATAAATGCATTTAATTTTGCCCGTGAAAATGATAAAATAATCAACAAACTAACTTAAAAGCAGTAAGACACTCATGACTGAACAAGCCGATCTGACGCCGGTTGCGCGTCATCCAAGAACCATTCGCAGTTTTGTAAAACGGGGAGGGCGCATTCCCCCTGGGGCGCAAAAAGCACTGAATGCCGCATGGGAGCATTATGGATTAGCCTTAGATAGCTATGATGTAAACACCCCTGTGCTTAATTTTGACAAATTATTTGCAAAGGTGAATCCCGTTATTTTAGAAATTGGCTTTGGCATGGGGCATTCTTTGTTGGCAATGGCCAAGGCCAATCCAGACATGAATTATTTAGGCGTGGAAGTGCATGAGCCTGGTATTGCGCGGATAATTAAATCAGCCGCAGAATTAGGGTTAACCAATCTTAAAATTGCTCGAGTCGATGCGGTTTGGTTATTGCAAAAAGTGGTGCTGCCACAGAGTTTGTTTGGGGTGCAAATTTTTTTCCCAGATCCTTGGCACAAAAAGCGACATGAAAAAAGACGCTTAATTAATGCAGAATTCATCACATTATTAAACAGCAGATTAGTGAAAAAGGGTTGGGTGCATATTGCCACAGATTGGGTGCCTTATGCAGAGCAAGTGCAACAACTTTTTGAAGAGGCAGCAGAAACTTTTCAAGCTATTTTGCCAGGGTTGCAAGGGTTGCTGCCAGACAAAGGTGAGCGCCTGCTCACTAAGTTTGAGCGCCGAGGCTTGCGTTTAGGACACGAAGTACGCGATTTATGCTATCAAAAATTATGATGACCTATATCTCCTTCTAAATCGGAAAATAAAAGGTAACTAGTATTTTAATCGCTATATTTGTTGTTCATGAGATGCTTAGAGGGTGATTTTGATCGCTGGGCCGGCACGGAGACCGGCCCCTACGTATCAGCCCAAATTCAAAATGTAGCGCTCCGTAGGGGCCGGTCTCCGTGCCGGCCCAATTCGATTTAATTTTTTTGTTTATTTACAGTTTTGGTTTTTTGTTCGCACTCTCAGCTTCATCCTTTTGTTCTGATTGTTCTGATTTCTTCGGTTTTTCGCCTCTAGGCGCACCAGAAGAAAAAGTAACAGGCACTGGCTCAGCGGCAACAGCCGCAGCAGCAATACGATCCCGTTCTTCAGCCATGACTTCAGTCATATCTACATGCTGAATGTTATCTAGTGCCCCCTGAATAACTTGCTCATAATTTTTGATGGATTCTGAAAATGCATCAAATTCTGCTTTCAATAAATTGCGCATTAGGGGCTTGCATGCTTCAAAAAATTCCGTTTGTATTTTATCTGAAGGGGATTCTGCTGCAGCAGATAGAGCAGGCGCTGCTTCCCAATTTTTAGCATAATATGCTCGTTTTTCTAGAGATAGCCCAAGAAAAATTTGTTTTGGTAACGACTGTGCTTTAAGTAATAAAGTTTTAGCGGTGACAAAGCTAAGATTTACCCCTTTATGGCCTACTTGCGCCAGCAGAGCGATAAGCTTATTAAAAGCGCCTGGAATACAAATGGGTCTGTCTGCTCCGCCTAAATCTACCGGGGCGGCGCTATCATTGTCTGCAAAATTATACCCACGTTGAATTTCGTATAAACAGGTTATAAAACTCTCGCGTCGGTTTTTAATTTCTGCTTCAGTGAGCAGCGCTGCTTCTGCGCCATTGGCCTTTAGATTATTTGTTCCCACCCAGACTAAAGCCAGCGCCTGTCGCATGCTTACTAAAGAGCGTCCATCTCTAAAATCGTCTAATCTACTTACTCTTTCAATGCAAGCAATTGCCGGGTTTATTTGCTTAGAAATTGGATCATCTTGCAGTCTTGCTTGAGTTTGCTCTGCATTTAACCAAGCTTGAAGGCCTGCAATTTGTTCTTGAACGGTTTTTGGATTGTTCATATCTGGGTAAAAATCCACTAAATTTTTTGCCGAGCCTGAGACAGAGACGTGAACAGAAACAACATGCACACTTTGTTGGCCATTGATGAAAACGGCTGGCCTTTCTGGTCGAGCAGCTGCATGTTCTCTTAAGCGTTCAGGTAAAATTGCGCCATGGGCTTGTAATGCCGCGACGACATCATGATGGCCATTTTCGAAGGCCATAATAATCGCTGTGGTATGCCTCAAAAAACCTTCCCCCCTTCGATGAATCGCCTCCACTACAGCTGGTATTGCTAGTAAACGATTCACTATAGCAAGGTAGCCATTGTGGGCAGCGTATTGAAGTGCTCGATTATTATCAGCGGCAGCATTATTCAGCACAGCCGCTATGCCTAGTAAACAGTCCACGATATCAAGGTGGCCCTGTCCAGCAGCGGATCGAAGCACCTCATTATTATCAGCGGCAGCATTATTCAACACAGTCGGTATTGCTAGTAAACGATTCACTATAGCAAAGTGGCCATGTGCAGCAGCGGATCGAAGCGCCTCATTATTATCAGCGGCAGCATTATTCAGCACAGCAGGTATGTCTAGTAAACGGTTCACGATATCAAGGTGGCCCCTTGCGGCTGCAAATCGAAGCACCATGTTGTTAGCAGCAGCAGCATTATTCAGCACAGCAGGTATGTCTAGTAAGCGGTTCACGACGGGAAGGTGGTCATTTATGGCAGCGTATCGAAGCGCCATGTTGTTATCATGTGCAACATCAAAATAATCTTGCCCCAATGCAGCATACCCCATTCTGAAAAATTGGGGAAAGCGAGTGCCAGAAATATCATACCGGGCAATCAGTGCATTTACCCTGTCTAAATTACCATTGGTGCAGGCTTCTAAAAAATCTTGTTGAGCGGGCATGAATGTATTCTCTTAATAGTTAATAGTTAATAGTTAATAGTTGATTGTTAATTTATGGTTTTGTTTTTTTAGCGTCAGGCTCATCGCCGCTTTTATCTGCTGGTTTTCGTTTTGCCCCTGTAGGCGCACCAGAAGAAAAAGTAACAGCCACTGGTTCAGCGGCAACAGCCGCAGCAGCAATACGATCCCGTTCTTCAGTCATGACTTCAGTCATATCTACATACTCAAGGTTATTCATCGCATCTTGAATAACTTGGTCATAATTTTGAATAGAGGCTGAAAATGCATCAAATTCTGCTTTCAATAAATTGCGCATTAGGGGTTTGCATGCTTCAAAAAATTCCGTTTGTATTTTATCTGAAGGGGATTCTTCTGCAGCAGATAGAGCAGGCGCTGCTTCCCAATTTTTAGCATAATATGCTTGTTTTGCTAGAGATAGCCCAAGAAAGATTTGCTTTGGCAAGGACTGTGCTTTAAGTAATAAGGTTTCAGCGGTGACAAAGCTAAGATTTACCCCTTCATGGCCTACTTGCGCCAGCAGAGCGATAAGCTTATTAAAAGCGCCTGGAATACAAATGGGTCTGTCTGCTCCGCCTAAATCTACCGGGGCGGCGCTATCATTGTCTGCAAAATTATACCCACGTTGAATTTCGTATAAACAGCTTATAAAACTCTCGCGTCGGTTTTTCATTTCTGATTCAGTGAGCGGCGCTGCTTGTGCGCCATTGGCCTTTAGATTATTTATCCCCACCCAGACTAAAGCCAGTGCTTGTTGCATGCTTACTTTAGAGCGTTGATCTGTAAAATCTAACTTGCTTAATCTTTCAACACAAGTAATTGCCGGATTTATTTGTTTAGAAATTGGATCATGTGGCAACCTTGCTTTAGCTTGCTCTGTGTTTAACCAAGCTTGAAGGCCTGCAATTTGTTCTTGAAGTGTTTCTGGGTTTTCAATATCTGGGTAAAAACGCACTAAATTTGTTGCCGAGCCTGAAACAGAGACGTGAACAGAAACAACATGCACACTTTGTTTGCCATTGATGACAGCTGCTGCCCTACCTGGTCGAGCAGCGGCACGTTCTCTTAAGTGTTCAGGTAAAGTTGCGCCGCGCGCTTGTAATGCCGCGACGACATCATGATGACCATTTTCGAAGGCCTCAACAATCACTGTATAATTACCGTATAAACCCGCCCTTGTGTTAATAGCCTGCACTACAGCGGGTATTTGTAATAAACGGTTAACGATAGCAAGGTGGCCATTTCGGGAAGCAAGTAAAAGCGCATTGTTATCATCAGCGGCAGCATTATCCCACACAGCCGGTATGTCTAATAAACGATTCATCATGGCAAGGTGGTCTCCTCGGGCAGCCCATAAAAGCGCAAGGTTATTATTATCAGCAGCAGCATTATCTCGCACAGCCGGCATGTCTAGTAAGCAGTTTACGATAGCAAGGTGGCCATATTGGGCAGCCCATCTAAGTGCCTTATTATTATCAGCGGCAGCATTATTCAGCACAGCCGGTATTTCTAGCAAACGATTAACGATAGCAAGGTGGCCATTTGCGGCAGCGTATCGAAGCGCATGGTTATTATTAGCAGCAGCATTATCCCGCACAGCCGGTATCTCTAGTAAGCGGTTCACGATGGCAAGGTGGCCATTTTGGGCAGCCCATCTAAGCGTCTCGTTATTATTAGCAGCGGCATTATCCCGCACAGCCGGTATGTCTAATAAGCGGCTAACGATCTCAGTGTGATATCGGGCAGCCCATCGAAGCGCCATGTTGTTATCAGCCGCAGCATTATCCCGCACAGTCGGTATGTCTAGTAAGCGGTTTACTATATCAAGGTGGTCATTTAGGGCAGCCTGTTGAAGCGCCTCGTTGTGATTATGTGCAACATCAAGATAATCTTGACCCAAAGCAACAAGCCCCATTCTGGCTAACCAGCTAGATCCAGAAATATCATATTGGGCAATCAGTGCATTTACCCTTTCTAAATTACCTTGTTGGCAGGCTTGTAAAAAATCTTGTTGAGCGGGCATGAATGAATTCTCTTAACTTTCTGATTATTGCTTAAAAAAAATGACAGTTGTCATTCTAACAAAAATGAATGGCTTGTCTATAAGAAAGACATAAGAAAGGCATAAGAAAGGCATAAAAAAGGGGAGTTAAGTGCAATTACGCTTATTTTTGAGGCAAAATTTTGCTAACAAAGGGGCTGTTTCTCATCTATGATTAAATTAGGTGATTAAAAAAAAGCATAAAACAGATAGAAAATATAAAAGATAAAGTAGTTTACTATGACTTCAACCTTGACCCCTGATATTTTATTGGTTTTCGCCATTATTTCTTTTACGATTATTTTATTTATTTCTGAAATGGTCAGGGTGGATTTGGTTGCGTTTTTGGTATTGGTTTTACTGGGTTTAACGCAGTTGGTTCCCACTCAGGATTTATTTTCAGGTTTTTCTAGCGAAGCCGTTATTTCTTTAATTAGTATTATGATAATGGGGTCAGGCTTAGAAAAAAGCGGGATTATGCACCGTGTCACCCACTGGATTTTAAAGTTAGGGGGGCAAAATGAGCAGCGAATTAGCTTTTTATTAATGATATCGACCGGGGTTTTAGCCGGTTTTTTACGTTCGGTTGGGGCGGTGGCTTTATTTTTGCCCGTGGTTAGTCGCATTCGAAGAAGAACCGGCATTGTTAAATCGCAGCTATTATTGCCTATTGGATTTTGCGCCATTTTAGGATCAACCCTCACGATTGTGGGCACTGGCCCCTTAATTTTATTAAATTCACAATTAAGCAGTATGGCGGCCTTAATGCCCTCTCAGAGTGCGCGTTTTGCGCCATTTAGTTTCTTCTCAGTTTTGCCTATAGGCCTAAGTTTGCTCACAGTAGGGATTTTGTATATTTTATTTTTAGGTAAATATATTTTACCTAAAGGGCCAAGAAGTTCAGTGGTGATTGGCCCCAGTTTAGATTATTTTCAAAAAACCTATGGCGTAGGGGGCGGGATTTTTGAATTCACCATTCCAAAAGATGAACGATTAAAAGATAAAACCATTACAGAGTGGGAGCAAATACTAGGCCATCAAATTGTGATTATTGGGGTCAATTTTGGCAGCGCCCTTGCTTTTCCGCCTATGCGGAATCAAGCCATTAAAGTAGGCTCAACTTTGGCTATTTTGTCTCAAAAGCAAGCATTAGAAGATTTTTCAAATACCTATCATATTAAACCCACACATCATTTGAAAATATTCAGTGAAATATTAAGTCCTGCTCAATCTGGTTTAGGCGAGGTGGTCATTCCGCCTAGCTCACAATTAGTAGGTCAGGATTTGGCCAAGTTACATTTGAGGAAAAACTTTGGATTACAAGTGTTGGCTTTATTACGAGGCAATAAAGTATTATTAGGCCCACAATTAAAAGAAGTGGTATTAAGACCAGGAGATTTGCTCGGCATTTATACCAGCTGGGAGGCTTTGGCAGAATTTGAGAAAAACTCAGATTATTTGGTCGTGACAACGGATTTTCCACGAGAAGAAAAAAGAACAGAAAAAGCCCCTTTGGCTTTGGCTTTTTTATTATTAAGCATGGGGTTAATTGTTTTTGCGAAGATGCCGGTTTCAGTGGGATTATTAGTTGGGGCCGTAGGCATGATATTTTCAGGGGCCATCGAGATTGATGAAGCGTATCAATCGGTGAGCTGGCGTACGGTTTTTTTATTGGCAGGCTTAATTCCCTTAGGCGTTGCCATGAACACCACAGGGGCCGATTTATGGTTAATTCAAGAGGCGCTTTATGATTTTATCAATGTGCCGGTATGGTGCCTTGAAATAGGGGTGGCAGTGATTGCCGCCCTGTTAAGTTTAGTGGTGTCTAATGTAGGCGCAACCATTATTTTAGTGCCACTGGTGGTTCGCTTGGCCATAGAGGTAGGGGCGGATCCTAGGGCTTTTGCTTTATTGGTGGCCATTTCGACGTCTAATGCTTTTTTATTTCCCACCCATCAGGCTAACGCCTTAATTTTAGGGCCAGGGATGTACCGCGTGCGTGATTTTATGAGGGCAGGTATAGGAATGACGGTATTGTATATTACCGTCACCTTGCTTTTATTACATTATATTATTTAACAAGACCAATGTAGATAGGGTTTAATTTTAAGCTTTTGTTCTTGAATTAAAGCCATAAAATTTTGTTTCTCCAAAGGGGAATGAAAAACCCGTTCGGGTACAAAGAGAAATTGGGTAGGCAGTATAGGGAAAATAAAGCCATTTTTTAGCTGTATGGCATAGCGCATTTGCGCCCAAGCGGCATGGCCTTTTGTAAATTTTTCTCCAGACCACGTGATGCCATTGGCAGAGAAATTTAAATTTAAAGTTTGTTGTGAAAAAGCTTGCTTGTTAAATTTTTTTAAAAAAATCCAACGATTAAAAGCCTTTCGGGCAAATAGCCAAAATAAAGTCAGAGATACCATGAACCATTCTTGAGGCACCAAGCCTACTTTGTGATATTTAATCAGCAATAAACCCAGAATGAAAATAACGCCTATGGTAACAAGGTAAGTGAGTATTTTTAATAGAGGTTTGGTTTGAATAAAAAAATAAGAAGCATGCGCAAATTCTTTAGGTTCGATTAAATAACAAAAAGAAAAATTCATATGTCCTCCGAGAATAAGTTGACCAGATCATTTAAAAACAGCAAGCCTTTTTTAGTGGGTTTGATTTTTTCAGAAGAATCAAGCAAATCTAAGTGTTTGGCTTTAAGTAAAATTTTTTCTATGCGGCTAAGGGGTAAGCCAGTGCATTGCTCAAATAAGCTTAAGTCTACGCCTTCAACCAGCCTTAAGGCATTCATCATGAATTCCATCGGTTTATCTTGATCGCATACGATTTTATTTTCTTGAACAAAGGAGATTTGAGCGTGCGCACAGTCTAAGCAGTCTAAATAGGTTTTAGGGTGTTTGTGCTTAATGAGCCGGTGTATTTTTTTGTGTGTGGGTGTGGTGATTTTACTGTGTGCGCCGGCGCCTAATCCTAGGTAATCGCCAAATTGCCAATAATTGAGATTATGTTTGGCTTGGTGATTTGGGCGAGCGTAAGCTGAAATTTCATAGCGGGTATAGCCATGTGTTTTGAGTAAGGCATCGCCTTGATTTTCGATAAGATGCATGACGTTATCTTCTGGAAGCGGGGGGCGTTGTTTATAAAACAGCGTATTGGGTTCTAAGCTTAAATTATACCAAGAAAGATGTTCTGGTTGATGGCCACAAGCCACGCTTAAATCTTCTAAGGCTTCTGATAAGCTTTGATTAATTAAACCATACATGATGTCTAGATTTAAGTTATCAAACCCAGCTTCACGCGCAATTGAAATGGCTTGTTTTGCTTCTAACGAATCATGAATGCGCCCTAATTTTTTAAGATGTTCGGCATTAAAGCTTTGAATGCCTAAAGATAAACGATTGACCCCCGCTTTGCGATAGGCCCTAAAATGTTTGCGTTCTACTGTGCCTGGATTGGCTTCTAAGGTGATTTCACAGTGAGGGGAAAAATGAAAATGCTTGCTTAAATGAGTTAAGATTTCTCCAATTGCTTGCCCTGAAAATAAACTGGGGGTTCCCCCACCAAAAAAAACAGATTGAATTTCCCTATGTGATAAATCAGGATACAAGGCTAAACTTTCGGTTAAATCGAGTTTTAACGCTTGAATATAGTCTGCTTCAGGTAAAGCCGGTTTATTGAGATCAGGGGAATGATAGACATGGCTATTAAAATCACAATAGGGGCATTTTTTGACACACCAAGGTAAATGAACATAAAGACTTAGCATGAAAATGCTTGGGTAAATTGAGCTTGAAAAGCATTGAGCGCAATAGCGCGGTGACTCAGTTGATTTTTTTCGGTGAGCGAAAGTTCAGCAGCGGTTTTATTGAGCTCAGGAACAAAAAAAACAGGATCATATCCAAAGCCTTGAGATCCCGATGGGCTTAAGCTAATGTTACCGTGCCATTGGCCTTGTGCAATAATGGGACAGGGATCGTTTTCATGGCTTAAATAAACAAGGCAACAGTAAAAATAAGCGGCACGTTGTGAAGGCGTTGTATGGCTTAAGGCCTCAACTAATTTGTGGATATTCGCAGCAAAATCACTGTGAACCCCTGCATATCTGGCCGAGTAAACCCCTGGCTGGCCCTTTAAATAAGGCACCACAATACCAGAATCATCGGCTAGGGCAGGTAAGCCAGATAAGCGCGTGGCTTGTCTTGCTTTTAAGAGCGCATTTTCGACAAAAGTGAGACCTGTTTCTTCTGCATCAGGGATATTCAGCGTCGATTGGGGGATAAGGGTTAAATTCAAGGGCTCAAAATAAGCCTGAATTTCTTTTAATTTTCCTAGATTACTGGAGGCAAGTACAATTTTCATAGTGGGCTCTTTTATTTTTATTTTTATTTTTATTTTTATTTTTATTTTAAAGTTATATTGCCCATGCGATGCCGGCTTGTTGAAGGGGCGCGGCAATTAACATCAGTAATAATTGCAAGCCTAACAAAACAACAAGAGGGGAAAGATCGATGCCAGAAATAGGCTTAATATATTTTTTAACAGGCTGCGTGAGTGGGTTGGTTAAATTAGATAATAAAGCATAAATAGGATGATTAGGATAAGGCGAGATCCAGCTCATGACTGCCTGAATGATAATGCTCCAGAAAAAAAGCGTGAGGGTTAAATGCAGCAGATCGCCTATGCCCCAAATCAGTAATCCGCCTATAGAGGGAAATAAGTGATACTGAATTAAACAAGATAGGGTTAATTTGAGCAAACAAGTGCTTATTAACAGGATAAGGCTTGCCGTATCAATGCTTTTAACGCTGGGGATGATTTTTCTGAGGGGCAAAACCATGGGGTTGGTTAATTTCACAATGGCTTGAGTGAGGGGGTGATAAAAATTAGGGCGAATAAATTGAAAAATAAATCGCAATAAAATAAGCGTGATAAACAAATCAAAAATCGTGACAATTAAAAAGTGAATGGCTTGGGTAATCAGGGGCATCATATTTTCCTAATGTGTTTTTGTAGAAATTTCTTTGGCACGGTTAACGGAAGCAGCAATCATACTTTGAAGTGTTTCTGCTAGTTTTAAGGCTTTTGCTTGTTCAAGGCCAGCAAAGGTGGTCCCATTTTTTGAAGTAACTTGTTGTGTTAATAAACTTAAGCTTTTGTCGCTAGATAAGGCAAGGTTTGCGCTGCCTACACAGGTTTTTAAGGCCAATGTTTTTGCAATGGCTTCGGGTAGGCCCATCTCAATGGCTTGAGAGATCATGGCCTCGAGAATATAAAAAATAAAAGCAGGTCCTGAACCAGATAATCCGGTGACAATATCTAGAAAGGCTTCTTTTTCTAGCCAAATATAACTGCCGATAGCCGATAAAATTTGTTGGCTTAGGGCTAAGTCAGTCGCAGATAACAAAGTGGGGGTAAAAACACCCGTGATGGCTTGATTGATTAAAGCTGGCGTATTAGGCATGGCCCGAATAAGGGGAGCCACACGTTTTTCATCTTCTAGCCAGTGATAAATCTGGTCAGTAGAGATACCCGCCACAATACTGATCATAAGGGGTTTTTTTTCTTGAATAAGCGGTTTTAATTCGAGTATCACTGATTTTAAGACATCTGGCTTAACCGCAAAAATTAAGACATCGACTTGTTTGGCCAAGGCGCTATTATTGGATAGAATAGTAAAATTATCTAAAAATTGTGTGTTAGGAGCGCTAATTAAAATTTGGTTGGCAGGGAAACCGCTTTGAATTAGGCCACGAATCATGGCTTTTGCCATGTTTCCTGCACCGATAAAGCCAATAGAAGTGCGTTGTTTTTGTGTCATCTTGATTTTATTTTAATTTTTAATTTTTAATTTTTAAATTTTACTTAATATCTCGTGGTCCAAATAAGGCAGTACCTAATCTGAGTAGGGTAGATCCAGCAGCAATGGCCGCTTCTAGATCCTGAGAAGTCCCCATTGAGAGGGTGTCCCAGTTTGGATGTCTAGATTGTAACTCAGTAAACAGTTCTGCCATAGCCTTAAGGGGACGATATTGGGCATCAAAGCCCTGAGCAGCATCTGGCATCGTCATTAAGCCTTTTAACTCAATGTGGGGCAATAATTCAATAGCTTGGGCTAAGTCACTAAGTAAATGGACCTCAGGCCAAACCCCTTGTTTTTGGGGAGATTGGCTGATATTGACTTGGATGCAGAGCTTTAAATTAGGACCATTTGGGGCACTTAAGCCGCGATAATAGCTGAGTTTTTCAGCTTGCTTTATAGTCGTAATAGTTTGTACCCAATCAAAGCTTGTGGCAATGGCCTGTAATTTATTGGATTGGAGTGTGCCTATAAAATGCCAATTTATTTGGGGTTGAAGGCTAATACATAGGGGCGTTAATGCCGATATCTTATAGAGCCCTTCTTGAACATAATTTTCGCCTAAATCGAGTTGAGCTGTTTGAATAAGAAGGCGTATTTTATCCAGGGGTTGAGACTTAGAAACTGCTAAAAGTTTGATAGCGTTAT
The DNA here is from genome assembly GCA_947475765.1 of Legionellales bacterium. Taxonomy (GTDB): domain Bacteria; phylum Pseudomonadota; class Gammaproteobacteria; order Berkiellales; family Berkiellaceae; genus CADEEZ01. The sequence continues at coordinate 11,071 of CANJMM010000009.1, read as the reverse complement.
AAGGGCGTTGATATTTTTCTGCTAGGCGGTGAATTTGCGCCAGTAGAATAGGATAGGTATATTGTGGTAGGCATAAAAAATGGTTTTTCATGGGGAGAAGATTAATGGATATTAACGAATTACTCAAGTTTGGGATTAAAAATAAAGCCTCAGACTTACATTTGTCGGCTGGATTACCTCCTATGATACGAGTAGATGGGGAAATAAAAAAAATTAATCTTCCGGCGCTAGATCATAAAAGTGTACATGATTTAATTTATGATATTATGAGTGATAAGCACCGAAAAGAATATGAAGAAAAACTCGAAACCGATTTTTCTTTTGAAATGCCTAATGTGGGTCGATTTCGAGTGAATGTGTTTAATCAAAATCGAGGGGCTGGCGCAGTGCTTAGAATGATCCCTTCAGAAGTATTGACCTTAGAACAATTGGTTACGCCACCGATATTTAAAGAATTGGCACAAAATCCTAGAGGATTAATATTAGTGACTGGGCCAACCGGTGCGGGTAAAAGCACAACACTTGCGGCAATGATTGATTATATCAATGAAAATTTTCATCATCATATTTTAACCATAGAAGACCCCATTGAATTTGTACATCAATCTAAAAAATCGTTAATTAACCAGCGGGAAGTGCATCGAGATACTTATGGCTTTTCAGCAGCGCTGCGTTCAGCCTTAAGAGAAGATCCCGATGTTATCTTAGTTGGCGAAATGCGAGATTTAGAAACCATCCGTTTAGCATTAACGGCAGCAGAAACAGGGCATTTGGTCTTTGGCACACTGCACACAAGTTCAGCCGCTAAAACCATTGATAGAATAGTCGATGTGTTTTCAGCCGAAGAAAAAGACATGGTTCGCTCTATGTTGTCAGAATCGCTTCGAGGGGTTATTTCTCAAACCTTGATAAAAAAAATTGGAGGTGGACGAGTTGCAGCCCATGAAATCATGATAGGCATTCCCGCTATTCGTAATTTAATACGTGAAAATAAAGTCGCGCAAATGTATTCTACTATTCAAACGAATCAATCAATAGGCATGCAGACTTTAGATCAAGATTTACAAAAATTAGTAGACGAGCAATTAATTAATCGACCAGAGGCTAAAGCCAAGGCCGTGAACAAAGAGGCTTTTAGATAGATAAAATTTGGGCATAGCCATCAGATAATAAGCTTAGGCTATTGCCTTCATACCAACCTGGCAAGTCAAGATCTGTGCTGGCCAATCTTGAGGGAATGTTGAGATCCTCAAAATAGGGTACGGCGGCAATCATATGGCTAGGTAATTTTGGTAACATTATTTTCGATGGAACGGCATAAAAAGGCAAAAGATGATTGCTTTGAATGATAATAATGGGGGTATGACTAATTCGTTGTCTAAATCGCTTATAATAAAAAAAGAGTGCCGATAGGCTTTTTTCGGTACAAATAATTACTTCAGGATTTTGTCTTATTTTATCCATAAAATTATTTGGGGTGTTATTTTTTTGGGCGATCACGCTTTCTTGGCTTAATAGCGTTTCTTTTTGGGTCGAAATATAAGCTATTTCTGTTAAATTGCCTGGGTGTTCAAGATAGCGCACATCATAAATATAATGTGCGTTGATTTTATCTCCAGGATACACGCTTATTTTTTCTGGATAGCGAAGGCAATGCAAATAATAATCATTGGCTAATAATTTTGGGGCAATTATCATACGTTGATTAATTCACCTTGTAACATAATATGGCTTATTTTATGTGAAACAGGCCATTGATCAAAAGGCGATTGTTTAAATCCGGCATAAAAATTTTCTTGACAAATCAAATGATCTTGATTGGGATCTAAAATAATGAGATTTGCGGTGGCATTAGGCTGTAAGGTCCCTCCAGACAAGCCTAAAATAGACAGCGGTTTAAGGGTAAATTTGGCGACCCATTGATTAAGCGATATATTTTGATCTAAGGCTAATTCTGCATAGGTTTTGAAACATAATTTTAAAAAAACGTCGAGGGTGGACATGCCAGGCGTGGTTTCTTCGAAAGGCGCCAGTTTATGGGCATGCCCCAAAGGACAATGATCCGAAACAAGGGCATCTATCACGCCCTCCAGCAAGCCTTTTTTTAAGGCCAATAAATCTTGACTTTCTCGAAGTGGCGGGTTGACATGACATAAGGCATTAAATTCCCCTATGTCTATATCTGTTAGGTGCAAATGTGCAATGGCCACATCACAGGTGATTTTTAGGCCTTTATTTTTATAGTATCGAATGAGATTAATGCTGTCATGGCTGGTGAGGCCAGTAAAATGCGCGCGTAGGCCTGTGGCTTCAATTAAACTTAAGTGTTGCACTAAAGAAATCGTTTCAGCCGTGCGAGAAATCGATTTTAAGCCTAAGCGAGTAGAAATTTTTCCTTCATGAGCGCAGCCATTTTTAGATAAAGCATATTCTTGTGGACAAATAATCACTAAATAACCCAAACTGGCTAACAGCGTATAAGCAGAACGTAATATCGTTAAATCCGAAATGGGTTTTAAACCAGAGGAAAAAGCAAGACAGCCTGCCGCATAGAGCGCAGGATAATCGGTTAATTGCGCCCCAAAGTTGTCTACAGTTAAAGCCCCAATAGGACTAAGTTGAATAGGCAGAGGCACTTCACTTAATTTATGAATGGTCGTTGGCCGGTCAAAACAATGTAATTGATTGGGAAAGCAGATAACCTGTGAAAAACCGTTTTGTTGATAAGCCGCCAGTTCTTTTATACCATTATCATATTGAATAAAAAGCCCTGGGGTATGAATGCGGCCTTTGAGATCCACTAAACTCGGCAGCACCCATTTTCCCTTTGCATCAATGATTTTTTCTGCTTCAAAATCAGGCAAATGATTTTCGGCAACAATTTTTCCTGAATCAATTAGAAGCGTACCTTGTCTGGGTGAACCTTCGGTTGGGCAAATAAGCGTCCCATTGATAATTTTAATTTTCATCTTATTTTTTACCCTGATGATTTATTTTCTGGTTTATCGCTTGGTTATTTATCAGCATATCAATAATCGCCATACGAACAGAAATGCTATTGGTCACTTGTTTTAAAATCAATGCTTTTGTGCCATCGGCAAGTTCAGATTGAATTTCCACCCCTCGATTAAGGGGACCAGGATGCATCACCAAGGCAGTGGGGTTAGCATATTGTAGCGTCTGTTCAGTAAGGCCATAGTGTCGATAATAATAATCGCCAATGGGTAAATTGCCCGATTGCATGCGTTCTTGCTGAAGGCGTAATAACAACACCACTTCAACGCCTTTTAGACCAGATTGCAGATCAGGGTACAATGTAACCCCTAGGCTACTCAGTTCAGCGGGCAGCAATGTTTTGGGGCCAATGATTCGGATATCTGGCACCCCTAAAGTGGTTAAAGCATGAATTTGTGAACGCGCGACTCGCGAGTGGGCAATGTCGCCGATAATGGCCACAGAGAGCGTTGTAAAATCTTGAACGTGTTGTTGTATGGTATACATATCTAATAAGGCTTGAGTGGGATGGGCATGACATCCATCACCGGCATTAATCACCGAAACAAAATCTGGGGTTTGTTCTGCCACAAAATGCGCGGCCCCAGAACTTGAGTGCCGCAGAATAATCACATTAGTTTGCATGGCAGCTAAATTTTGAACCGTGTCTCGGAGCGTTTCCCCTTTTTGAGCAGAACTGCTTGAAACCGTTAAGTTCACAACATGTGCTTGTAATTTTTGCGCAGCAATATCAAATGTCGTACGGGTACGAGTGCTCGGTTCATAAAACAAGGTCGCAATGATAGCATTGAGATGCTTAGGTAAAGCGTCCCTAAGGGCAGGGTTTGAAATATTTTTAGCCGAGTCAAAAATAGCCTGCATATGTTTTTTAGACAAGCCTTCAATGGTTAATAAATGCTTTAAACTTCCATCGGGGTGATATTGTATTTTATGTTTAAACATATTAATTTCTTTTCCTCAATGTGCTTTGAATATAAGACTCAACAATCATGCAAGCACTAAAGGTATCAACTAAAGCAGGGATTTTTTTAGGAGATTTTTTGTAATGCGCTAGTTCAGATAATTCACTGCTTACTAATTTTGTGGTTAATTTTTCATCTTCAAAAAAAACAGGAAGGCCATATTTCTTTATGATAGCCTGACCAAAAATTTTAACTCTGTCTGTCATTTCATTCTCAGAATGATCTAAGTTGTAAGGCATGCCAATGACAATTCTATCTGGGGCCCATTCGGCGATTAGCTTGGATAATTGCGGCCAATTAGGTTCACCCATTTGGCAGGTGATAATGCCAAGTGGGGAAGCTGTGCCTAATAAAGTTTGGCCAATAGCCGCACCAATTTTTCGTAGGCCATAGTCTAGGCCAAGTATTTTTATGGGTTTATGCGTGTCCAATGTCTTGAGATAAGCTCCCGAGGTGAATGCCCATTTGATCCAATGTTGCTTGCCATCTGTCTTGATAAGGGGTTTCAAATAAAATCTCAGGGCTGGCTTTAATATGTAACCAGCTGTTTTGTTTGAACTCTTCTTCTAGTTGGTTTGCTTCCCAGCCTGCATAGCCTAGGGCTATCAGTTTTTTTTCAGGTCCTTTTCCTAGGGCAATGGCTTCTAAAATATCTTTAGAAGTGGTAATACTTAAAAAAGTATTTAACGTTAGGGTAGATTGCCAAGGCGAAGGGCCTGTTTGTTTAGGCAGATTGGGGTGTAATATAAACCCTCTTTCGGGTTGTACAGGCCCCCCAGCTAAAACAGGTATGTGGCTAAATATATTAGGTTCTGAGTGTATGGCCATGCTCTCAAAAATATCTTGTAAGCTAATGGTTAGCGGCAGATTGATGACAATGCCCATGGCACCTTTGTCAGAATGTTCAAAAATATAAGTTACGGAACGAGCAAAATTAGGATCTTTTAGACCAGGCATTGCGACCAAAAAACAATCTCGTAAAGACGAAGGTACACGCATGTGGATTTATCAACACTCCAAGCCTATAGCAAGATATTTAAGCAAAATACTTAAGATCTTCAACTGGGTTAAATCATAACAGAAATTTAATCGCTTTTCCAAAATCAGTTGTATAATTTTAAATTAAATTAAATTAAATTTAATTTAATTTAATTTAATTAAGTAAGGGAGCTTAAGCATGATTGAATTAAAAAACGCGGAAGTAAAAATAGTCTCTGCCGGGATGGTTTATTATGCTTGTATGGGAACTGTGGTGGGGGCTTTAAGTACAGCCGCTTGGGGCGCTTCTATGGCAGGAATAGAGGGGTTCTCAGCTCCTAATATTAAGACACTCTTCAATGTGACCCTGATTCTTGGATCAATTGGCGGTATGGTTGGCTTTGTGGTGGGCGCTTCTCTTGATAACGCGGCCTAATGTAGCTTAACCCTGTAATTACAAATCCCCAAATTGATGCTGCAAGAGGCTTTGCATCACAATCGCAGCAGTTTCGGTTCGAAGTATTCGAGGGCCTAAAGTCACAAGGGAATATCGTGCTTGCTCAAAATAGGCTATTTCTTTAGGAGAAAAACCGCCTTCTGGTCCAATAAGTAGCGTGATTTTTTTAGGGCTAGATAAGGCCTCTAATTGTTTGGTTAAGCTTACGGCAGGTGGATGAGGGTGTAGGCAAAAAATAGGATTTGCCTGTATTTCAAGCTTTATATTTTCTAGACAATCTATTATTTTTTGAGGCCCATGTATCATGGGTACGTGTGTACGCAAAGATTGTTCGGCTGCCGAAATCGCAATATTTTGCCAGTGTTGTTGTTTGCTTAACAGGCGTTCTGGGTTTAATCGTACTTCTGAAAAATCTGTGATGACCGGATAAATTTCAGCTGCCCCTAATTCTACCGCTTTTTGAACAATCCAATCCATTTTATCGTTTTTTGCGAGCCCCTGTATCAAGGTGATTTCCAATTTAGATTCTGTCGACGTTATTTTTTCAGCATAAATATCGATTGTTACCCTTGGTTTTTTTTTGCCTTCTATGGCAATAATTTTCCCAAAAAATTCTTTATTGACTTGGTGAAATAATATCAATTCTTGTCCAATCGTGTATCGCATGACTTGAATTAAATAATGACTTTTTTCTTCTGTTAAAATAACAGGGCTATTTAGCGTTAACGCCTGAGGATGATAAAGTCTAGTATGCCGCATGGATGTCTGCTATTTTATCGGTTTTTTCCCAAGTAAAATTTGGCCCTGAACGACCAAAATGGCCATAAGCAGCAGTGGGAAAATAAGGTATATTTAATAAGTTTAAACTCGTAATAATACCATAAGGCGTTAAATCAAATACCCTATCAATAATTTTTAAGATTTGTTCGTCAGGAATACTGCCTGTGCCAAAAGTATTAATATACACAGAAAGAGGTTGAGCAATGCCTATGGCGTAGCTTATTTGGATTTCGCATTTTTGTGCTAGATTTGCGGCAACAATATTTTTAGCGACATATCTTGCGGCATAAGCAGCCGATCGGTCTACTTTAGAGGGATCTTTTCCCGACATGGCGCCACCACCATGTCTTGCCATGCCACCATAAGTATCGACTATTATTTTTCTACCCGTAAGGCCACAATCGCCTTGAGGTCCACCGATAATAAATCGACCAGTAGGATTAATGTAATAATTTGTTTGGGGGCTTAAAAATGCTCTTGGTATCACAGGCTTAATAATTTCTTCCATTACCCCTTCGATAATATCAGCCTGGAGTACATCAGGTGCATGTTGTGTAGATAATACAATGCTTTTAATACACACAGGCTTATTATTTTCATAGTGGAAGGTTACTTGGCTTTTGGCATCGGGCCTGAGCCAGGGCAAAATACCTTGTTTTCTAATAGTAGCCTGTTTTTCCATCAGTAAATGTGCATAATAAATAGGGGCAGGCATAAAACTGTCTGTTTCATTGCTGGCATAGCCAAACATCATGCCCTGATCGCCAGCGCCTTGTTGAGCAGGAGAGGCTTTATTGATACCTAGCGCAATATCAGGCGATTGTTTGCCAATGGCATTTAAAATAGCACAGGTATCATAACTAAAGCCCATATCTTGGGTATAGCCAATTTCTTTGAGAACTTTACGACTGAGATCTTCAATATCTACCCAGGCATGCGTGCTCATTTCACCTGCCACTAAAATCATCCCGGTTTTAACTAAAGTTTCACAGGCCACGCGTGCCTGTTTATCTTGCAGTAAAATGGCGTCTAAGATAGCATCAGAAATTTGATCGGCAATTTTATCTGGGTGACCTTCAGAAACCGATTCAGAGGTAAAATCATAAGCATTATTATTGTAAGTCATTTTTCTAGCCATGCTATTATATAGTGTTAGTTTTTTAAATCCAGTAATAAAAGTTAGCTAACTTCTGAATACTTAATCTGAATTTTAAATCTGAACTCTAAAATAGCATATTACAGCCATTCAACATAATCATTCATTCTCATTTCTTTCTCACGTTTTAAGTTAAGTTGACTATAATTAAATCATGCAATTCAAGCTTATATAAACAAGCTTATATAAAGTAAAAAGCAAGGGTGTGAGAAATGAACGGTCTAAGAGAACGGATTCTTTATTTTCGTCAGTTAGCGATTGGTGCTATCCGATCGGTCTTGATGATAGCTTCAGGTTGCCGTGTTTATGTGGCCACCCAAATAGCGTCTATGTTTCAATATGCAGCGCCTTTTTTAGTCCCATTACGTTCTAAGCCTTTATCCAAAATTTTCTTAACCGTAGGGGTTGCGGCCTTGTCTGGTTATGCCCTATGGCTACTCATGAAAAAGCTTTGGGGCATTAGGGCAAGATTTCGATTTAAATTCAAATCTTTGTATACTTTAGATAATCCCGAAATGTTTGGCTCAAAATCATCAGATTCAGATTCAGATTCAGATTCAGTAGAGCTCGAAAATAGAGTGGAGCCACCTCAAGAGGCATTTGTTTTGCCGCCTCTTAGGGAAACGTATATTCCGATATTTGATACGCAAGTATCAGAGGGTGTCACGCAGGAGCGTGCTGTACGCAATTCTACACGCGCTCAAAGAGTGTTTTATAAGAAAGCTTCTGGTTATCATTAGGCTTTATTCTTAAAAATAAGGCAAAATATCGGCTTCTCTATATAATCGTCCCTCTATTAGGTCAATTATGTTTTCAGGGATGCTGTCTATAAAATATTGCATTTTAAACTCGGGCGGCCATTTTTTTATCTGCCCAAAGGTAAACCCTAAATAGAACTGAAATTGTGCACAGGCTAGTTTTTTATAATTAGACATAGCAATAAGAATAGCGTCTGATTCGCCATAAGGCAGTAAACTTTTTACGAGTTCAATATAGTTTTGTTCACCTATATAGCCTGAAAAATATAAATTATTGAGATCTAGAATGCTGATTTTTAATTGATTTTTGATTAATTCTGTTTTTAATATCTCGACTTCTTCTTTTCTTTCTAAATTTATTTTTTTAAGTCTGATTTTATTATTTAGTGCTAACTGGTTTATTTTTGCATATAATTTATCATTAAATAAATAATTGCCTTGTTTATAATCGATTATTTTGGCTAAATCTAATTTTGCTTTGTTGTTAGGGCAGGGTGGCGTTTTGTTCCATTTATTTAAATATTCTGGCAGCGGATAATCTAGCTTATCTAAGTTACGAATATGTTGTTCCCACCAAGTAAAGGCTTCTTGGCTTAAATTAACTTTTTGATTTTGCCAAGTCTCAAAATTTGCGTCCCATCTTAAATTTAAGTACTTTAAACGATCAGGGGATTTAAGTAATTCAGCATTAATTTGATTAAATTTTAGGATCTCATCAGATATATCTACTAGCCACAGTTCAGTAATATTAGGCATCATGGAAGCTGCTTTAAAGCCCCTTTCTCCTCCTATGGTCAGATAAATGCCTTTAGGTGCGTCTATTAAAAAATGCTGCAATTTGCCTATTTGTATTTCAGTGGAAAGAGGAAAATCGGAAGCAAAACTAAGGGAATAGGAAAATAAAAAATAGAGGGGTAAAATAAGAAAAGAGAAGATGGGCATGATAAAAATTCCCTCTATACTTTGTTTGACAGATGTTCTTTCATTATAGATAATTAGCCTTAAATAAACAGAGGTATATATGGCTTTATTACAGACCCCAATGGTACAAACAGGATTAAAAACCCCAACATTTAAGCTAATTGGCACAGATGACAAAATTCACCAGTTAGCTGATTTTAAAAACAAGGCAGCGCTGTTAGTCATGTTTATTTGCAATCATTGTCCTTATGTTAAAGCCATACAACAAAGATTAGTGAGTGATGTAAAAATATTACAAGCCGATAATATTGGCGTCGTCGCCATCAGTTCAAATGATCCTAATGATTATCCTGAGGATAATATGAGTCACATGAAAAAAGTCAGTAAAGCATTTGGCTTTACTTTTCCTTATTTATTCGATGAAACCCAAGAAGTCGCTAAAAATTTTGGTGCGATCTGTACCCCTGATTTTTTTGGTTATAATGCACAAGGGGAATTGTGCTATCGCGGCAGATTAGATGCTTTTTCTAAAGGTGAGCGTCCAGCAGAAGCCAAATTAGAATTAGTAGAGGCCATGCGGCTGATTGCAAAAACAGGCCAAGGGCCTATTGAGCAATTTTCGAGCATGGGCTGTTCTATAAAATGGCGAAATAACAAGGGATAAAATATGCGTATATTATTATTAAGCTTAATGGGCGTATGTAGCACTGCATTTGGGGCTGAAGCCGTGATAATGGGGCAGGGGCGAGTATTGGCCAATCCCGATTATGTGGAACTTGGCATTCAAGTAGAATCTAAATGTTATAGTCACCCAGCAGAAGCGAGAAAAGCCAATGATGAAGCGGCCAGAAAAATAGTCGATTTTTTAAATACAAAAATAAATAAAATAAATAAAGAAAATAATCATAATAAAGTCATTTCTTTAGGGGGCTATACTAGCGCTTACCAGCAATATTATCAAGATAAAATAGTGTGCCCTAATACCTTTCAAAAAACCAATAATATTACTTTTAGAACACAAGAAGTTGAAAATTTTGAATTATTATTCAATGAAATTCAAAGTCAAGTTTATGCGTTGTTTAGCGCAGAACCTAGAGGCATGATGGAGTCGTCTATTACCTATGTCACCTTGTCTAGTCCCATTCCAAATGTTTCAGATCAAAAAACAGCAGAATTAGAACAACAGGCCATGAGCATGGCGTTAGACAACGCCAGATCAAAATTAAAAGCCTTGTTTGGCGTGGAAAAAATTCAAAATTTAAAGCTGCGTCAAGTGTCAGAATGGGCGCCAGAAAAATCGATACCTTATGCGCAAGCCCCAATGGCCATGATGAGCGGCGCGCGGGCTGAAAAATCCGCCTCTGCGCCGGTACAATTTGATAGAGAATGGGTGAGCAAAACACTTTATTTTACTTTTGGTTTTGATGATTTAGCGCTAGAAAAATAACCTGTATTTTATTTAAACAGCTCATTTTTACTTTAAATATTACCCCCTATAACCTATCCTTAATTTAATGCAATGATAAATCATAAATGATGGGGTATATATGGATGATCAGGGTAGGACTCATGAAGCAGCAGCAGAACCAGAAGCAGTTAGAGCTAGGTTAGAAACAGCCTTGGCTTCAGAGACAGCATTTTCAGCTTTTCTGGATTTAAACCCGTCGCCGACAGCAGCGGAGAGTCAGGCCTATCAGCTGTTAAGCGGTGCGGTGAGTGGTGTGGCTGGTATGGCCTATTCTGCTGGATCTAGTCTAGCGAGTGAAGCAAGAGAAGAAGGTCTTGTTAGCACTAAAGCGATGCTAGAAGGATGTATAGATCAAACGTTGATAATGGCACGTAATCTGAGTGTGATAATGGGTGCAGAGCGGAATGTGTCAGGGAAAGTGAGACAAAGTTCTTACGAACTTAGTACGGATTATCCTGCCAAAATATCTTCTTTTTGTCCACTATTATTTGTAATATTTTCTAAATGAATCTGACCTACTTTTGGTGGGTTTATATACACTGCTGGTGAAAGCTGCTTTAATTTAGGTGGCTTATT
>CANJMM010000008.1 GCA_947475765.1 Legionellales bacterium | reverse complement strand
AGTATCTGGTTGTTTCAGAAAAGAGCTGTATGCAAAAGCTTATTGTCGCATTTCCAGCTATTTGCAGACCATGGCAACCAAAGGTTATAATCCTTTAATTGCAATTCAGATGGCACTTGCTGGTGAACTTGTCTGAAGGGTGCGAGTAGTTACACAGAAAGAATGATTAAACCTTTTGCCCTAGGAAGAAGAAACTGGTGCCAAGGCTTCTGCGATCATTTACAGCTTACTTGAAACGGCGAAAGCAAATGATTTAGAGCCCTATGCTTATTTTAGGTATATCTTAACTCATCTTCCATATGCTCAAGCCGATGAGGAAAGAAAAATTCTCTTACCTCAGTACTGTAATCAAAATTTGATTAATTCACTTCCTTAATTTTTAAAATTAAATTCAAACATCCCCCCTATTAAGGGCTGCTTTTTTCGCCTAAAATTTATCCACAGGTTAGATTATCAACAGCCGTTTTTTTAAAAATTATGTTTTTATCCACAGGGATATCAGGATCTAAATTAAAGCCGATTCTCGCGTCGAACAAGTAATGCTTACCATCCGAGATAGCATGCTATTGGCACGAAAAAGATAATTTTTTACCTTTTTTTTGCTTGCCGCTCTCGCTCTTTGCCTCATCAATATCAGTAGCCGCAGCCGCGGATAACCTGCTTAATGATAGGGCGGGATGGGCAGCAACGGAACATGCTGCATCTGCTACTGCAGTTTCATCAAGCACGCGATCTGATGCTTGTTTAAGCATAGCTTTCGCTTTTTTATCTTGTAGATGTTTAAAGAAAATTAAAACTGGTATTTTATTAATCTGGCAATCTTGGCAGCAAGGTGAAAATTTATCTTGAGCTTCATCTATATACTTAAAGAAACTAGCCGATCCTTCCATCTCTAATGACTCAACTGTCTTATCTTTAATTTGAGCAATCCAATAAGCTATCATTTTTTTTTCAGCACATGCTCGAGAAGGATTTTGTAAATTTAACGAGTTAACATCAAGTGGCTTACACTCTCCAGAAATCACCTTGCTTACTTGATCTAAGACCAAATTGACGCCAACTGTTTCTTTAGCATAATACTCAAATTTATATTCATTATCTAGATTTTGGTTAAGCAGATCTACTGTTTTTTGAATGTCAAGCTGGAATAATTCATGGCTTTTTTTATGCGATTGAGTACCGTCTTTCAATTTACTAAAATCGCTATTAATCGTAACCAAACATATTTTTTCTTTTTCTTCTTGACCTAATATTTTCTTCTGTAAAAGAAAAAATGAGAAGCAAACTGGGGAAGGATTTTCAATCGCCGAAAGCACGCGATCACAAAGCGCCTTATCTAAACATTCATCCTGCCCTACATATTCAAATACAGTACGCATGTGTTTTTTTAGCTTTAACGTCATCAAAGCACCTTCTTTGAAGCTACTTAATATAATAGCTTCTTGTTTTTCCATCTGAAAATTTTGGAATTTTTTATCTTCACTTTGTATTACATTGAAACTTTTAAAAAAAATTTTTACATGCTCTTTAGCTTCATCTGTATTTTTGAAATAAAATTGAGGATCATCGCTCAAGCCTGCCCCTAACGAAGAAAACACCTTAGGATGTTTCGCTGGCATCTCAAATCTTGCCTGCTGAAGGCATAGAGGGTAGTACTTTAGGTCGCATGGACTAATGGAGTCTTCTCTCAGAACAGAGTTTAAAATATTTCTCTTCAGTAGATTTGTGTTTAAGGTATTTCCACATAACTTGTTTATCATTTCTTTATTTTTGCTTTCATGCTTATTGATGATAAAATCATATAGGTCCCCTGTAATAGCACCATCATATAGTCTAGCCCCTTTTTCAAAAAGCACATAAAGAATATTCTTCTCTTTCGTATTTAAACAAAAAATAATCTCGTTATCTTTTTTTTGTTTTTGTTGTTTAATATCACTTATGTTTTTACAGACTTTAAAGGTATAATCATCAAGTTTAATTCCATAAGATCTTATTTTAATTAAATAATCCTCACGAATAAAATGCATCACTTTTTGCAAAAGTGCTCCTTCACCTTGATCTGTACTATAAAATATATCAAACAAATCCCCTGCTAATTCCTGAGTCTCACCATCTGGGAAAAAACCTTGTATTTTTGTTTGAAATTTTCTGCGCTCTGCTTCTAGCAGAGAACTGAGTTCCGTTATTTTACTTGAAATCGAATTTTTTAATGCAGTTATCTGTGTTTGTAAGTACTCAGGGTTTTTAAGCACAGCTGCTGCAGACGCATCTAAAGCTAAACTACCCTGCATTAACGTTGCCAATTGGCTGGCAGGGGTTGAAGGGGCTTTCAATAACCTTTTGACTGGCGAACGAGGGGGTGAATAAGGTGGTTGCGGCTTTGATTTTGACAATACTTCTTCTGCCGCAGCGGACACCCCTACTGGGAGACGGAATGATGGCGCTTTAGGCAGAAGATCTTTTAATCTATCTTCAAATAAAAAAAGATTATGCTCCAACTTCGAGGAAGAGCATAATGACAAATCTGGCTCTAAATCTTGAGCTGCCGCCGAGACTGCTGCTTTTGATTGATTTACCTGAAGCGCACTCACGCTGCTAACACAAAGTTCTGCATATCTTTGGCTCAAGTGACCAAAATCACCTGCATTAAAATTTGGACTCGATAACTGAGCCTGGATAGTTTGAAGCTGCTGTATGAGGCTTATTAACGACATTTAAGATTACCTACTAAAAATAATTGGGGATAATTAAAATTCTTGAAAATGATACAATAATCTACTCTTTTTCTAATGTTAAGGAAAAACCGACAAACGGTAGGTTTAAGCCGACAAACAGTCACTTACTGCTTCATCATAGGCTTAAATTGAGGAAGAAAATCTTCCTTTTCTTCTTCCGTCGTTAAGGCTGCGATCTTAAGCTGTCGTTCAAAAGTAGGAGAAAAACAACGCGGTCTAAAGGCCTCTCCTGCCACAACCGCCTGATGGCGCTCTATTTTATCAATACACAAGAGGGCTTGTTCACGAAGCATGCTCATATGCATGGAAAGTGGGCTTGATGTATTTACAACAAATCGTTGAAAATCATCTAACTCTTCTTGAACTGAAGCTTCATGACTTAAAAACCTTATCATAATTATCATGGTCACCATAAACTGCATGGCTTCATTATTATTTTTATCTATTGTTGATTGTGATTTTAATTCTGGGATCAAAGTTTTAAAAACAGAAAGTGCCTCTTGATACTCTCCCTGTCTCACACATTCATTTGAAAAAAGAATGGCAAGATGTTTATTATCAAAACCCAATTTTAATGCATATTCTTTGGCATTCATAGCCTGCTTAAATAAGCCATACGCTTTATTATCACCACAAGCATGTGCTGCCGTAGCAATCATAATCCGCCAAGAAGCTATCAATTGGGAAGCACCTGGCAATGCTTGAAAAGCTGCTTCTTTAAAATAATTTTGCTCTAATTCTTGAAGCTGAGTGTATGACAGCTGATAATTTCCTAATCTTAATAAAATAGTTGCTTGAAGCAAGCAAAGTTGAAAATACTGGGTGGTAAAACACGTTAATCTATGGTCTTGATTATCTAGATCATTTAACAAAACCAATGCATCATCTAATTTTCCAGCATCAAAATAATGCTTGGCTTTTAAATATAATAAAGTTTGACCATATACTTCGGGGATTTTAGGATCGTCAATTAATTGCGTCAATAAGTCTTCTCTTATTCGAAAATCTATGCCTAATCGTAGTATTTCATCGATTAATAACTCAGCCGCAATCGTACTATCATAATGAGGGTTTAATAAAAGGTCATTTAAGACTATTGTTGTATCGTGTTTCTGTTGATCCATTAGACTACCTGCCTTCTCTTTTTAAGAGTAAATAAGTGTAATTGCAATGATAATTGCGCTTAAATTAATAGTGTTTATAATATCATTAATATTTATAAAAGTCTAGGTTGTTCAACTTGCTTATGTCGAATAATTATCCTCTTTCAGCCATTATTATTCCTGCTCGTATGGGATCTACTCGCTTTCCAAATAAACCCATTTGCCTTATTAAGGGTTGCTCAATGATAGAGCGCGTCTGGAAAATTGCCAAACAGTCTAAATTAAGCCAATTGACCTACATTACAACCGATTCTCTTGAATTAAAAACTTTTTGTGAACAATTTGGTGCAAGCGTTATTTTAACGGGTGAATGTGCGACCGGCACAGATCGCGTTGCAAAGGCTATACAAATTTTAAAACAAGATAAAAATATAGATATTCAAATTATTTTTAATTTGCAAGGAGATGCCGTTTTAACCCCGCCCTGGATAATAGATAATGTCTTAAGCCAAATGATTGAAAAAAAAATGCCCATGGCTACCCCAGCGGTGTTAATTTCAAAAAAAGATTTTTTGCCTTTTGTTCAAGCTAAAAGACAAGGCTCTACCAGTGGCACTTGTGTGGTATTCGATGGCGAACAAAATGCCTTATACTTTTCTAAAAATATTATTCCCAGTAACAGAAGGCCAGAAGAATATTATCCCATCTATCGCCATATTGGGCTATATGCTTATCGCCAAGATATCTTAGAACAACTTGTTTCATTGCCGCCCTCAACTTTAGAACAAATAGAAAATCTTGAGCAACTCAGAGCCCTTGAAAATAATATTCCACTTAAAATAATATTAGTTGATTATAAAAATCGTTCACATGGTTCAGTTGACAATCCTGAAGACGTTCAAAAAATCGAACAAATTATTTCAGAACAAGGGGAGTTAATATGATCTTGCCTTTAATTCAGATTGTTTTTTTAAGACATGGCAATACTTTTGAAAGTACTGAAACGCCTGTTCAAATCGGCTCAAAAACAGATTTATCTCTCACCCTTAAAGGCCAAGAACAAGCTCAAAAAATAGCTGGCTATTTAACAGAAAATAAATTGATTCCAGATCATATTTATACTGGACCACTTAAGCGCCATTTAGAAACCGCCGATATTTTGGCCAATCATTTTATAAATGCCCCTGTGATTCCTGCGCCTGCTTTAAACGAATTAGATTATGGGCAATGGGAAGGAAAAAGCATCGACGCTATTTCCACACAATGGCCAAAGGCCTATCAAGCTTGGTGTGAACAAGCCATTTGGCCTATTGGTATTTTTGGCGATCAGGCTAATTTATTTTCGCATCAAACTGCCCTAAAAAATTGGCTTGATGACTTAAGTTGTAATACAGAGCCAACTTCTACTATTTTGGCTATTACAAGCAATGGCTTACTTAAAATATTACTGACGCTAATTCCTGATTTGGCCTTAACTTTATTTGAAAATCATCGTTTTGATCAATATAAAGTTAAAACTGGGCACTTCTGTCTCATAGAATATAATATTTTGAACAAAAAATTATCGATTAAAAAATGGAATATTAGTATTTAAGCCGGCCTATTTAAGCCTATTTTTTTTTACTCAATTCAGTGGCAATAAAACAAGCTAAGGCGCCCCCACAAAGCGCCAAAATTAAACCGCCTCTATATAAAATCATGGCTGAATCTGTTAAAGTAAGATGGCTAATCCCATACTTAAAAACAGTAAACCCCGCTAAAAGCGCTAAACTTAAGCTTAACCCCAATAAATACAATTTTTGATAGTCTTTTGTCAAAGACAAAAATATGGCGCTACTTATAAATAGCACCACCAAATTAATGAGTACTAAAAAAATCATCGCTATTAGCCTACTTTTTTTTACTATTTAATATTCAGCATTTTAGCATTCATGCTATCTGATAATTTTTTTGCCAAATCTAACTCATCTTTATTAAGCTTTTTTAGCTGTGCATCGCGCGCCTTTATCATTAATTGATTGCCACTTTTTGCAGCCAAAGTTAACCAAGCATAAGCCGTTATTTTATCTTCTTTTATGCCTAAGCCTGAAGCATAAGCCAAGCCTAATTGATACTGGGCCTCACTGATGCCTTTATATCCAGCTAATTCAAATAGCCTAATGGCTTCTGAAAGATTTTTATCTGTGCCTACTCCCTTAAAATATAATAAGGCTAAATCATATTCAGCAGGCGTATAGCCGCTCTCAACTGCTGATTTAATTAAATTAAATCCCATTTTTGCGTCTTTCTCTGGTATTTTACCAGCAATGAATAATTTCCCCAATCTGACTTTAGATTTAGGCTCACCTAGATTTGAGGCTAACTCATAGTTTTTTATGGCTTTAGCTTTATCTAGAGCAACACCTAACCCTTCTTCATATCGCCTGGCAACTTCATACAGTGCGTCTTTATGATGTTGATTGGCCGCAAACTCTAACCATTTAAAGGCTTCTTTTTCATCTGGCCCTCCCACTAGCTGACCATCTGAATAATAGCTGCCCAATTGAAACTGCCCCTCAGGATCATTCAGTTGTGCAGCTTTTGTGTAATGCTCAAAGGCTTTTTGTTCAGATTGTTGATATCCGCCTTGACCCAATTGATAAGCTTTAGCTACTGCTAAAAAAGCCTCTGGCGCTTGATTTTTTAACGCCTTCTCCATCCACGACTTTCCCTCGGTGTTGCTTTTTTGAACCCCTTGTCCATTCCAATATAATTGTCCTAATGCGGCCATAGCAGGGCCGTAGGCTTTTTTAGCCGATTCCTCTATCCATTTATAGGCTTGGGTATAATTAGGGGCACCTAGCTCGGTATTTTTAAGATAGATTTTACCCAACTCATATTCTGCTTCAGCAGATGCTTGAGCAGAATCTTGCTTGCTTGCTTCTAAAAACCATTTTATGGCTTCTTTTAAATTAATGGCGGTGCCAATCCCGTCACGAAAAGCAATGCCTAAAGCAAGCTGTCCTTCTGCCACCCCTTCTGAAGCAGTTATTTGAATCCAAGAAAAATATTGTGTCCAATTTTTTTGGCTTTTATACAAGTTGGCAAGCGCAAGATAAGCCCGTTTAAATTTTTGATCCGCTGCTTTAGTATACCAATCAAATGCTAATTTTTGATTCATCTCTAAGCCACCCAGCGCTTTTTCATAATATAGCCCTATCATATATTGTGCAGGGGCATAAGCAGCTTGCGCGGCTTGCTGATATAGGGCCAGTGCTTTTGGGTGATCGACGGGTAAGTCTGTATTGCCATTTGTATATATTAAGCCTAAACCGTATAAAGCAGGAATATGATGTTTTTCAATTGCTTTTTGATACCAAGTGACCGCCTGAGTTAAATCAACCTGCGTTCCCTCTCCAAAATGATAGGCAAGCGCAACGTTATAACTAGACTCGAGATCGCCCTGATTAGCCGATTTAAAAAACCATTCAAATGCCCGCTTAAGATCTTTAGAAAACCCGCTCCCCTCTCTATAACAAATCCCGACATTATATTGAGCCAATACCTGATTTTGTTCCGCCGCCTTTAAAAACCATTGACAAGCTTTGGCAGAATCTAGGTCTAAGCCATCTTGCCCTTTCAGGTATTTCAGACCTAATTGAAATTGCGCTTCTTTATCTCCCTGCTCTGCTGCTACTTTGACGGGATCTAATTGGGTTGCTAAAGTAGGCGTTTGGCTCAATAAGAAAAAAATAACAAATAAGTTAGCCAGATGAGTTTTTGCTTCCATGCTTTTCCTCTCTATTATATATATATTAATTCATATGCTTTATTTACTTAATCATAGCATTTTACGCTAGCACGAAGCACGCGTATACTTGCACGCTCATCTTTAAAAAGCAGGATAATAAAAATGTCTCTCAAGAATCATGACGATAATAAAACGGATGACTGGATTATCGATTCACTTGAACAAGATTATCTCGACCATTTGGCTGAACTACAAAAAAAATTACTATTTAAACAACAGACTATTGAAAAACAAGCTTTAAAAATTCAAGAATTGGAGTTAAGCTTACTCAGTGATAAACATCGTTTACAAAAAACGTTTCAAAGCATTTTATTAAAAGAATATCTGCACCATCAAGGCCAATTTATCAAAACCATGGATGCCCTGCATCAAATGCGTGTATTACAAAAAGAAATCGAAGCCAAGTTATAAAATCATAATAGTTAGCCAAATCTATTGCTAAAAAAAATGGCAGCTGTTAGTATTCTACCTTGTTTAAATTATCTTTAATTATTCAGTAGGTTGACTTACAATGCCCGTCATTTTAACACCCAATGATATTCTTGCCCCCCATCAAGACCAATTGAATTTCTTAGAAGTGCCCATAAAAGATAAAGCTAATAGCAATAACCAAGGTTATAAAAACACCCCATTAGCCCAAGCTGAATTGGCTACAGCACTCGGTCAATTATCTAGTGCATGGGTTAACAAGCTGTCTTTATATTTTTCACCTGCTGCTACTAAAGCCACGCTCCATAAACAAGCCTTTAGCATTTGCCTAAAAAATGCCGAAGATAAGGCCGAACAAGCACAAACAAGCATACAAGAAGCGCAATCAAAACATGCTGCTTTAAAAATAAGCTCTGACGCAACAAAACAAGCCATTTCGATGGCACAAGAGAAACAACTAGATTTGTCTGAAGAAATACTGTCTAGTCAAAGCAAAATCAATCAAAATTTAGCAGACATTAAAGCCCTTGAGCCTATTTTAGAATCTGCTTTTACAATGATTTATTATACTGTGCTTGCTGCCAAAGCTATAGATCCTAACTTAATCAAACAAGTTTTTGACCCCCAAACACAATCTTTAGAGGCCATCGTTCTTAATCAATATCAACAGAATTATGTGAATTCAGTTGAAGTATTTATTAAAGCCTCTGAAATCATAAATGCAGGGACCCCTCAGAACTTGGCGCCATTAAAACAGGAGCTTCAAGAAAAGCTCACTTTACATAAAAAACTCACGGCTGAACGTAGCGCATTTATAAACAACCTTCCAGATGAACCCTCGACAGCACAACTGACAAAAAAAGCTTTATTATGTGAGAATTTAACCAAACTAACGACTGAATATAAAAATATAGACAGTGAAATAAAAGCGATTGAACATAAAATGGAACAGGCCAATACTTATGTTAAATACCATCAATATTGGTCTAAATTAACACAAAAAGATATTGATACCGCCGAATTAATTGTCGCTAAAAAAGAAGCCAATATCGCTGAAAAGAACCATATCGATCAATTACTCAGTCTTCAACCTAAAATTTCACCTCTCTCAGAGCAATTGAGCCAAATTGAGGCCCTTATCAACCTAGAACAAAAAAAAATAGTAGATAACCAACTTTTAAAAAATTCTCAGCAAGAATTAGTAGATTTCTTTAAGCAAGAAAGCTTCAAACTTGAATCAGACAGCCATGATAATACAGAGCATACAATGCCTGACCCGCTTAATAATCCCGCCTTACCTTTGAATCATGTGAATCATGTGAATCATGGGGATACTATTTTTTAAAAAATTAACGCTAAAATGACACAGCTTAGAGATGGGATTATAATATACCCATGTCTAAGCCATACTACTCACAATTAAAAAGCCATTTCCCTATTGCCCTAAACTATTGGGATATACTGATATTGCTGCTCATGTTTGGCATAATGGCTGCTATTGTTTGGGCATCCACCCAAATGGCTGGGCCTTATCAACTTGGGGAAACCATTCCTATTGATCTGTCGCCTTTTGCTTTACCAGGTTATGCCATTCAAACGGTATTAAGAATGGCCATCGCCTTATTCTTTTCTTTTTTAGTGACTTTTACAATTGGAACTTGGGCAGCAAAAAGTACACGTGCTGAAAAAATACTCTTACCTCTGGTCGATATATTGCAATCTATTCCTGTTTTGGGCTTTTTATCTATTTCTGTTTTAGGTTTTATTTATCTGTTCCCCGGTAGCATGCTAGGACCAGAATGTGCAGCCATATTTGCAATATTCAGTTCTCAAGCTTGGAATATGATTCTGAGCTTTTATCAATCCTTAAAAACTTTACCAAAAGAATTAAGAGATGCCACCATGATTTTTCAGTTGAGCGCCTGGGAGCGCTTTTGGCGTTTAGAAGTGCCTTATGCTATGCCCGCGCTTTTATGGAATACGATGATGTCTCTGTCTGCTAGCTGGTTTTTTGTCGTGGCTTCCGAAGCTTTTTCTATTGCGAATCAACAAATTAACCTACCTGGCATTGGATCTTATATCAGCTATGCAACCTTGATGTCTGATTACCGAGCTATTGGCTATGCTATTGTCACCATGTTGCTCGTTATTATTGTATATGATCAGCTTATTTTTAGACCCCTGATTGTTTGGTCTGAGAAGTTCAAACCTGATCCGGACGAAAACCAAGAGTCTTCAAGCTGGTTTTTGAATTTATTACAAAAAACCAATATAAAAAAACATACTTTAAAATTATTTATCAAAATTCGAGATGGCTTTGTACACTCTCGTTTTTTGCTCAAAAAAAACCACTTTACCATTTTACCCTCTGGGCATGCTTCCTGGTTAAAATGTTTAATCAAATGGACAAGTCTTATTTTAATTGCCCTCACGACGCTGATTGCCATAGGCTTGATTTTTCAATTTTTAAACACTCACTTTACTGTATTAGAAATTGGTCATGTTTTTTATTTTGGTTTAATTAGTGCTATTAAAATTGCCATCTTAATTCTTATTTCTTCTTTTATTTGGGTTCCGATTGGCGTATGGATTGGTCTTAACTCAAGATTATCTGGAGTTATTCAACCTATTTTACAAATACTTGCGGCATTCCCTGCTAATTTATTTTATCCTGTTTTATTTATGTTAATTATTAAATATGAACTTAATACAGATATTTTTACTTCACCTTTG
Organism: Legionellales bacterium; assembly: GCA_947475765.1. Lineage (GTDB taxonomy): Bacteria > Pseudomonadota > Gammaproteobacteria > Berkiellales > Berkiellaceae > CADEEZ01. Next base: position 44,612 of record CANJMM010000008.1, on the reverse strand, counting down.
ATGATACTTGGTACACAATGGTATATTTTATTTAATGTCATCGCAGGCGCTGGCAGCCTTTCCAAAGAAATAAAGCTCGTCGCCAAAAATTATGGTGTCAGTGGATGGCTTTGGTGGAAACGCATTATTTTACCGACTATTTTTCCTTATTATATTACTGGTGCCATGGCCGCTGCTGGTGGATGTTGGAATGCCAGCATTATTTCTGATGTCATTACCTGGGGTGGAAAAACCATTCAAGCAACTGGGTTGGGCGGCTATATTACCATTGCTTTTCAAGCCGGTGATTTTCCCAGAATGACGCTGGGCATTGCCATTATGTGTATTTATGTGATTTTATTCAACCGATTGATTTGGCATAAATTTTATGAGATTGCCGAAAATCGTTTCAACTCCAATATGAATTATTAGGTAAAGCATGGCGACGGTAAACAATACTAACAATACTAACAATACTAACAATACTAACAATACTAACAATACTAACAAAAATATTATTTTTCAACTGGATCTTGTTGGACGATCTTTCCGCTCTTCCGAAGGTCAAGAGTTAAAAGTAGTTCACGATGTTAATTTTACCATGTTTGAAAATGAAATTGTGGCTATTTTAGGGAAATCTGGTTCAGGAAAATCGACCCTAATGCGAATGATTGCAGGGCTAATGCCCCCTTCTTCTGGTCGAGTCATATACCGAGGCAAGACAGTGGACAAACCTGTTAAAGGCATCAGTATGGTTTTTCAAAGTTTTGCTTTAATGCCCTGGCTAACTGTTTTAGAAAATGTAGAGCTAGGATTAGAAGCATTAGGTATCCCAAAATTAGAACGCCGAAAACGTGCCTTAAAGGCAATAGACACCATTGGACTAGATGGCTTTGAATCAGCCTATCCTAAAGAATTATCTGGCGGTATGTGTCAACGCGTTGGCTTTGCACGCGCAATTGTTGTTGAACCCGAGCTATTACTAATGGATGAGCCTTTTTCTGCTTTAGATGTTTTAACCGCAGATAATTTACGCTCGGATTTACTCGACTTATGGCTGGAAAAACGCACCCGAACAAAAGGCATTTTATTTGTGACTCATAGTATTGAAGAAGCGGCTCTAATGGCTGATCGCATTATTATCTTTGGGTCTAATCCAGGGCACATCAGTGCTGAATTAACCGTTAATTTACCACTACCTAGAAATCCTCAACAACCCCAAATTCGAGCGCTTGTTGATGAAATTTACACCCTCATGACCACTTCTGAATCTGAAAAACGTTACAAACGCGGTGACATTAGAATTGAACAACAAAAAATTAGCGTCGCATATCGCTTACCTAATGCAGGCGTAAATGAACTCATGGGGCTAATTGATGCTATTGTTAAAATAAACAAAGATGGTCCAATTGACTTGCCTGAGTTAGCAGATGAATTGATGTTAGAAACTGATCAACTCTTTCCCTTATTAGAAGCCATGGAAATCTTAAAATTAGCCACCGTATCGAAAGGCGACATTACGCTGACGCCTTTTGGAAAACAGTTTTATGATACGGATATTTTAGAGCGGAAACAATTATTTGCCAGCCAATTTATGGCCCATGTTCCTGTAGCACAACATATTCGAAAAATTTTAGACGAGCGTCCTTTTCATAAAGAGTCGGAAGATTACTTCTTGTCTGAACTACAAGAACACTTAACTGAAAATGAAGCTGCTCGCGTATTTAAAACCATTATCGACTGGGGTCGCTATGCTGAAATTTTTGCCTATGACTACGATTCAGGGATGCTTAGCCTTGAAAACCCTAAATAAATATAAAAAACATTGTTTTTTATATTTATTTCTTTCAACCTTTCAGCTGTTTTTAGCAAACCCAACATGGGCAGAAAACACAACCTCCATTAGCGGGGTTCCTAAAGAAATTGAAGCCGTTATTCGAAAAAACATCACGCCGCCTGAAATTGAAAAACAAAATAATGCACTTAGCCTTTCAGAAGTAAAGCTGTTTACTGAAAAAGAAAAAACGCAAATTCAAAATACACTTCATGCCTTAGGGTATTACCATTCAAAAATATCCTCAAAAATTTCACCCGGTGAAAAAAATCAATGGCATATTTATTATGACATTTCAATAAACGACCCAATTGTTTTGTCTAATGTCAATATTAAGATTATTGGCCCGGGAAAAAACAACCCTAATATTTTAAAAGCACAAAAAAGCTTTGCTTTAAATTCCGGGCGTATTTTAAAGCATGAAACTTACACCCAAAGTAAAAATAACTTACTGACTTCTGCTATTCACAATGGATATCTAGATGCTTATTTTGTTACACATGAAATTTTAGTCGATTTACAAAAAAAACAAGCGCGAATCAATTTAATACTAGATACACTCGCCCCCTATACTATTGGTAAAATAAATTTTTCCGGGGCAAACTTACACCCTGACTTTTTAAAACGCTTTGCCAAATTCTATGAAGGGGAGCCTTATTCACCTGAAAAAGTGTTAGCTTTTCAGCTGACCTTGCAACAAAGTGATTACTTTAAATCGGCACAAGTAGAACCTATTCCTAACATCCAAAATCGACAAGTTCCCCTTGATGTCGTTTTAAGCCCCTTAAAACCAAATAAATACACGCTTGGACTTGGCTATGGCTCTGACACAGGTGTAAGAGCTACACTTGGCTGGGAACGACGATATGTCAATCAATGGGGGCATCGTTTTATGATGAACTTACGTTCGGGTGAAAAAAATCGTTCGCATGAAGCCAATGTTGATTATATTATTCCGGGCAAATTCCCCATAACCGATTATTATAAACTGCATACGGGCCTACATCATGAGCGCTATTTAAATACCCATTCTAGTGTAAAAGAACTAGGTCTCAGTCAAAATAGACAAATGGGCACATGGCAACGTGTTCTAACGCTTGCTTATAGAGAAGAGCGGTTCGAGCAATACGATACCACGCTGGGACGGCATGATGCTTTGTTTTTGCCCTCTCTTCAATTGATAAAAATAGTCAGCGATGATTTATTTTCCCCTAATACCGGCCACCGATTTGCTTTTAATTTAAAAGCAGCCATAAGTGCACTACTCAGTGACGCAACGTTTTTTCAACCTAAAATAGATTATAAATACTTAAAAAAATTAACACCCGATCTAAAACTCATATTAAAAACTGAATTAGGCATGACAATGCCAGGAGATATTAATCGCCTACCTCTTTCACAACGTTTTTATGCAGGGGGAGATCAAAGCCTTAGAGGATTTTCTTACCGATCTTTACCTGGAAACTTAGACAAAAAAGGGCAGAATAGGGCTATTGGAGGGGGTTATTTAGCCATAGGAAGCCTTGAGTTGGAACATAAAATATATGGTCCAGTAAGTTTGGCTTTATTTTCAGATGCTGGTAATGCCTTTCAAGATTCTCATGATAAAGTACAAGTCAGTATGGGAGGAGGCCTGAGGGTTCAGACTCCCATTGGTCCAATTAAAATAGATTTAGCTAAACCCTTGACTGAACCTCACCATCACTGGCGAGTACATTTACAAATAGGACCTGAATTATAATCACTAAATTCGAGAGGTGGCCATTTTGTTGTTTTCTGCGCGACGAATGGCTCCTGTTCTCCCCACTTGCCATAAAGGCAGCAACAATAAAAACACCACAACAGAGCAAATAATTAAAAAAGTAAAAAAGCCATCCCACTTATAGTGATCAATAGCCCAGCCAAGTGGAAAACCTGCTGAAGCAGCACCAAAATAGGCCAATGTGCCTGTAAAGCCATTAGAAGCTGCAGCTGCGCCTTTGTCTACCAATTCTGCTGCGGCAAGCCCCACTAACATCTGAGGGCCAAATACAAATACCCCTGCTAAGGCGAGATAAAAGTAATCTAAAAATAAAGAATTAAAAGGTGAAAAATAGATTGCCCAAGCAGAGGCTATCATGCCAAGAGAACAAATCACAATCATCGGCACTCTTTTACTCTTAAAAAAGTAATCTGAGCCCAAGCCTGCCCCTAACATACCAACGATGCCACCAATTTCAAACCAAAATACCCCAATATTAGCAGCCACCTGCTCATACCCGCGTACTTCCATTAAAAACAAAGGCATCCAATCATTTAAGGCTGTTCTAACCACATAAATAAAGAAATAAGAAACCGATAAAATCCAGATAAATTTATTGTTTAAAACTTGTTTAAATAAAATTTCACGAACTGATAATAATTGTTGCTTATAAGAAACGGGTTTAATTAATTTAGTTTGGTTATTAAGATGGTCTTTATATTCATCTATAGGTGGTAGCCCTAAAGTCTGAGGGACATCTCTGAGCAGATACATTAATACCATGCCCATTACAATACTAATGGCGCCTGGTATAAACAAGCCCCACTGCCATCCCCCAAAATAAACCGCCGCCCAGCCTACTATAAGTGGGATCAGCGCACCCCCGGCATTATGGGAGGTACTACACAAGCCATACCAAAATCCTCTTTCAGATTTTGCATACCAACTGGTTAATAATTTAGTTGCCGCTGGCCATCCCCAAGCTTGGAACCAACCATTCATACCCCATAAAATAGCCATGGATAAAATTGAGTTAGTATACCCAAAAGCAATATTTAATAGCCCAGTGATAATTAGGCCAATAGACATAAGATAACGAGGGTTTGACCTATCAGATATAACGCCGCTAACAAACTTACTTACCCCGTAGGATAAATAAAGTGCAGACGCTACTATCCCTAAGTCTGCTTTAGAATACCCAAGCTCTGCAATTAATGCAGGCATAGCAAAAGTAAAGCTTTTACGGGTGAAATAAAAAATAGCATAACCAAGAAATATAGAATAGCAAATACGAAGTCGCCAATAGCGATAATCTTGCTTGATTTTTTCAGGATCTTCTATAGGCTCAATAAACGGTAACGGTCTAAAGATTTTAAACAAGCATCCCCCCCAAAATCAAAAAATAACAAGTAAAGCTCAGTTTACTCGCCGTAGTTGCGGTTGAAATTTTCAATAGCTTACGATGAAATTCACTATTGGGCAATAACTAAATAAAGATAATTAAAAGATAATTAAAAATTCTGAAATTTTATTGGTTCGGAGGCTTACTTTTTCTAGGTTTTCAAGAAGGACTTTGTTAAAATGGGTCTTATATATATGATTTTATATATGATTTTATATATAGATAATTTTATATATTTATTTATAAAAACATAGTACATTTTAGTTAGTTGGTTAAATTATATTGCATGCTAAATCGCTAATAACATTAGGCCATCGTTTAACTCAACTTAAATGGGTCTTTGGTTTTATTATTATAATGTTATCAAGCTTGCTTTTTGGTGCGGGTTACTTAATAAGCACGACTCAAACTGGAACACAACTGGCACTTAACATACTCTTACCCTATCTCGTTCCAGAAAACTACCGTCTAAATTACGATACGGTTTCAGGAACCCTATCAAGTAGCACACTCTGTTTTAGAGGCCTGCATTTTCAAAGTCCTGAAATAAAGTTATATGCCAAACAAGTTGATTTAAAAATCTCTTTCTTAAAACTATTAACAAAAACCATAGAAATTGAAGACTTTATAATCGATACGCCTTCTGTCGTTAGCACGATTGCTCCGCCTACCCCTACTCCTAATGCTGCTGATTTTTCGCTTTCTGTCAAAAATTTTATCTCTAAACTTAAAGCCTATGATTTAGAATCTGATTTAGGATATGATTTTTCAATTGCGCATTTAATGATCACGAACTTACATTTTGTGTCTGGGAAACAACACTATGATATCCAGAAACTGCTTTTAAATAATCTCAACTCAAAAGCCAACAAGCCGTTCACCTATCTCTCTGTTAGGATGCCTGAAATTAATTTCACCCTTGATTTAAGGCAAGATATTCAGATTAATTGGGCTATTGATATCAAGAATTTAAATCACTATTTTTCCACACTAAGTGGCGATTTAAGCTCTAACGGCCAATGGGTAAACAATCAACAAGACCCGATATCTTTTATCTTCAAAGCTCGTCAACTCGTTTTTAATACTTTTACTGCAAAAAATTTTAATGCCATAATTAATGGCAATGCTAATAGCCATAAATTAAGCATTGGGTTTGATCAGGGTAAAAATAAATTTCTGGCAGAGTTACAGGGAAAAATTAACCATACGGAGACAACGGCCACTTGGCAAGGCCAGATGAACAAATATGTTTATACACACCCAAGATATAAATACTTTCAACCTAAGACAGCAAAATTAAAATTAGTTGTCTCTCCAGAAAAAATAGAGTTAAGTTCAACTTTTAATCTCTTGGGAGACAATCATTTTACCCTAGAGGGAAATTTATCCACGAAAAAACCCTTTGATTTAAATGGGCAGATTATGGGGAAAATTCAAAATTTAAAGCTACTCACTTCATTTATATCAAGTTCAGCCGAATTAGATTTGTCATCATTAAAAAGAGGGAAAGGACAACTTAATTTTATTTTAGCAGGAAATATAATCGAGCCTAAAATAAATGGCTCACTTATCTTAACTCAACTAAGCGCCCCATTACCTAAGCTTAACACGCAGATTTTAATTGAGCAGCTTGGATTTTATCATATTGGCAGTAATAATATTATTATAAAAGCAAGGGGTAAAATGGGTTTAGGAGAATTTGAACTAGATGGCTATGCTAAAAAAGAGGCTACTCTCCCCCCTGAAATAAAATTAACCTTAAAAGGCTCACGCCTTCTGATCAGTAATACCCCAGAGTATCACGTATCTGTCTCGCCTAATTTATTACTGACTATTGATAAAAATAAAGCTTTACTCTCAGGTGAGATTTATGTTCCTGAAGCAAAAATTATGCCTATTTCCAATCAGGTTGATTCACTTGCCCTATCAGAAGATATTGTTTTTGTTAAAAACAATCAACGTCATCCTGTTTCCGACTCACCTACTCCTCAATCTTGGAAAAAATTAAAAACCAACTTAGATATTATTTTAGGCGATCGTGTTTTTTTTGAAGGCTATGGACTTTCTACGCAAGCCACTGGCCGAGTGATGGTTGAAACACGTCAAGACAATACCACTAAAGCAACAGGGAAAATTAATTTAATTAAAGGCCGATATGGTGCCTATGGCCATTATTTTTCTTTATCTCATGGGCAACTTTTATTTCAATCTGATCCAATATTGGACCCTAAAATAGATATACACGCTCAAAGAATCATTAAACCTAATATGAGAATAAAAAATAATGCTTCTGTAAGAGAAGATATTATTGTAGGCATGCAACTCATAGGTCGGTTGTCTAAATTACAAACCAAGTTATACTCCAATCCTTCTTTGCCTGATCGCGAAATTATATCCTATTTGATATTAGGACACGGCCAACATAAAAATACAGGAGCAGACGGAGATATTTTAATAGAAGCCATCTCACAATTAACTCATGCTTTTTATCCAAAATCCAAAAGATTAACAGAGAAAAAATCTTTTTATGATCGTTTAAAACTAGATTGGAATATCGGCAATTCTCCCTTTGAGGATGACACAACAGATCCCTTATCTGATTTCGAAAAAAAATATGTCAATGTGGGCAAAAAACTGTCTGATAGGTTATATATTCAATATAGCTTAGGATTGGCTGATAAAATCAGCGTTTACAGTATGCAATATTTATTAGGGGAGCATGTTATTTTAGAAGCCAAAACAGACTCACAAAGCCGAACAGCCACAGATGTTTTATTTAGATTTGAAAGTGGCTAACTATCATATTCTGATCTAAATATATCTGATTTTTCAGAATTTTTAACACGCTCAAAAGCCAAGGTTGCTTGAGTGACCAAAGAAAGCAATACATTTTTTTCTTCTTGATTAAGATCTCGACTGGGATCTTTTGAAATAATCCCTAAAGTCCCCATGGCTCTTTCACCAATACTCAGGGGTAAATAATAACCCCTAGCACTAGGGATTGTGTTTGAATTTTTACCTGCTTCATGATTGTTTTCAAAGCACCAAATGGCCGCACTTTCTTCTTTAGGATCGAGTGTTTTATCCTTATGTGACAGTAACTGAAGCTGACCTGCCTCATCGCCTTCCCAAATTAATACAGCCACCCCAAATAAATGACCAATGTGTTCGGTTGTTACTTTAACGATTTTAGCCTTTCCTTTTACCGTTATAAGCTTCTGCGTAAAGGCATAAAGTTCTGCATTGTACTTCGCTCTTTTTTTGATTAAATCATTTTGAATTCGTAATTTATTTGTTTGAACACCCACCAATAGACTAACTAGAATAAATACAATAAGCGTTACAAATATATGAACACCATAAGTAAAAAAATCACGAAAAACATACTGGTAGGTAATTAAAGCCAACATGGCCGATAACATCGCCACAATCGTTTCAGTAGAAAGTGAAATGAAAATAACCCCCATAAGATAAAAAATAATAATATTATCTAAGGCTAAAATTGGCCTTAAGGTATAGGCTATGATAGTAACTGAAAACAAAATAAACAGTGCCTTAAGGTAGCTTTGAAATATTGGCAGTTTTGTTATTTTATTTACTTTTGTGACTTTATCCTGATGTTGTAAATTAATCACATATACATCACCTACGTTAATACTTTCTAATACTTTTTTTACAATGCCATGCGAAAAAAAAGCATAAGACAAATACCGACTAGACTTTCCAATCAAAATAGTACCAATACCTTTTTCTTTTGAAAAGTCAACAATGGCTTCTGCAATATCTAAACTTGGCACAACCATTGTAGTTGCCCCTAACAACTCTGCTTGGCGCAGGTTTTTTTCAACCCGACTGACTTCTTCTTTAGATAGAAAATAATGCTCTTTACTTTCTACATAAAGAACAGTCCAAACGGACTTATTTCTTGCCGCATATTGTTTTGCCACTCGAATAATTTTTTCAGCATTTTCACCTGGCCCGATACAAACCAAGATATGATTAACCCGTGATTTTCTTCCTTTTTTTTGAAACTGTGAATATAAATCTTTTTCAGCTTCCACACGCTCTGCCACTCGACGTAATGCTATTTCTCTAAGCGCAACTAAGTTTTCAATTTTAAAAAAGTTTTTCTCTGCCTGTTTTTGAGTTAGCTCCCCTAAATAAACCTTACCTTCTCTCAACCGTTCTAAAATAACTTCAGAGGGAATATCCACCAATACAATTTCATCTGCCTCGTCAAAAACACTATCTGGAATGGTTTCTCGTACTTTTATGCCTGTGATTTGTTCAACAATGTCATTTAAACTATCAATATGTTGTACATTTAGTGTGGTGTATACGTTTATGCCATGATCTAAAAGTTCTAGCACATCTTGCCATCTTTTAGGATGACGGGATCCAAAAAGATTGCTATGTGCTAACTCATCTATCAAGATAATATCAGGCTCGCGCTTTAAAGCTGCATCTAAGTCAAATTCAGAAAATATTATACTTTGCCTAAGCACTTTTTTTAAAGGTAACGTTGGTATGCCTTCTAGCTGCTTAATGGTTTCAATTCGGCCATGTGTTTCAACAACACCAATTACCACATCCATGTCATCTTTTAATTTTTCTTGCGCAGAAGATAACATAGAAAAAGTTTTTCCTACCCCCGCACAAGCACCAAAGAAAATCTTTAGGTTACCTTTTGATCGGGGGGCACTTGCTTTAATTTTACCTAAAATTTCTTCGGGCGAAGGTCTGTTATCATCCATGAATTAACAAATTTAACTTTACGACATTAACTCTAACTTGCCCCAAAAAACCAAACCCTCTTTCCTCTGTGGATAATGCAATATAATCCTCTAATAAGGCTCGATATCTTCCCGTTTCCCTTGAGACTCTATCTATTTGGATTTTGGCTGACTGTAAGCTAATATGTGGATCTAGCCCACTGGCAGAGTTAGAAATAAAATCTAACGGAAACTCTGATTCTGAAAAAATATTAGGCAAATTATGTTTACTTTGAAATGTATTATATCGTTCAATTCTATTTTTTTTCTCTTCTACGCTGATGAGCCTACCCCAAAAAAACTTAGGATCGGTAAAATCCTGCCCCAGTAAAACTGGCCGTTTAAAAGTTTGACTTGCAATATAAATACCCAGTGGGTAAATTCCCCCTAACACCACACTCATGACAATCAAAACAGAAAAAGACTGGCCAATTTTCTTTAAGTTTAAATCCATTGCATTGTCCAATCAATTAGTTTAATCCCAAGGAATGGGGCCGCCAACCCCCCCAACCCAAAAACAAATAAATTTTTAAACAGCAATCCTTCTGGGCTTTTGGCTTCAAACTTAACCCCTTTTAAAGCCAGAGGAATAAGCGCAACCATTATCAATGCATTAAATATAACGGCTGATAATACTGCGCTTTCAGATGAAGCCAAATTTAAAATATTTAATTTATCTACCCCAGGAATGATATCTGAAAATATTGCTGGCAAAACAGCAAAGTACTTGGCCACATCGTTTGACAAACTAAATGTGGTCAAAGCCCCTCGTGTCATTAATAATTGCTTACCTATTTTTACCACTTCAATTATTTTAGTAGGATTAGAATCTAAATCAATCATATTCGCGGCTTCTTTACAAGCCTGCGTGCCCGTATTCATTGCTAAAGCCACATCAGTTTGCGCTAAAGCGGGTGCATCATTTGTACCATCTCCAACCATAGCCACCACCAAGCCCTCTGCTTGATATTGTCTAATAATCGTTAATTTGCTTTCTGGAAGGGCTTCTGCAATAAAATCATCTACCCCTGCTTCACTCGCAATTGCCCCTGCCGTAAGTGGATTATCTCCTGTTATCATCACGCTTTTAATGCCCATCTTTCTAAGTTGAGAAAATCGTGCTTTCATCGCTGGCTTGATAATATCTTTTAGTTGTATTACCCCTAAAATAATATTTTGCTCTGTCACCAGTAAAGGCGTACTGCCCGTTTTAGCAATTTGATTTACCTTTTCCATTACTTCTAAGGGAACTGTTCCCTTAAGTGATTGAATATGCTTAATTGTCGTATCTGAGGCGCCTTTAAAAATACTTACCTTATCACTTTTAATTCCGCTCATTCTTGTTTCTGCACTAAACGGCACAAAAGTATATTCTTCATTATTTAAAGCTGTTGACTTAATGCCATATTTTTCTTGTGCTAATTTAACAATACTTTTACCCTCTGCAGTAGAGTCAGAAATAGAAGCCAAGTAAGCTGCCATGGCCATTTTATGAATCTCTATTGTTGAAAAATTAAAAAACTCTACCGCTTCTCTATTTCCTAAGGTAATAGTCCCTGTTTTATCCACCAATAAAATATCAACATCGCCAGCAGCTTCTATGGCTCTACCTGAAAAAGCAATCACATTTTCTTGAATAAGCCTATCCATTCCTGCGATACCAATCGCCGAGACCAAACCACCAATTGTGGTCGGAATAAGACAAACAACTAAAGCAACTAATGACGTAATATTCAGCATCCCGTATGATTGAGAATAAAAGTCAGCCAAAGGAAAGAGCGACATCACTAAAATTAAAAATAACAAACTAATACCTGACAACAAAACACTTAATGCAATTTCATTTGGAGTTTTTTTTCGTTTGGCACTTTCAACCAAACCAATCATTTTATCTAAAAATGTTTCACCAGGATTTGCGGTTACTTTAAAAACCAACCAATCTGATATTACCTGTGTCCCCCCTGTTAAGGCATCTTGATCACCACCTGCCTCTCTAATAACAGGTGCACTTTCTCCTGTGATAGCACTTTCATTAACGGCTGCAATGCCTTTCACTACTTGGCCATCTCCCGGAATAATGTCTCCTGCCTCAACTAAAACAAAATCTCCTATTTTTAACAATTCGGGAGAAATTAACTCATACTGAGCATGATCGATAATGTTCAGTATTTTTTTTGCCTGGATGTCTTCCTTTGTTTTTCTCAATGCTTTTGCCTGAGCCTTTCCTTTGGCTTCTGCAATTGTTTCTGCTAGCGCTGAAAATAAAACCGTCACCCATAACCAAAAAGCTACTTTAAGTGTAAAAAAAGAAGCCGAATAAAAATAATACCCTGTTAAAAAAACTGCCCCGCAATAAGTAATGAACATAACGGGATTTCGAATTTGATAAAAAGGCGATAGTTTGTAAAAAATTTTAATCAATTTTTAACTCCAGACAAATAGTCTGCAATAGGCCCCATTAAAATGGCAGGAAAAAAGCTCAGCAACGAAATAATTCCAATCACACCGAACACTAAAATCATAAAAACTATTGAGTCTGTTTCAATAACGGATCTATTTTGGACAACTTTACTTTCTTCCTTTTTCTTGCGCTTAAGTATCAAACTGCCGGATATGGCTAGAACCGGAATTATCACGCCATATCGACCTAACAACATCGTCAGACCAAAAAGAGTATTTAAACAGGAAGTATTCGCATTTAAGGCGCTTAAAGCACTTAAAGCACTGCCGTTATTGCTTGTTGTTGAAGCAAAATGATACAGCCATTCTGTCAAGCTACTCTGATGTGCCATAGAAAGTTGAACCGCTACTGAGACAAAAAACAAAATACTTAAGGCAGGAATCAAAATAGCCAACAGACTCATTTTAATTTCAAACACTTCTATTTTTTTTCCTAAATATTCAGGCATTCTGCCTGACATTAGGCCTGCAACAAATACTGTGATCAATATATATAAAATTAAACTGTATAATCCTTGCCCTACTCCACCAAACACGACTTCTCCCGTTAACATAAATAACAAGGCGCTCATCTCTGTTAACGGTGTAAAAGATTCTATCAGTGCATTGCTTGAGCCATTAGATGTAGCAGTCGAGGCCACTGTCCATAAGACAGAATTTAAGATACCATGACGATATTCTTTACCCTCATAATTAACCTCTTGGTATGCGCAAAATAAAAAACCTATCATAAAGATACAGAACAATAATCCTAATAAAGCCCTACTTTGTCTTGGTTGACCAACCATCCGACCATAGGCCACAATAAAACTAACTGGGATCAGTAAAATAGCCAATAACTCCAAAAAATTTGAAAAAGGCGTTGGGTTTTCAAATGGATGTGCCGAGTTTGCACTAAAAAAACCTCCCCCATTAGAGCCCAATTGCTTAATACTCACTTGTGATGCTACCGGCCCCCCTGGAATGACTTGGGGCGAAGCACTCAACTCTATAGACGGCAGGGTAAGATAGTCATTAAAATTTTGTATCACTCCCTGAGAGATCAGCAATATCGACATAATGATGGATAAAGGCAATAGAATATAAAATACGCCTCTTGTCAGGTCCACCCAAAAGTTACCCAGTGACAACCCACCCGATTGTGAAAAACCCCTGACTAAGGCCACTGCAACCGCCATTCCAGTTCCAGCAGAAATAAAATTTTGTACTGATAACCCCATCATTTGACTAAAATAACTCAGTACTTTTTCACCTTCATAACTTTGCCAATTCGTGTTGGTTAAAAAGCTAATGGCCATATTAAAAGCTAAATCGGGCTGAACCCCTAAATAATGTTGCGGATTTAAAGGCAGGTAATATTGTAATCGCAATAAAGCATATAATAATAAAAAGCTCACAAAACCCAAAGAAACCACCGATTGTGCATAACTTTTCCAAGTCATTTGCTCTAAAAAATTAATGCCGGATATTTTATAAAAAGTGAATTCTATAGGGTGAACAATTTTGTCTATCCAAAGAACCTGGCCTTGATACACTTTGGCGATATAGGTACCAAGCGGTATAGCCAAACTTATTAACACACTCAATAGCACAAATATTTCAAGCCAACTATGCCAATCTTTCATGGAAACAACTCAGGTTTTAAAAAAGCCGTTAATAAATACAGCGCTAAAATAAAGCCAATTAACCCTAAAAAGCCATACAGCGTCATGATTTAAGTTTCTCGACAAAGCAAATAAAACTCATGGTCAAGACATACAGACTTAAAGCAAGGCTAATATAAATAAAATCATTCATCATTATCATCCTAATAACTTGAGCCAAACTAAATTTAATTTATTTATAAATTTTGAGCAAATCTTTGGCCAGGCCTTTATGTTTTGCGACATATTTTAGGTGAGACAATGCTTCAACTTGAATTTGACGAACTCTTTCTCTTGTTAATCCTACTTGAACACCGACTTCTTCTAATGTACCATGATCATAACCTCTTAGACCAAAACGCCGACAAATCACTTCGCATTGTTTTTTAGTCAAGCCACATAACCACGAGTCTATTTCTTTGTTTATATTTAAGAAAGCAATTATTTCGCCTGGGTCCTCACGAGGATCATCCGAAATATTATCGACTATCGTTCTTTCTGTTTCAGGATTAACAACCAAATCTAACGAAGTGGTTTTTTCATTTAAAACTAAAATAGCCTCTACTTCTTGTGGCGTTTTATTAAGCTCTTTACTTATTTCTTTGGCACCAACTTCATGATGATAAACTTGCTGTAAATTTCGAGCAGTTCGCAAATAAACATTGAGTTCTTTTACCACATGAATTGGCAGGCGGATAGAACGCGTTTGATTCATAATGGCTCGCTCAATGGTTTGTCTAATCCACCAAGTTCCATAAGTTGAGAAACGAAACCCTCTTTCTGGATCAAATTTCTCTACTGCACGAATTAACCCTAAATTACCTTCTTCAATTAAATCTCCTAATGCGAGACCTCTATTAAGATAACGCCTAGCGATTTTAACCACTAATCTTAAATTTGACTCTATCATTCTATTTTTAGATTTAACACATCCATTCTTGACTAAGCGACCATATTCCACTTCTTCCTCTGGGGACAAAAGCGGCGTCCGACCAATTTGAGCCAAATATATTTGTGTGACATCAATGCTACTTTCTTCTTCTATCTCTACTTCTACTTCAGCTACTGGCTTGCTATCTATGCTTTCTATCTCTGCTACTTCTAGTTCTACAGGAATGTCTAATATGTCATTCGCTAAATCAGCATACTCATTCATCGAACATCCTTCTCTAATTAAAAATTCACGATTACATTTGCTGTGGCATCTAATTCTGTTAATAATCGATTATATCGTTCAAGACCTAAACCCAGCTCTACATTGACTTGTGCTTTTTCCCATAAAGGAACTGCCTGAACAATCACATCTCGACCTTTATTTGTGAGCAAGTATGCTTTTGAGCGCTTATCTTTTGCCTCACATATATCAATTAAACCCATCTTTTCCAAGGGCCTTAGGTTACGTGTTAATGTCGTTCTATCCATAAGCAAATTATGCGCCATCTCAGTTAAGGTATACGCATTATAAGCAGCCATAGAAATTAATAACGTATATTGGGTGGCACGAATCCCCGCAGGCTCTAATGCTCTATCAAAATATTGTGTTACCACACGTGTGACTTTACGTAAATTAAAACAGCTACAACGGCTATTTATCATTTTAAAGTCTTTATGCTTACCAAAATCCATAAAGTTACCCCCCTTTTTAATTAGTGTAGGATCGCTTACCAACTTTACGCCAAGTATTTTAGTTAGTTTTCACAAATATTTTTATTTAAGATAAAAACACAGCGCCTATCTATCTAGACAGCCTCCTAGATTTTCTCGCATTATGTGCTAAAAAATAATACACTTAAGCTATTTGTAGCAGGGTGTTTTTGCCGTAACTTGCTAGCTGATTATTTATACACTTTGGAGCTAAAACAACATGCCGAATAATATACTGCACAAAACAAAAGATAGCTTTAAAACCAAAGCCAGCTTTGAGCTAAATAATCAAACTTATCATTATTTTAATCTTCAGGCCCTTGATAGCAAATATAAGGTTAACCGACTCCCCTTTTCAATGAAAATTTTATTAGAAAATTTACTGCGCACGGAAGACAATGAAGCCGTCTTAAAAAAAGATATAGAGGCCATACTTTTCTGGGATCCTAAAATCGCATCTGATCATGAGATTGCTTTCACGCCTAGTCGCGTTATTTTACAAGATTTTACTGGGGTACCTGCTGTTGTTGATTTAGCTGCCATGCGTGATGCAATGAAGCTCATCGGGGGGGATCCTAAAAAAATCAACCCCCTTTCCCCTGCTGAATTGGTCATCGATCATTCTGTCATGGTCGATTTTTTTGCCACAGAAAATGCCCTACCTCAAAATACCTCACTTGAAATCCAGCGAAACAAAGAACGATACCAATTTTTACGTTGGGGACAGCAAGCTTTTAATAATTTTAGAGTCGTTCCCCCAGGTACAGGTATTGTCCATCAAGTCAATTTAGAATATTTGGCTCGTGTGGTTTTTGAAGATCAACAATGGGTCTACCCAGATTCTCTCGTTGGAACAGACTCCCATACAACGATGATAAATGGCCTAGGTGTCTTAGGATGGGGGGTAGGTGGTATTGAAGCGGAAGCAGCCATGTTAGGACAACCTGTAACGATGTTGATCCCGGAAATTATCGGCGTTGAACTCAGCGGCGAACTCAATAAAGGCGCAACCGCCACTGATTTAGTCTTAACCGTTACCCAAATATTAAGAAAACACGGCGTCGTTGGTAAATTTGTTGAATTTTTTGGTCTAGGTTTAAAACACTTACCCCTTGCAGATCGCGCCACCTTGGCTAATATGGCGCCTGAATATGGTGCAACTGTAGGAATTTTTCCTATTGATAAAGAAACTTTAGAATTTTTAAGGCTAACCGGACGAAGCAAACAACAAGTTGACCTCATTGAAACCTATTGTAAAAAACAAGGCTTATTCTGGGATGAAAATAGCCCTAAACCTGAATTTAGCGAAGTGATCACTTTAGATCTTTCTACAGTGGAACCTTGTATTGCAGGTCCTAAACGCCCACAAGACAAAATTTTACTCAAAAATTCAAAAGCCGCATTCCAGCTAAATCTACAAGAAGTATTAACAAATAACGACGAAGCCATTGGAGAAGGTGCGCATATCGTTCAAGATGCGAGTTATCAAATCAATGGTAACCACACAACCTTAAAACATGGTGATGTGGTCATTGCTGCCATTACCAGCTGTACCAACACATCTAACCCTGCGGTCATGATTGCGGCAGGATTAGTCGCACGTGCTGCAAAAGAAAAAGGATTGCAGGTCAAACCTTGGGTCAAAACTTCTTTGGCACCAGGCTCTCAAGTGGTCACAGACTATTTGAATCGAGCCGGATTAATGCCTGACTTAGAAGCCATGGGTTTTAATTTAGTAGGCTATGGCTGCACAACCTGCATTGGGAACTCAGGCCCTTTACCTGAAAAAGTCAGCAAAGCCATTCATCAAGGTAATTTATCCGTTTCTGCTGTACTGTCTGGTAATCGTAATTTTGAGGGACGAATTCATCCTGATGTGCGCTATGCCTATTTGGCCTCTCCACCGCTTGTGGTAATCTACGCGCTTGCTGGCACCATGGATATTGATTTGTATCATGAGCCGCTGGGTTATAACAAAAAAAATGAACCTGTTTATTTAAAAGACGTTTGGCCAAATCCTGAAGAAGTTCAACAAGCTGTACGGGATTCTATTAATCCTGACATGTATCGTGCTCGTTACAAATCTGTTTTTGACGGTGACAAAGAATGGCAAAACTTAGTCACCACTAACAGCGATTTATACCCATGGGAAAAAACGTCTACTTATGTAAAATATCCGCCTTACTTTGAAGGCATGACTAAAACCCCTGTAAAAATAGAAGACATTCATGAAGCACGGGCATTATTAAAGCTAGGCGACTCTGTTACAACCGATCACATCTCTCCTGCAGGGAGCATCGACCCCCATTCTCCTGCAGGGCTATATCTACAACGTCATGGCATTAAAATAAAAGACTTTAATTCCTATGGGTCCAGACGTGGAAATCATGAAGTGATGATGCGCGGAACTTTTGCCAACATTCGTCTTAAAAACCAACTCGCTCCAGGTACAGAAGGAGGTATGACTAAATATTTACCAAGTGGTAAAATTGAATCTGTTTTTGAAGCCTCTGAAAAATATCTAGCCACTAAGACACCTTTAATTATCTTAGCAGGTAAAGAATATGGTTCTGGCTCTTCTAGAGATTGGGCTGCTAAAGGTACGCTATTATTGGGTGTAAAAGCGGTCATCGTTCAATCTTTTGAACGCATCCACCGATCGAATTTAATTGGCATGGGTGTTTTACCTCTTAAATTTATGCCCAATGAAAATGCTGAGACCCTAGGATTAACAGGAGAAGAGAGTTATAGCATTCCTGCTGGAAAGGTCAGCCCAAGGCAAGAAATTACGGTTATTGCAAAAAACACAACCAATCAAACCACTAAGACTTTTAAAGCCTTGGTTTGTATTGACACCCCTAAAGAACTCAACTATTACGAACATGGTGGTATTCTCCAGTATGTCATTAGACAATTATTAAAATAATTAAAAATAATTTAAAAATCTTAAGGATAATATAACGAATGACAAAATCTTATCGCATTGTTCAGGACTCTATGGGGGAAATAAAAGTGCCTGAAAATGCGCTGTATGGCGCACAAACCCAACGTGCCATCGATAATTTTCCGATTAGTTTTAAACCTTTACCTAAAAGCTTTATCAAAGCCTTAGGGTTAATTAAACTCAATGCTGCCAGAACCAATCTGGCCTTAGGTTTACTGGACGAAAAAATAGCCTCTAGTATTATTCAAGCCAGTATAGAGGTAACTGAGCATCAACATGACAGTCAATTTCCTATTGATGTTTTTCAAACGGGATCTGGTACCAGTTCAAATATGAATGCTAACGAAGTTATCTCACGATTAGCCTCATTACAATCAAAGCAAAATATTCATCCTAATGATCATGTTAACATGGGCCAGTCGAGTAATGATGTGATCCCGACTGCGATTCATCTTTCGGCCAGCCTAGAATTAACCGAAAAATTATTACCTGCATTACAGCATTTATACGATGTCATATTAAAACGCTCAGTTGAATTTAAAAGCTTAACCAAAACAGGTCGAACCCATTTAATGGATGCCATGCCGGTGACTTTAGGGCAAGAGCTTAGTGGCTGGGCACAACAAATCAAGCAAAACATCTCACGTCTTAAAAATACCTTACCCAAACTAAGCAAACTCGCCATTGGCGGTACGGCTGTGGGAACAGGAATCAATGCCCATCCTAATTTTTCACGTATTTTTTGCGAACAATTATCTGCCTATACAAAACTATCTTTTACAATTGCTGATAATTATTTCGAGGCCTTAAGTGCTCAAGATACGGCAGTTGAATTATCAGGTCAACTAAAAACCACTGCCGTTAGCCTGATGAAAATAGCCAATGATTTACGCTGGATGAATTCAGGGCCCTTAGCAGGCATTTCTGAAATTGCCTTACCCAGCTTACAGCCAGGTAGCTCTATTATGCCTGGAAAAGTTAACCCTGTGATACCTGAAGCCATTGCCATGGTCAGTGCCCAAGTCATCGGAAACGATATGTGTATTACGGTTGCAGGCCAGTCGGGCAATTTTCAACTCAATGTCATGTTACCTGTTATCGCTAAAAATCTACTTGAGAGTATCGAAATTTTGAGCAATAGCGTTAAACTACTTGCCGATAAAGCAATATTAGGTTTTACAGTTAATTATGAGCACATACAAGAAAATTTAGCTAAAAATCCTATTCTTATTACCGCATTAAATCGTGAAATTGGTTATGAACTAGGTGCTAAAATAGCCAAAGCAGCATATCAACAAAAAAGACCCTTAATTGATGTGGCCAAAGAAATGACTTCTGTCTCTGAAGCCGAGCTCAAACGATTATTAGATCCTTTTTTATTAACTCAAGGTGGCATTGTTGAATGATAATAACACTGATTCACGCTTCTTTTACCCATAGGCGGCCTTATTCTGTGTTTTTTAGCAAAGTTAGAAAACTTCAGGCTGTGCCCTAATACATAAGAAAAGTGGGTTTCAAGATTTTGTACAATATTTAACCAGCCTTTTGGGGTTAAATTTAAACGTGTTAAAATGGGTGCATGATTCTCTAAAATTCGACCAGGTTTATCTTCTCTGAGAATTCGACCGGTTGTATCCACTAACTCTAAATAATCTTTAAAGCTAAAATTGATTTTAGGTAAAAGATGAGTTTCATCGCTATAAAAAGGCATTAAACTATCCGGTTGTTTTAGCTTCTCTACTTGAGCAAGATGTATGCGCTCATAAATAGAGGTAAATTCAGAGCTTTCAGGTGTATCGGCAATTTTTGCCCGAATAGGATTTAAATCCACATAGGCCATCGCACTTAATACTGCCCCTTCATCTAATAATGCTTGTGATTTAAATCGACCTTGCCAAAAACGGCCATCCAAATTATCTTCTAAATTAGCACGCCTCGCAATAGGCTCATTAAGGCAACGCATAAACCAACTTAAACTGGATAATCTGGTCCGTAGTTCTTCTATTTTTTTTTCTGCTAAATCTGGTGTAAGCCCTGCTACCTGTTTGGCTGTACTCGGGCCAAATAACTGTGTCCAACGAAGCAAAATTTCTTCTGGTGACCAATTTAAGGCCATTTGCAAATTTACATATAAAACAACATGATAATGATTGCTCATTACGGCATAAGCACAAATATGAATAGAAAAGATACTGGCCAACTGCTTGATTCTCTCAACGAGCCATTGTTTACGATGGCTATAATCTTTGCCTGTTTCTTGATCGATTCCACATAAATAAGAACGACGAACACAGCGATTCATAAGATGATAATAAGGCGTAGATGAATAATCTATTTGAGCGGCTCGCGACGTGGTCACTTAACTTCCTTGTTTATGATAATTTTAAACTCTACTGATACTGTAAATTTTAAAAAAAATAATGTCAACTTATTATGGCTGTCCTATTAAAACTTATTATGGCTGTCCTATTAAAAACTTATTATGGCTGTCCTATTAAAAAATATTTAAGGCAGGCTGGGCTGGTAAAATTTATTAATGCTTACTCTAAACCAAAATAAAAGCATGATGCCAGGAAAAGAAAAAATAACAGAGGCGATAAAAAAATCGGCCCAGCCTAACTGATTGACCATGACGCCAGCCAGCGGTCCAACAAACACTCTTCCGATTGCACTAAGCGCAGAAAGCAACGCAAATTGTGTAGCCGTATACCGCTTATCACATAAGCTCATAATCAGCGCCAAATAGGCAGCTGTTCCCATTCCGCCACAAAAATTTTCAATAAATACGGTTGAAACCATGATGGGATAATCAGGTCCCGTAAAACATAAAAGATAAAACCCTAAGTTAGATACTGCTTGCAACACACCAAAGCTTAATAACGCTTTAAATAATCCCATTCGTGACAGTGCAAACCCGCCCACAAAAGCACCTATTAAAGATCCTGCTAACCCTGTGGTTTTATTGGTTAATCCCACATCGAGTAAATCAAAACCAACCTCCCTGATTAAAAAAGTAGTGCTTAATGTTCCAGCAAAAGCATCTCCTAATTTATATAAAATAATGAGCGCAATTAAGCCGATTGCCTTTTCTCGTGAAAAAAATTCTTTAAGCGGATCAACAAAAGCCCTTTTTAAACTAATAGGTCTTTGTTCTTCTGTTAAATTGCTATTTTTTTGAATTTGAATAGGGGTTTCTTGACAGAAAAAAGTAGCCACCACCCCAATTAACATTAAAGCACTCATTAATAAGTAGGTGCTTTCAAAGCCATAGAAATTGGCCATGACCATGGCAAAACCAGCAGAAACCAACATCGCTATACGATAGCCTGCTACAAACATGGCTGCCCCTATCCCACGAGATTCTGGCGTAAGCACTTCAGTTCTATAAGCATCTACCGCAATATCTTGGGTTGCCGAAAAAATGGCCACGCCTAATCCTACTAAAGCTAACAAACCAGGATGGTCACTTGGATTCAGTTGGCTCATGCCCGCCAGCAATATAATTAGAGTGAGTTGAGTGGCTAAAATCCAACCGCGACGTCGCCCTTTACCAAAAGGCAACACAAATCTGTCTAAAAATGGCGCCCAAAGAAATTTATAAACATATGGCTGTCCTATTAGGGCCAACATGCCAATTGTGACAATATCCATATGCTCTACCGTATACCAAGCCTGTAAGGTCGTTCCCGTTAAGCCTAAAGGCAAGCCAGCAGAAAAACCTAACACCAAGATAAGCCATAAGCGCCTTTGACAAAAATTTAGAAAAAAATTAGATTCACTAACAGTAGTTAATTTCATTGTTTTTTTCTCTCGTGTATAATAACGCATGCAGCATTTTGCATAATTGATCTATTATATTATATATATATTATATATAAGCCAAAGGGAACTTAACTCATGACAAAAAAATATTATTTTAGTGCACTTGCTTTAGCTGTACTTATTAGCAATTCCGTTTTTGCTGCAGAAGCGCCTAATGCTTCTGCCCCCACTGCCGCCATAAGTGCAACACCACCAGCTGCTGCTGTGGTTACGCCACCGCCAGCACCCACTACCCCTATATCTACAACAGCAACACTCCCTGCCACGCCTGTTTCTACTGTCTCTGAACTCGATAAAATCAGTTACAGCCTTGGCATTCAAATGGGTGGCGACTTAAAGCAACAAGAAATAGAAATTAATACCAATTTATATATGCAAGGCCTGAGCGATGCTCAAAAATCAGGTCCGAATCTATTAACCGAAGAAGAAGTCAAAAATACGCTTATCAATTTTCAAAAAAAACTCATTCAAAAGCAACAAGAAAACCAACTAAAACTTTCTGCTAAAAACCTAGAAGAAGGCACTAAGTTCTTGGAAGAAAACAAGAAAAAACCTGGCGTCGTTACTTTGCCTAGTGGTTTACAATATCGTGTGCTTCAAGAAGGCATAGGTGCTAAACCCATAGCCACTGACACGGTCACCACACAATACAGTGGCAAATTTATTGATGGCAAAGAATTTGATAGCTCTTATTCTCGTGGTGAACCGGCTCAATTTCAAGTCAATGCCGTTATTCCTGCCTGGACTGAAGCATTACAGCTAATGGCTCCTGGTGCCAAATGGGAAATTGCCGTACCTGCTAAATTAGGTTATGGCGAAAATGGCATTGGCAGAATTATTGGCCCTAATGCGACTTTATTATTTAATATTGAACTGGTGTCTATTAATAATAAAGAAAATGCCGCACCTGAAGCTAAAAAAACACCCCCTAAAACAAATACGACAACAAAAAGCCCCTCTAGCTCGACACAAAAATCGGCTTCTCAACGCAATCTCAACAAGAGCTAAAACTCATTTATTTATTCTCTCTCTCCGTAGCGACGCAGTTTGTCGCTTATTTTTTTGGTCTGTTGCTTGTCATACCCTTGATAAGCTGCACACCTTCTGACAGCCCAGAAAAAATCTGGACATTTTCTTCTGTCGGCTTATTTTCAAGTACTTTATCCCCTGATGGAAAATACAGCTTATTCGCCAGCGTAGACAAAGGTGTTTACTATTGGGCATTAGAAAAAAACCAAGCCCTCTATCAATTCAATCATGGTGTTGACAACAAAACAAAGCAACTTAAAACCATCACACAGGTTGCCCTGGCCTCTGGTGCTAGCATCGCTGCGACTGCTTTACCCGGTGAAATTGGTATTTGGGATCTTAAAACTGGAAAATCTCTGCGTTATTGGCAATTACCCCATCAAGACACCCAAATTCTGTCTTTAAGTTTATCGGAACAAGGAAAATATGCACTCATTGGCTTTAGTGAGGCTAAAGCCATTTTACTCGATTTAGTTTCAGGTAATATTATTAAAGAATTTGACCATGCCGATTCTGTGCATACTGTTTCACTGTCGCACAGTGGCCAATTTGCGTTAATTGGTTCAAACGATACCAGTCTTAGACTATGGGATTTAAGCACAGGAAAATTGGCTCAGCAGTGGTTAATGGAAAGTGGCATTCAATCTGCTGTTTTTTCACCTGATGATCAATTTATTTTAATGAGCCAAACTTTAGGTCAATCAAAAATTTTATCGCTACCAACAGGTAAAATTGTCAGCCTTTTAACGAATAAATTAGGCCATGATTTTAGCTTGGGTTCAAATAGCTTTTTATCGGGGGTGTTTTTTGACAACAATCGATATGTTGCCGCAGGGTGTTCTCCCAGATTTATTCGTATTTTTGAAGTTAAAACAGGCAAACTAATCCAACAATTTAACCTAAATGACAAAGCAAACTGGATAACCGGCCCTGCCCCCATCATTGCGCTTGCCATTAATGCTAAAAATCAACTTATTGCCCAATCTTCAAATGGCTTAGGGTATTTATATTCTCTTTATGGCACAAAAATAAACATGCTCAACACGGAATAATGTGCTTATGTCTGATATTTTAAGCGATATTTTATCTCAAGCTTTTATGGCACAACAGTCTGGAAAACCCATAAAAGCCAGTAATTTATTTCGAAAAATGCTTAAAGCTAACCCGAACAATAGCGATGCTTTACATGGCTTAGGATTATGTTATGCCCAAAGATCGCAATATCATAAAGCGCTAAAATGGATGCTCAAGGCCATTAACATTTCCCCTATGACGCCTGGATTTCATAATAATATTGCCAATACCTATAAAAAAATAGGCAAAATAGATCTTGCCTTGCAACACTATCGTGAAGCCTTACGACTTAAAACCCCCTATGCCGATGTGCATAATAATTTAGGCGCCTTATTATTCAAAATAGGCCACATAAAAGAAGCCACAGAAGAACTTGAAAGAGCGGTACAAAGTGCACCTGAAAAAATTAATGCGCATTATAACTTAGCTTCTTGCTATGCCAAACAAGATCGATTTCAAGATGCCTTAACACATTATTTAATCGTCTTAAAAAAACGATCGGATCACTTAGGTGCGTTACATAATGCCGGTATTTTGCTCACTGAATTAAAACGTTACGATGAAGCAAAAGGATTTTTAAGACAAGCTTTATCACGAGACCCAGATAATATTGATTTACTGTTTCACCTTGCCATTATTCATTCTTCTGAAGCAGAGTATTATAATGCCAAAGTATTGTATGAAAAAATCATTGAGCTTAACCCAGACCATGCTTTTGCCTGTCATAATTTAGCGACGGTTTTATTGCATTTAAATCAACGTACTCAAGCATTGATTTATTTTAAAAAAACGTATCAATTACAACCTGACAATTTAACGGCAAAGCATATGATTGATGCCATTTCAGAAAATCCACAAATCAAGCAAACGCCACCTGAATTCATTCAAGCTTTATTTGATCAGTATGCCTATAATTATAATAATCATGTTACAACAAAATTAAACTATCAAGTCCCTAATCTTATACGTGAGGCGCTTACACCCTATATGCTGAATCAAGGCTTAATAGAAAAAACCCTCGATTTAGGTTGTGGGACAGGTTTAATGGCACCCTATTTGCTTGATCTAAGTCTTCGGCTAATAGGTGTAGATATATCTGAAAATATGATTGCTGTTGCCAAACGCTTAGGCGGTTATTATAAATTATATACTGATGATATTATGCATTTCTTACCTAAACACCCAGAAGAATATGACCTAATGATTGCTGCAGATGTGTTTTGTTATTTTGGCGATCTAAAAGCAGTATTAGCTTATTGTCAAAAATCTCTTATGCCTAACAGCCTATTGGCTTTTAGTGTGGAGGCACTCAATTCTCCTGTTAAAAAAAATCAGCCTTATCGATTACAGACATCTGGTCGTTTTGCTCATAGCCAATTTTATATCGAGAACGAAGTCAAAGAACTTGAGTTAAAAGTCGAGTTAAATAAGCCTATTATTATACGCTATCAAGAAAATAACCCTGTCCAAGGTTTTTTATTTATCGTCAGAAAAAAAGGATCAAAATAACATGGACTTAAACATAAAAACTTATTTTATTATTGCCATTTTAACCGCATCTTTAGTTTACTTTATTTTTATTTATAATAATTTAATCGGGCTAAAAAACAATGTTTTAAAATCTTTCGCCAACATTGATGTGTTGCTAAAACAACGTCACGATGAATTACCTAAACTGGTTGAAACCTGCCGGCAATACATGGGCTTTGAAAAAGAAACCCTTACTAAAATCACACAAGCCCGTAGCTCTGTGATGTCTGCATTGCAAGCGGGCGACATCGGCGCCCTAGGCAAAGCTGAAGGCACGCTCAGACAAGGCTTAATGAATTTATTTGCCGTGGCAGAAAATTACCCCGATTTAAAAACTAATGCAATTTTTAAACAGCTACAAGATCGTATTTCTATTCTGGAAAACTCTATCGCCGATCGTCGAGAAGTTTATAACGAAGCCGCCACGCTTAATAATATACGCATTGAACAATTTCCCGATTTAATTGTCGCTAAACTGGCCAGCTTCAAAAAACAAGCTTTACTTGAATTTTCAGAATCTGAAATCAGCCCTGTAGACATTAAAAAATTATTTGAATAATGACAGAAATCGATTTTATATTACAGTCTTTTAAATCAATTTATTTTGATTTTATTCATCCTGTTTTTTCAATGGCATTTGATAAAAATGCCTTAAGCCAACTCCCTACGCCGGTTTATTTATTTTGGCTGGCACTTTTTTTCTTTATTACCCTAATGAGTCTTTTTCAAAATTATCGGCATTTATTAAAAGCACGCATCATTGAAGATACCCCCTCTTCAAAAATTCGTTCTGCCGCTCAAGGCTATTCAGAGCTTACCGGCAAACAATATGCCCTACCCAATCATGCTTGTCTTATCGCCCCACTTTCACTGAAGCCTTGTACTTGGTACAGTTATAAAATATATAGAAAAAATCAAAAAAATAACTGGCCTATCGTAGCACAAGGCCAATCTGTCGAATCATTTATGCTTAACGATCTAAGCGATATATGTATAGTTGATCCCACTGGTGCCGATATTCAGCCAAATATGCATGAAACTTGGTATGGATTTTCAGCCAACCCACAAGGAAAATCTAAATATAAAATAATGCTATTCTTAGGTTTTTTATTTGGGCGCTATCAATATAAAGAATGGCGAATGGACATAGGTAGCCCTATTTATGTATTAGGCAATTTTTCTACCCTCAAGAAAAATGAGGGCAGTATCATTAATTTAATAAGCAAAACTGGGTTAACGGCTCGTCAACCCTACTTAATTTCTAATTTTACCCAATTACAATTGGCTAAAAAATATCGTTTACAATCAAGTTTTTGGCTTGTTTTGTTTTTAATTTCTATGCCTTACTCGCTTTGGTGGTTAAGCCTTATTTAAAATTTAATATTTAATATTTAATATTTAAATTTATTAATCGCCTATGGCCATTAGGCTTGCATTTCCGCCGGAGGCGGTCGTATTAATACAAAGTGTTCGCTCAACGGCTAATCGCGTGACATAATTTGGCCCACCTGCTTTAGGTCCTGTACCAGATAGCCCTTCCCCACCAAATGGCTGAATGCCCACTACAGCGCCAATCATATTTCGATTGACGTAAATATTGCCGACTTTAGCACGGCTTACAATAAACTGAATGGTTTCATCAATTCGGCTATGTATGCCTAAAGTTAAGCCATAGCCTGTTTTTTCTATTTGAGCTAAAACTTCAGGCAAGCCATCATGTTTAAATTTAATGACATGTAAAATAGGCCCGAAATGCTCTTCCGTTAATTGCTCAAGATTATTAATTTGATAGGCACAAGGCTCAAAAAAGCTGCCTTGATCACAGTCATTGGATAATTTAATTCGGCCAATAAACTTAGCCTTATCTTTTAAAAACATTTCATGATGGCGTAATTTTTTTACAGAATCTGAGTCAATAATCGGACCAATGTCTGTTTGAATGCGTAAAGGATTTCCGACAACCACTTCATTCATTGCGCCAACCAACATGCTCATGACTTTGTCATAAATATCTTCTTGTATAAACAAAACTCTTAAAGCTGAACAGCGCTGACCTGCACTTTGAAAAGCCGATTGAATCACATCTGAAACAACTTGTTCAGGCAAGGCCGATGAGTCGACAATCATGGCATTTTGTCCACCGGTTTCAGCAATAAATGGCACAATTGGCCCTTTTCTTTGCGCTAATTTAAGTTGAATATGCTGCGCAGTTTCAGTAGAGCCCGTAAACAAGACAGCTGAAATTCTCTGGTCTTCTATTAGTTTATCCCCAATCACACTGCCTCTACCGGGTAATAATTGAACGACATCACTATCAAATCCCGCCTCATGAATTAAATTCATGGCCCAATCTGCAATTAACACCGTTTGTTGTGCGGGTTTAGCTATCACGGTATTACCTGCTGCCAAAGCAGCCGTAATTTGGCCTAAAAATATCGCCAAAGGGAAATTCCACGGGCTAATACAAGCCACAACGCCTCTGCCATGTAAAGACAGCTGATTATGTTCGCCTGTTGGGCCTAATAATAACTCTGGCGTCAAAAATTTCTCAATGACTTGAAGGCGATAATAACGACAAAAATCTACGGCTTCACGCACTTCACCCAGTGCGTCTTCTAATGTTTTACCGGCTTCTAAAATCAATAGCCTTACCGCTTCATCTCGACGATGCTCTAATAAATCAGCCAGTTTATCTAAAGCCTTTACTCTATTTTCAACACTCTCTATACTAATTCGCTCAAACGCCTTTTTTCCCTGTTCAAGTGTTTTATATAAAATACCTTCATCTGCTTGATAAACTACGCCTAATACTAAGCGCTTATCCACAGGGCTTAGTCTTTCTTGTTGTTCACATTTTGCCATTAAACCTTCATGTTGTTTAACTGCTGTGGGTAACGCTTTAATTTTATGTACTGCTTTTTTGGCATAGTGCAATATCGCCTCAAATACCTTAGGTTCCCACAAATCTACCCCAATAGAGTTGAGTCGAGATTTTCCGTACAAATACATCGGCAAATTAATTTTAGTATGCGGAATTTCTTTCAGATCTTTTATTTTATCAATGGGATTTTCTACTAACTCTGAAACCGGTAAATTTTGATTGACAATGCGATTCACAAAAGACGTGTTTGCGCCATTTTCTAGTAAACGCCTAACCAAGTAGGCCAATAAACTTTCATGGCTGCCGACTGGGGCATACACTCTACAACTTTGTTGCGTATTATTTTCAACAATTTGATCGTATAACGAATCGCCCATACCATGTAAACATTGAAATTCATAATTCTCTGTTTTACTTGCTTTAGCACAAGCCATCACATAAGACACGGTATAAGCATTATGCGTCGCAAATTGAGGATAAATCACATCCTGTGCTTCAAATAATTTTTTAACACAGGCCATAAAACTAATATCTGTTGATATTTTACGGGTAAAAACTGGGTAGCCTTCTAAGCCATTGACTTGGGCATACTTAATTTCACTATCCCAATAAGCGCCTTTTACTAATCTTATCATTAAATAGCGTTTATTTTCTCTGGCTGTGAGCGTAAGCCATGCTATCACCGAAAGTGCTCTTTTTTGATAAGCTTGAACGGCTATGCCAAATCCTTTCCAATCGGCAAATTGTGGGTCAATTAGAATTTCTTTTATAACAGCCAAAGACAATTTTAACCTAACCGATTCTTCTGCATCTACGGTTAAATTAATATTGGTCTCTTTTGCCATTTTGGCCAGCATTTTTAATTTTGCAGTTAATTCTGTTAAGACCCTGTCAGATTTTTTTACCGTATAAGTTGGGTGTAGTGCTGAAAGCTTTACCGATACACCAGGGGCAGTTATAGGCGATTCATAAGGACCATTTTTTGCAATGGCTTCAATGGCTTGTTGGTAGGCCCTAAAATACTGTTCAGCATCTTTTTGTGTATAGGCTGCCTCTCCTAACATATCATAAGAAAAACGATAACCTTTTTTTTGTTTTTCTTTAGATCGCTCTAGGGCTTCCTCAATGGTGCGGCCTTTTACAAATTGTTTGCCTAAAATTTGCATGGCTTTCTGAACGGCTGTTCTCACAATAGGCTCACCGCCTTTGTTCGCCAATTTTCTCAAACTTTGGGATAAAATATTAGATTGCACTTCATGACTGTTGCTTTGATTTAAGACTTTCCCTGTAATCATTAAGGCCCAAGTAGCCGCATTTACAAATAAAGAATGACTTTTACCTAAATGCTGCTCCCAATTGCTGGCAGTTAATTTGTCTTTAATTAATTTGTCGGCTGTTTCTTTATTAGGGATGCGCAATAATGCCTCTGCCAAGCACATGAGGGAAACGCCCTCTTCGCTAGACAAATCATACTGCAACATAAAAGCATCTAGCCCACGTTCATTCAGCCTTCTTTTTCGTAGTTCTGAAACTAATTTTTCTGTTTGCTGCTTAATCGTCAACTCTGTTTTAGCGTCGACTTCGGCTATTTTGACCAAAGCCAAAACATGTTCTGTTTCATCACACCGATAAGATGCATCCAGCATATCTAAACTTGAATTATTATTATAATTATTTATCATTACTATTGATTCCTGATTAACTGCCAAACTTGATTAAAATCGGCTATGATTTTTTGAGCGGGTTTTTTATCTAAAAAACTGCAAATAACAATGGTGATAAATCCCAGGATAAATCCCGGAATAATTTCGTAGATTTCAAAGACATTTCCGCCTATATATATCCTAGCAGCTTTCCATAAAATAACGGTTAATGCGCCAACAATAATACCTGATAGGGCACCATTTCGAGTAATTCTAGACCAATATAAACTTAAAATAACCACCGGACCAAAAGCCGAACCTAAGCCTGCCCAAGCAAAAGCCACTAAATCAATCACAGTGTGCCCCGCATTAGAAGCCAATACAACCGCAACTGCTGCAATCACAATAATCGCCGCCCTACCTATCCACATCAATTCTTTTTGAGTGGCATTTTTTCTAATCCACTTATGATAAATATCTTCGGTTAATGCCGAACTTGAAGCCAACATTTGAGAGTCTATGGCGCACATAATCGTCGATAAAATCGCTGCAAATAAAATACCCGTAAACCAAGCAGGAAATAAAGTTTCAGAAAATAATATAAAAATAGATTCGTGATGTACGTCACCTTGAACAAAATAGGCATTTCCAACTATACCGGTCAAAGTAGCCCCTACCATCGATAAGCCCATCCATCCTACCGCAATACGTCGGGCTATAGGAATGACTTTTGTGCTACTAACGGCCATATATCGAACTAATATGTGCGGTTGGCCAAAATAGCCTAATCCCCAAGCAAACAGGTTCATGAACAAAAAGGCGTTCACATTTTCAAAAGGATTAAATAAAAATGCTTTTTGCGCACTTGCGGCCACAATAATTTGATCTAGTCCGCCAAAATGATAAGTCGCGATAATCGGCACCGCGATTAAACACAAAAACATAAAAACGCCTTGGAAAAAGTCAGTCCAGCTGACGGCTAAAAAACCGCCTACAAACGTATAGCCGACAATAATACTGGTGCCAAGCAACAAGCCTTGGTGATATTCTAAACCAAAGCTCTCGAGTAATCTTGCCCCTGCAACCAAACCTGAAGAAGTATAAACAGCAAAAAAGAAAAGCATGATTGTGGCTAACACAGCCCTAATCACCCCTGTTTCATCATGAAATCGATTTTCTAAAAAAGAAGGTAGCGTAATCGAGTCTTTAGCAAACTCTGAGTACACCCTTAAAGGCTTAGCGATAACACGCCAGCTTGTATAACACCCTATGGTTAAACCAATAGGTAGCCAAATTTGATTAAAACCATATAAAAAGGCCAACCCGGGCAAGCCCATTAATAGCCAAGCACTCATGTCTGAAGCACCTGCTGATAATGCGGCTACAGGGCCCCCTAATTTACGCCCCCCTAGCACTAAATCAGACAAGTTTTTAGTAACAACATAAGCTACCAAGGCAACTAACAACACAACAGATAAATAAGCAATAAAAGTAAACGCCCTGACATCATCAAACATGCATCATCCCTTTTCAATTTAACTTAGCTTAACTTAACTTAACTTAATAATAAATTGAGTATTATAGCATTTGAGATAATTAAACAAACTGCTAAATTAGCAAATTAACAAATTAAACAAGTAAATTAAATTGCTCAACACTTTTACCAAGTATCCTGGGATGGCAATACTGGCTTAAAGCTGCTTGACTCCGTCATTTCTGGGGTAACTAATATTGGCTCTGGCTCTGGCTCTGGAACTGGAGCTGGAGCTGAGAGTGCTGGCATGAGAATTGTAGATGCTTGCTGCTCTGTGGATTCACTATTATTACTAGTTAATACGCTGTGATCATTACTTTGTGATAAATCAGACACAATTTCAGCTATTTGACCTGATAAATCTAATCCTGTTGCGTCACTTAACTTAGCTTCACCTTGGTTATATTCATGTAGCCATTGTGTAACATGATCCAATTGCTCTGCTGAAATTATACCGGCATAAAACTGACTTATGGCTTGTGCAACCACACCTTGAGTGGCATGCTGCACTTCGCTTATGAGCCCCACGCTATCTTGTATAGGAGCAATATTCTCTACACTATGACTTAAAGCCATTTGACTTTCAGTAAGCAGGTTTATAATAGGATCAAAATCACTTGATTTTAATCCAACTTGATGTGACACATCTTCAATAATTGCGTGTAAAAAATCCCCCTGAGTAAAATCGGCTACCATACCTTTAGGTAAGGCTAAAATTTGATTACCAATGCCATTATAAATTTCCTCGGCTACATTAGCGGGTAAAACGCCCAATTGCTGCGCAATGGCTTCACTCAATTGTACACTTAAGGTCATAACAGCGGCTGCTTTAGAAAGTGACGTTAATTCACTCATTGGGTTTAATTTGCTTAAATCGGTTCCAGGTAATAATCCTAAGCCTTCTACCAAAGCTTGATTATGCTCTGGATGCATGGCCAAAATACTGCTTAAAGGCGAAATAATTTCGCTGCCTAAAGGCGCCATAAGTGGAATGGCATATTCTAAATTGGTCTCAACATCTCGACCGCCCGATGAGACTAATTTTCCATCGTGTATATCAATTACCCCATCTAAATTCATGTCTATTAAAGCAAGTTTATAAGCCCCTACTTGATTTGAAAGGGTAAAAGCCTCATTAGTATCTTGTATGGTATTATCATTCACATCTTGAAATATGTTCGCCCCTGCTATAGGGCCATCTACGGTATAACCTCGAGATAGCAAAGGCTGTTCACCATCAATGTGCAAAGAAAAAGATTGAAAAGTACTATCACCGTCTTTATCTTGTATTTTTACAATAAAATAGTAATCTAAATCTGCAGGAGGTACTGAGGTTTCAGGTTTCTCACTAACATCATCCTTGCATCCATTCTCACTCTTATCCTCATTTTCATGCTCATCTTCATGCTCATTTTTATCATCATTTTTATGATCATCTTCATGGTCATTTTTATCATCATTTTTATGATCATCTTTATGATCATCTTTATTATCATCTTTATGATCATCTTCATGCTCATTTTCAGCATTAGGCCGATGATACAACTGAACGGTATCAACCCCATCTTTATTTAACGTCACTACCCCCACCACGGTGTTGCCTTCTTTAATTTCAAGCTTAAGTTTTGAGCTAGATGAAGAAAGCATACTAATCGTCGCGCTTCCTGAAGAAGATGAAAAAGAATCCAGCACAATTGAACCAGGACCATCTGCCCCATATTTCCAATCTACTAATTGAACCTCATGTTTAACATCTGGAACAACACCCACATTCGCATCAACGGGATTATTTGCAATGATATCGACAATCCCATTTAGCGGCACCTTATCATTAATATTGATAAAGCTTGGACCATCGTCTTCAAAACTTAAAGCTTGGCTAATATCTATGCTAGCAGCGCTCGTGGCACTATCACCATTGCTGTCTGTAATCGTGTCTGAACAAGTTAATGTAATCAATTTCGCCAAATTTAAAGTCACTGCATCATCAGAATTATTTGCATCTGGATGGTTTAAAGGTCGTTTTTGATCTAGCTTTACTGTTCCCAATAAATCCACAGACACGCTAAAAACCAGCGCGTTTGAGACGCTTGTACGCCCTTCAACAACGGTACCATTCGCATTTATGGATAAAACCACATTTTCATTGGTTTCCATATCTCTTAAACCCGTCTGTGCGCCTTCTTCACTAATTGAAAGTGTAAACACTGGAGCCGCTAATAACCCAGCGCCATCTCCCCCATAGCTCGAGGTAATCTTAAAATTATCTTTAAAATTAGCAGTAGCATTTTGAGTTAAATTGCTTTCGTCTACTAATAAAAGATCAGGGGAAGCCACAGGGCTAACCAATATTTCTGGCAAATGATTGTCTTTTGGTGCCACATCAAAACAAAAATCAGCCCAATCTGATTTCGAGCCATCTCCATCTATCAATTTATATTCAAAAAATACCGTATCTTTCGTAACTGGTTTGGTTAAATTAAAAGTATAACTACCATCTGGATTCAATAACAACACAAATCCAGATTGAATAGATTGATAAACGCCATTAACAGGTATAATATGCTCTACATTGTCAGAAAACCTAATCGCATAAACACGGTTCACGGCATCTGCACTTAACATATCATTGCTTAGTAAATTACCGGTAAGAATGGCGTTATCATGATCACAAGGGTCACATACAAAATTATTTTTAATACTAACATCAACATCATTAAAATCTGCATCTCCGCCATTATACAAATCTTCCCAATGATAATTATTAGCGGTTAATACCCCAGTGTCGCCTATATAATTAAAATGCGTATAATGATCTACGTTGAATGCAGCATTGTCAAAGAAAATACTGGCACCTTTACCAAAAATTTCATGCCCATTAACAAATGCTTTCCAATCACCTGAGCTATCACTAAAAGTAACGTCTGCTTTGTCATTATAACTACCCTTAGTTTTGTTTTGATTATAGCCATCTGGAATAATAAAATAGCCTATATCACAAGGGTTAACCCCTGGTAACTTTGTTTGATCTAATGTAAAATCACTATTTAGAACATTATCTTTCACCCCTTCCCAAATTATCTGTCCTGAAATAGGGTTACCATTGGCATCTTTAAAGTAATACCCAAATGAGTTATTATAACCGGCATTGGTTCCAAGATAATGTATGTTTATACTCCATTCAGTAGGGATAACTTCTTCTTTATTAGGATCACAAACATGACAATCATTATTAGCAACCGGTTGATCATCCTCAAATACAAATTGACCTGTAATATCTACATCGGCATAATCCTTATCCCCATCTCCATCTGTAATAGTGGCTGTTAACTTAACTAAACTACCAACCATGCTTGTATCCAGATTATCAACATGCACAATGGCACGCTGCTGATCTAAAATAACTTCTCCCGTAGTAGGTATCACTTTTATCGTAAAAACCGTGTTAGCCCCAGCCTTTCCAAAAACAGTATCGCCTACTTGCGTGAGTAAAACTGAATGTCCTGTTAGCGTATCTTTTAAGCCACTGTCTACTACGCCAGACCCACTGATACTTAAAGTATATTTAATGGCATCGGCATCATCATCTGGAGTTAATCCCGTATCATCACTATCATCTGTGTCTTTTGGACCATCCTTGCCAAAATCATGTCCAAATAATCCAGCAAAAGAAGCAGAATCATTAAATGAAAAATCAGTATCATCAACCGTAAGCGTTGGTACTTGAGCTTCATTTTGAGTGATAGAAGGACCATCGTCTTTAAAACTAAAAGCATCGCCAATATTTTTAATATCGCTTGCTGTATCTAAATCCCCATCTGTAATGGTAGCCGTTAAAGTAATCAAGTTTGGATTTGCCAATTTTGCTGCTGAACCCTCTGATTCATCGTGGTCATCTGGATCATTATGCACCACTGAACGACTTTGATTAAGCGTCACTTCGCCTGTATTGGCATCTACGGTGATACGAAAAACCTCATCGCCAGTTCGGCCGCCAGCTAAACCAACTATATCCTTTCCTCCATTTTCGAAATACAAGAAAACAGAATCATTCGTAAGCGTATCTTTTAAGCCACTATCAGAACCCTCTATATCATTATTCAACCCTAAAGTATATTTAATGGCATCTGAATCTGGACTGTCATTATTATCTGAATCTTTAGGACCATCCTTGCCAAAATCAGGCTCAAATAAGCCAGAAAAATCTTTAGTATCATCAATCAAAAAGTTACTATCGTCAACCGTAAGCGTTGGTACTTTATCTTCATTTGCACTGATAGAAGGACCATCGTCTTTAAAACTAAAAGCATCGCCAATATTTTTAATAGCGCTTGCTGTATCAAAATCGCTATCTGTAATGACAGCCGTTAAAGTAATCAAGTTTGCATTTGCCAATTTTGCTGCTGAATCCCCTGGCTCATCGGGATCATCAGGGGCATCATGCACCACTGAACGACTTTGATTAAGCGTCACTATGCCTGTATCAGCATCTACGGTGATACTAAAAACCTTTTCGCCATCAGCTCGGCCAACCACTGCTTCGCCTTCTAAAAACAGATAAATTTCTTTATCGCTAAGCGTATCTTTTAAACCACTATCATTATCTGATTCATTAATCCCTAAAGTATATTTAATTGTCGCACCATCTGCACCTGGCACAGGAGTGAAAAACCCAGAAAAATTAGCACTAACTGGAGTATCAAGATTCGTATCATCCACAACAATATTTTGAACTTCTTCTGATTCTGAAGCTACGATTGATGGCACATCATCAACAATTTTTACTGACAAAGTATTGCTAACGATGCTTCCATCTGTATCTTTTAAAACGACATCAAAATCTTCAAAAAGTGAATTTTCTCCATCACCTGGAGAGTGCGTTTCATTGTCATTCAAGGTATAACTATAGGTAACCTGTGCGGTTCCTGGCAGTGCGCCTGGCGTAACACTCAAAAAAGTGAGTGTACTGCCCAATGGTGTCATAAAAAAATTATTAGGGGCTAAAAACACACCATCTTTTATAACATCATGACCACCTACAATTAAATCCTTTATTCCATCTGGTGCAATAATAATGAAATCGCCATTTACTGTATTCGATTGAGTCCTATCTGAACCCTCTGATTCTCCTGCGCCTCTAGAATCCAAAAGATCATCTTCATCAACAGAAACATCGCCCCCTTCTAGTCGTGGCGTTAAATCTATAATTTTAACAGGATTATCTACCTTAATAACAGCATTCTCATCACTAGGCAATAACGAAATTTCTGTAGCCAATTTTTGGACTTCTTCAGATTCATTGAATTTATCCCAATCATATCGTCCATCATCTACCGAATCTAAACTTCCCCAAGCGTTAATGAAAAGCGCATATTGAGAGCCGCTACTTTTGTTTCCTGCAGCTGAAGCATCTAAAGCTTGAATTTCTTCTAATGACAAAAGTTCTGTATCAACATTAGCTTTATTCGCTTTGGTGTCCTCAGGTTTTTCCACCTGATTAGACTGATCAGACTTATCAGACTTATCAGATTTATCTGAATTATTTTTATCTTGAACTTGAACTTGATCTTTATCAGGCGTTTGGCTTTGCTGTGTGATTAAAGGAATAGATAAAGAAGCGTCTTCACTCGAGACAACATGATCAGATTTATTGTTTTCTTTATCTTTATCTTTATCTTTATCTTTACTACTTGTCCCTTTCATACCCACCCCTGATTAAACTATTTTTTGAACATGAGTGTAGTTGCATCAAACTCCTAAGCTCGTTTATATTAAACAAACCCTAATTTAAGTAAACCATTTAAAGTTATTTTTGTTTACTGGACGATAGTACTAATTCTTATTAATTTAATGCTTGTTTTTACTTTCACTCAGATATCAGATATATGAGTAATAATATCTAAAATAAGTTCAATTTATTTGATACCCGTTAGATGTCTGTTAGAGCAATTTAGAAATGTCCGCTGGTTATATTTTTATTGATTAAATGATCAGGGGTATAGGTGGCTGATAAATCGAAAAATAAATGATAATTTTGATCGCTGGGCCGGCACAGAGACCGGCCCCTACTTATCTGCCCAAATTCAAAACGTAGCGCTCCGTAGGGGCCGGTCTCTGTGCCGGCCCAATTCAAGAAGGGATAAAACCTCCAATTATAATTTAAGCCCTTTCATGGCCTGTTCACAGGCCTCTTGTGCTTGTGTTAAAGAAGTACCAGAAGAACGAGAAAACAAGACTGGAACAGGCATTAAGGCTTGTGACATCACTTCCGTCATATCGATATAATGAATATTATCAACGGCTGCCTTAATCACCTGATTATAATTTTGAATACTGTCTGAAAATTCATCAAATTCTGTTTTTAATAAATTAAAAATAATTGGTCGGCATTTTTCAAAAAACTCAGCTTGTATTTTTTCAGGATTTTCTGCATTCCAATTTTTGGCAAAATATTGACATTCAATTTTGTCCAAATCAAAAAAAACTTTCTTTGGTAATAACTTTGCTTTATTATTTATTGTCTGAGAGGTAACGTAAATAACATTCACCTCTTTATGTCCTACTGCATTTAAAGCATACATAAGCTTAGTAAATATGCCTGGCATGCAAGTTGGCTGATCTTCTTTTTCACCTAAATCCATAGGATTCGCACTATCGTCATTTGGGGAAAAATTATATTCACGTTGAATTTCATATAAGCATTGTAAAAAAGTATTCCGTCGATTGATTCTTTCTGCTGAACTAAAGCTTGCATCATTAATGCCCATCCATACTAAGGCAAAAACTTGCTTGAGACTCACCTCGGAACGGGCATCGACAAAATCTCTTTGTGTCACGGTACTATTTTGAACACACGCTATTGCTGCCCTTTGATACTCAGATTCTGGCTGTTGTTTTAACCAAAAAATAAGCGAATGGATGGCTTTTTGAGTTTCTTGCTTACTTGGATTTTTATAAAATAACTGTAATTTTTTTGCAGATTCTGATACTGTCTTATGAATAGAAATAAGATGTGCGCTTTGATCTGGGTTAATTTGATGGAACAATCTCAACTCGGGAGCTAACACTGCACCATGATTTTGTAATAAATTTACCATATCATAATCTTGGTTAATAAAAGCAAGATAAATTGCGGGTTGTTCCAAAAATACTCTTGAAAGATTTAATAAAAAATCACGATTTGCTCTACGCCCCTCTAAACGACGTTCTAAGTAATACTGAGTGTATCTGAAAATTAAATTTAAATTATCCATGGATATAGCAGGTTCATTGATATGCTGTAAAACAACAGGGAATCTTAATAAAGATTGCACTAAATCTGTGCGTTGTAAAGCAACTGCCATTCTAAGCGGTTGATTATGATTAACAGCAGCATTACGAGCAACAACAGATATGCTTAACAAACGGTTCAACACTGCAAGGCTGCCTCCTTGTATCGCCGCTGTTATCACATGCGGATCCCGGAGATCAATAAAACCTACCCCTAATAAATCTGGCAGGCGCCTTAATGACATGTCTGTAAAAAAAGCACTTATGCCATTTAAAAAGAAGCTTCTGGGATCTCTACTCTGAGAAAAAGCACCATAAGCCATCGCTGCTATCAATAAAAAAGACTGTACCCTTAAGATAGCCAAAGCCGAAATATCTGGATGATAATTTTGAGCAATCATCGCATTAACGCTATCTATATCTCCTGCTCTACAAGCCTCTAAAAAAGCCGTTTGGGTATTCCAAGGCATAACTGCACCTTATTTTATTTATTTTTATTATTTTTATTATTTTTATTATTTTATATAATCTAAGCCATTTAAATACGGTTTTAATACATCCGGAATACGGATATAACCGTTTTCATCTTGATAATTTTCAAGAATGGCCACCAACGTTCTACCGACAGCCAATCCCGAGCCATTTAAAGTATGTACCAGTTCTATTTTATTGCTTTGTTTAGATCTATATCGCGCTTGCATTCTTCTGGCTTGATAGCTTTCTATATTTGAGCAAGAAGAAATTTCACGGTATTTATCTTGAGAAGGCAACCATACTTCTAAATCATAAGTTTTAGCAGACCAAAAACCAATATCACCACTACATAATGCCATGACTCTATAAGGTAAATTTAATTTTTGTAAAATCACTTCGGCATGCCCACAAAGTGCTTCTAATGCTTCATATGATTTATCTGGATGAACAATTTGAACCAATTCGACTTTATCAAATTGATGTTGCCGAATCATACCACGGGTATCTTTACCATAAGAACCCGCTTCACGTCTAAAACACGGTGTATGGGCAACTAATTTAATAGGCAGTTTATCTTCTTCTATTATCGAATCTTGAACAAAATTAGTTAAAGGCACTTCTGCCGTAGGAATTAAGCTTGATTGAGTAGATTGGCCTGATTGAAGATGAAATAAATCTTCATCCATTTTAGGCAGTTGCCCCGAGCCGTATAAAGCCTTAGCTTCGACGATATAAGGCACATAGGCTTCTTCATAGCCATGCTCTTGTGTATGAACATCTAGCATAAATTGCCCCAATGCACGATGCAATCTGGCAATGCTCCCGCGCATGACCGTAAAACGGGCACCAGATAATTTTGCCCCTAAATTAAAATCTAACCCACCCAAATTTTCACCTAATTCAACATGATCTTTAGGCGTAAAATCAAAAACAGGGATTTTCCCCCAGCTACGCATTAGCTGATTATCCGTTTCGTCTTTACCGGATGGCACACTGTCATGAATGGTATTAGGCAATCTATCTAGAAAATCTTGTTCTTGTTTTAAAATGGCGTCTAGTTTGCTTTCGCTGGCACTTAATTTATCGCCTAACAAGCTAACTTGCGCCATGATATCTGCAACCGATTCGCCTTTAGATTTTTTTTGGCCAATTTGTTTAGACAAAGCATTACGTTCAGATTGCCATTGTTGGGTTTCAATTTGAATGGCTTTACGCTCTAAATCGATAGCTTTTACTGCATTAATATTAAGCGTAAAACCTCGTCTGGCTAAATTTTGCGCTATTTTTTCAGGCTCTTGTCTTACTAATTTAGTATCTAACATAACAAAACTCTCGTGATTATTTATATTTTATTAACTATTTTATTGACTGGATTGTATCACATCGGTATTTTTAGGCGGCGTAAAGTTAAACACATTTTTATCTATTTCGCTATTTAAATGCACCAAATGATATTGCGTCCAAATAATTTGCCCTAGGGGATCTCTCATTTCCATGGCAATTAATTTTTTATTTTTAAAGGCTATTTTTATTTCCGTAAATAACGGATCGGCCTCAGTAGACACCAGTGAAATACAGGTATCGTTGTCAATTTTACAACTGCTGGCTTTTGCATATGTTGCTTTAAAATTGTGCTTTAAAGCATCTGTTGAACCTGCTAATAATGCGGCAGGAGAATTCGCCAAAGCCTTATTTAACTCTTTTTTAGTTACTTGTTCTAACTCAATGTCATAATGCCACAAGACTTTACCGTCGGCAACCACCAAGACAGGCTCTGGATGTTCAATTTTCCAATAAAACTTACCAGGTCGAGAAATTTTCACTTTTCCAGAAGATTCAGAAACCACAACCCCTTTTTTATCTTTAATTTCTTGTTCAAAATCAGCCGAAAAAGTATGGGTGTCTTGTAACAAATGCGTTAATTCATTTATCGCTGTTTTATCTTTATTTTTATCTTTATCTTTATCTTGGGCCACTGTGGCTTCTACCATAGCCGGCAAAAATATCCCTGAGGCTATTGCTGCCATTGCTGTTATTTTAATTATTTTTTTAAAATTTATTTTTTTTAACATATTATTTATTCCTGTTTTGCTTAAATTTAAAATCACGTGCTACTCACGGGCGGGGGCGCAAGCACTTCACGGGATCCATTGGTTTGCATTTCACTGACAATCCCCTCTTTTTCCATATGTTCTATTAATCTGGCTGCACGATTATAGCCAATTTTTAACCTACGTTGAACATTAGATATCGAGGCTTTACGAGATTCGGTGACAATTTTTACAGCAATATCATAAAATTCATCATATTCTTGATTTTGAGCGTCTTCTTCACCTCCAAAACCACCCCCTAATAGCATGTTGCCCGACTCAGTGACTAAGTTTTCGATATAATCAGGTGGGCCAAAAGAACGTAAAGACTCATTAACACGATGCACTTCTTCATCGGCTACAAAGGCCCCATGCACCCGAACAGGGATCCCCGCACCAGGAGGCAAATAGAGCATATCGCCATGACCCAGTAATTGTTCAGCACCCGACTGATCTAATATTGTTCTAGAATCGATACGAGAAGACACTTGAAAAGCAATACGCGTAGGAATATTGGCTTTAATTAACCCCGTAATCACATCTACAGAAGGTCGTTGCGTCGCCAAAATTAAATGAATCCCAGCTGCCCGTGCTTTTTGAGCAATACGGGTAATCAATTCTTCTACTTTTTTACCAACGACCATAATCATATCGGCAAATTCGTCGACCAAGACGACTATATAGGGCAACTTAGTTAAATAAGCATCTTTATCTTCTTCTGGTGGATTATCTGGGTGAATATCT
Source organism: Legionellales bacterium (assembly GCA_947475765.1). Classification (GTDB taxonomy): domain Bacteria; phylum Pseudomonadota; class Gammaproteobacteria; order Berkiellales; family Berkiellaceae; genus CADEEZ01. Next base: position 2,103 of record CANJMM010000008.1, on the reverse strand, counting down.
TCTTCTCTTAAAGTATTAGAACGCGGCTTCAATGGGTTACGAATAGGCTTGCCTTCTAAAATAGCAGCTTCAATTTTTTGGTTATACCCTGCTAAATTTCGAACGCCCATTGCCGCCATTAATTTATAACGCCGTTCCATTTCAGCCACACACCAACGTAGCGCATTTGCGGCATCTTTCATATCCGTAACAACAGGGGTTAACAAATGGGGAATGCCATCATAAACCGATAATTCAAGCATTTTAGGATCAATTAAAATCATTCTGACTTCATCGGGGCTGGCTTTAAATAAAATGCTTAATAACATTGCATTTAGGCCTACCGACTTACCCGATCCGGTGGTACCTGCCACCAACAAATGCGGCATTTTTGCTAAATCTACGACCATAGGACGACCTGCAATGTCTTTTCCTAAAGCCATGGTTAAAGGCGATTTCGCCTCTTGATAAACGGAGGTATTAATAATTTCTCTTAAGCGCACAATTTCTCTATCGGTATTCGGAATTTCTAATCCCACATAAGATTTTCCTGGGATCACTTCTACGACTCTCACGCTAATAACAGACAAAGCCCTGGCTAAATCTTTGACCAAAGTGCTTAATCGACTGACTTTAATGCCCGCAGCCAGTTGTAATTCAAAGCGGGTAATAACAGGCCCAGGATAAACCCCCATCACTTGAATTTTAATGCCAAATTCAAGCAATCGCTCTTCTAGCTGTAAAGACATGTCTTTTATTTGCTGACCACTCATGCCCACTTTTTGTTTGTTCAGATTTTCTTCCAATAAATTTAATGACAGCGCTTTCATTTTTAAAGGCTTTCTGTCAATAATTTTTCTAATGGTGCTGAGTGCTGGCTTAGGCTGTTTTTTTTCTGCCTGGTTTTTTTCCAAAATTTTATGGGTAAATAATTTTTCCGCTGAAATAGGCAATTCATTTTGATCGACCAGCGGGTTTTGTAAGCTAAAAGACGTATTTTCTTCAAATTTAGATTTAGATTCAGGTTCAGGTTCAGGTTCAGGCTCTAATCGATGAATCTGAATTTTTTCTGACAAAACCGCATCTGGCATTATATTTTTTGTTGTGTTTGTATTCAGATAGCTTATGTGCTTTAACTCTGCTAATATGCCCAATGCTTTATAAGCATACTGCCCCATTTTCTCAAATAAAGTCACCCAAGATAGACCGGTAAATAGCGTTAATCCCACACTCCAGATAGCCAAAAATAAAATAGACGCCCCTAATAAATTAAACTGTGTGATCATTTTAAGACTGGCCCAATGGCCTAACACCCCTCCCGCATGCATAGGTAAAGTCGTTTTTTGGCCCCATTTCATTGCGCAAAGTCCACAACTGGCGATAAGCAAAAAACTTAAGCCTATACTCCGAATAGACCATAAAAAAGGCTTAAATAATCTATGCGCTTGAGGCAAGGTCGTGGTGTTGATTTTAAATTGAAAAAGCATCATGGCCAAATATAATAAGGCCATGGGAAATAAATGGGCTACGTAGCCAAACAAAGAATACAGCACATCACTTAACCAAGCGCCCGTTTTACCTGCTGCATTAAAAACAAGGGGCCCCATGGCCGTATGAGACCAACCTGGATCTTCAGGCTGGTAGCTTACTAATGCTGTAAACAAATAAGCTGACAAAGCGATTAAAGCAATACTTAAGCCTTCTTGTAGACGTCTTTGCAAGATGCCCAGCTCAAAAGCCTGTGCTATTTTGTTATTTTTATTATTTTTGCTATTTTGGGTGCTTTTATCCTCTGAAAGACAGGTGGACAGGCTTTTTTTTGTTTTTTTAAGGGTTGCTTGCTTTTTCATGGGACAAAAATCCTTGTATACTGTTATGGCTATTTTAGCACGAGCAGACAGAGGGCAGTATGCAGCAACACATTAAACTCATTATTTTAGGTTCCGGTCCAGCAGGATATACCGCTGCTATCTATGCGGCGCGTGCAAATCTTAATCCGGTTTTAATTACCGGTATGCAAAAAGGCGGTCAGTTAACCACCACAACTGACGTAGACAACTGGCCTGGTGATATTGAAGGCTTGCAAGGCCCTGCCCTAATGGAACGCATGGAGCAACATGCCCT
>CANJMM010000007.1 GCA_947475765.1 Legionellales bacterium | reverse complement strand
CGTGTTTGGCGCCATTGGGTTAAATCTTTAACCACATTCTCTAAGGTAGGTTCTGGCATCTATTGATTCTCCATCTTTTGATTATTAACAAAAGACGCCAGTCTATCAGGGGTGGGATTTATTGTTATGCAGATTTGCTAATAAGATACCATTGAATTTTGTCATTCAGTATTTTAAAGGCACCTTGACCTATGGACTCTAACCAACCACTTTGGATGTAACGTCGAACAAGCTGTGGGGAGATACCTAGCTCTAAGAGCCAATGAGAGGTAGCTATTGCTTGACCACGTAAACTGGCCAGCATTTTCTTTAATTTACTTTGATTTTCTAAACTCATAGTTTAGTTATATGTGTTTTTTTAATGTAATTCAAGTGCTAACACACGATAAAAGCATTAAAATATTTAATAAATATAAACTGCGGGTTTATTTTTAAACTTTCTTTTAATGTAATTATTAATAAATTACTTTAAAATCAATGGGATGAAATTTTATATTCTCGTGACCACTATCCTGAAAGTTACCGGGGCCCGCATGGAGACCCATAGGAGTCAAGCTTAAATTATAAATTGGGGTTTTTATCCCTTCTACCGTAACGCAGCGTAGCGGAGTGGTAACGGGAGAAGGTGCTTGCAGGGCGGATAAGGGGAAAAAAAGATTTTTAATACCTGGATTGCTTCAGCTCAGCGCTGGAAGCGCTGACTTCGCAACGACTATAAATTAACATCGTCTGTATTATTAGAAATTATTTTTTTCAAACTTGTTGAAATTTAAACATTTTTTCCTGAAAAATGAGGGGGCCGTCAGTCTCTATGCCGGCCCAGCAATTAAAATTACCTAAAGCAATTCTATTTCCTCAATAGAGAAACCTGTGAATTGAGAAATCAAACTAAAATCCATGCCTGTACGTTTCATTTTTTGAGTCATTTCAATAAGGGCCTCTGCTTTAGCTATTCCCTGTGCCCTACCCTTTTCTATTGCTTCTAGGTATAAGGTTTTTTCTGAGCTCACTTGTTTCCAGTACGACTCATATACATTCAACTCTCCGGCTGTATAACCCGCTTCTTCTACTAACTCCACTGCTTCTTTGATTTCAGATACGGCCAATAAAGCGGGATCCACTTCTTTGGTTTGGTCGTTTAATTCTCGCATAAACCGAAGCCATAAAATTTTCAGCTTTTTATCTTCTGGGGCGTTAATTTTAAATTTAGGTAACTCAACAAATGCTAAAGTTAAGCCATTGATAATTTCTTGCTCGGGGTTATCTAGCTTCACTAAGCTATAGTGGTGATACCAATCGGGGGTGTCTTTATCAAAAATACTGTCTATTAAGGCTAAGCCATAAACTGGATTGAATAAATGATAGTGCTCGCCTGGCCTGAGCTTCTTAACATAGGCTTGCTCACCTTTAAAGCATAATCGTCTCATGAAATGTATCCCCCATTCCATCTTCATCTCAACAATAAAAATCTGACCTTGTTGATCTCGACATTTTACATTGACTAGGGTTCGATCAAATTCAGGAATGGCTGGAATTTTCCCAGAAACCAAGTATTCTAACTCAACAATTTGTCTGTCATCTGCCAAAGGTAACATTGCATTTAAAAAACTTTTTAAGAGATGGGGATGTTTCCCAAATATTTTGTGAAAAACAATATCGGCTTTTGGATTTAGATATCGGCTCATGTGTGAATTTCTTTGCTTTTTAGATTTTTAGCTTGGTAGGCTGATTATCGGTGCCTGGAGTGTAACATTTTTTCAAGAAGTTGCTCAATAATAGCATCCTCACTATCAAAAATTTAACTAATTGACTCAATAATGGTTTTTTTGTTATTCAGTGCTGCCGGATAAATTGAATTGGGGGGTTTATCTCTTCTAACGCTTCGCGGGAGAAGGTGCCCATTTATAAAGACCCTCACCCGGCCTTTCAGGCCACCCTCTCCCAGGCACTCGCCTTGCTCGTTTTGGTAGAGGGGATAAGAAGTGCCACTTTGTTAAGTATAGGTTTTATCCCTTCTACCGCTTCGCGGGAGAAGGTGCCCGCAGGGCGGATGAGGGAAAAAAAGGATTTTTAATACCTCAAAATTATCCTTTATTGATCTTCTGGGGCAACGGCATAAATACCAGGGGCATTTCTTAAATAGCCTTTATAGTCCATGCCATAGCCATAAACATATCTATTTTCTACTCGAATGCCGGTATAATCTGCCTTAGCTAACCCGCCTTTTTCTCTGGTGGTGATTTTATCGACCAGTACGGCTGATTTCACCAAACGAGCGCCTTTATTTTGACAAAATTGAATGATTTCAGAAAGGGTAATGCCCCCATCTAATATATCATCGACTACTAAGACTGTTCGATTTTGTAAATCGATTTTAGGTTCGTGTAACCACACTAAATTGCTGCCCACCGTTTTACCTTGGTAACGGGTAGCATGAATATAATCGACTTGTAAATGACAATCTAATCGGGTTAATAATTGCCCGGTCAGCACCACCCCACCAATCATGACACATAAAATCACTGGGTTTAGGTCTTGCAACTCTTCTGTGATTTTTTTAGCCATGTTATCGATGGCTTCGTCTATTTGCTTATTTGAATGCAATTCGGTTGCCCTATCGGTAACCTGTTTGAGTATGGCAGCTGTAGGCATAATTTTTTTTTATCTCTTAGTGAGTGAATATAAATATAAATTTGATTATATATTATTAAACAAACTCAGATAAGGTTTTTTGTAAACTCAGCCTTTCTTGAGTAATAAAGCTTTCCCAGTTTATTTCAGGCGCTAAGCTTGAAAAATGATTTAATCTGGGATTAACCAAAGGATAAGCTTCTTGACTTAATTCTGCCAGCACTGCTCTAGCCCCTTCTGGATGATTACAAACCAAAATAAAATCGCACCCTGCCTCTAGTGCTGCTTTGGCCCTAGTGGGATAATCGCCTATTCCTGCGGCCCCTTCCATGCTTAAATCGTCACTAAAAATCACGCCGTCAAATTGTAAGGTTTTTCTTAATATTTGTTTTAACCACAATGCTGAAAAGCCAACAGGATTTGCATCAATTTTAGGAAAAACAATATGTGCGGGCATAATGGCATCGAGCTTTAAGGCTAATTTTGCAAAAGGAAACATGTCTTCTTCAATTTCATCAAAATCACGATTATCCATAGGCAAAGCTAAATGTGAATCGAGCTGAACCGAGCCATGTCCTGGAAAATGTTTGCCTGTTGCAGGCATACCTGCTTGATGCATACCCTGAATATAATGCAAAGCCAATTCATAGACTTTACTGGGATCGCGATGTATGGCTCTATTGCCAATAATGTCACTAATGCCTCTATTTAAATCTAGCACCGGAGCAAAACTTAAATCAATGCCAATGGCCCTTACTTCTTTGGCCATTAAATACCCTAATAAATTAGCGAGTTTTTTAGCCGAATCTAAATTCATGCTGTCTAGATATTGTCCAATGGTATGCAAGGGCGGTAAAGGCGTAAATTCTTGAATTAAACGTTGTACGCGGCCGCCTTCTTGATCCACGCAAATTAACAATTCGGGTCGAATGGCGCGTATCGCTAAAATTAAGCTTTTAAGCTGAGGGATATTTTGATAGTTTCGGCTAAATAAAATAATGCCCCCTAAATAGGGATCTAATAATAAATGCTTTTCTTCTGAAGTGAGCGTTAATCCGCCTAAATCGGCAATCACAGGGCCTCGGTGCATTTTCATTTTTCTTTTTCTTTCCTATTTATTTTTTAGCTTGTTTTAAATTTTAGGTTATATATAAGTAATAAAAACAAACTGACCAACCAAAACAAAGTCGAACAACTCGATTATATCGCTATTTTTCATTCGAATACACCCCATAGAATTCGCCTTACCTATATTTTGTTCATCCGAGGTGCCATGAATATAAATATAACGCTGCATCGTATCGGTATTGCCTAGTCTATTTTTAAATTTTTCTACCCCGCTTAGCCAAAGAATTCGGCTTAAAATCCAATCTGTATTTGGATGCTTTGCCGCTAGTTTTGGGTTATAAATTTGTTTTGTACTGCGTCTGGCTTTAAAAATAGTATATATAGGCTGATTTTGTCCTATTTTAGCTCGAATGATATGCCAGCCTCTGGGGGTTTGAAAAGAATTTTTTTGTTCCCCAAGGCCTTTTTGAGCAGTAGAAATAGCATAGCTTTTAAAAAGCGCGCCATTTTGAAGCAATAATAAAGTTTGTTGTTGCGTATCTATAATTAATTGAGTTCTCATGAGTTACCTCAAAAAAAAGCCCCTTTATCAGAGGCTTTTTAAATGCATTTTTAAACGCATTTTTAGAAGCACTTGCTAAGCAAAAGCCTCTTCTTCTTCAAAATCTTCGACTACTTCAAGCGCTTCACGCACTTCAACCACTCTTACCGGCGCTTCAGCCTTACGTGAAGTAATGGCTTCTAGCCAAGCATGTAAATGCTCTGCTTGTTTTTCGGCAATTTTAGGATCTTTAAAAGTATGGGTAAGTAAAAACATGCCTTGAATGCTAGAGATAAAATCTAATGCATGAGAAGACGCTTTTTCACTAAAGCCTAATTTTTCAAATTGCACTTCAGTCCACTTGAGCATGTCGTGCAACAATTTTGCGGCTAAGTCGGATAAAGGCCCGCCTTGTTTGCCCAACTCTTGGCACAAGCCCCCAACTGGGCAGCCATAACGTGCGGTTTCGTCTAGCTCATCTAAGCTATACTGTAATAAAGCCATAATACGCATCAACGGATCGGCATGTTGTGACCAAGAAGCTAAGCGCTCTGTCCATTCTTGCCCTCTTTTTTCAATAACCGCAATACCAATGGCTTCTTTGGTTTTGAAGTAATAATAAACATTACCAAGAGGCACATCGGCTTCCTGAGCAATATCGGCAAGCGTGGTTAAATTAAACCCTTGCTTGTGAATCAGGGCTTTAGCGGCTTCAATTAATCTGACGCGTTTATCGGTTTTCCTTGGCATGATGTTTCTCAATCCATTCCTGTTTATTATCGGTTAGTACTAATACTGCTTATTATCGCGTTACATGAACGCGATAATAAGCGCTTTTTTTAAAAATTATTTTTTAATTAAAATTAATTAAAATTAATTAAAAGTCCAGCGGAACTGTAACCCTGCAAGATCAACATTGGTTTTTACTTTACCTTTGAGTCGAGCTGCCGTCAAGCGTGCTTGAGTTTGCGCATTAAAAGGCCCTTTATCATCGAGATCGGCACCATTAAAAAATAAATGTGCGTAACCTAAATCTACCCACATATTTTTAGATAAGGCAAAGCCTAAACCAAAGCCCATCCAAATTCTATCGGAATCGGGAATACGCGCCGTTCTGAATTCGCTTTTAACAGGCGATTCATCCCAGGCTAACCCAAATCTGAGTTTGTATTTATCACAAGGGGTGTATTCCATACCAAATGCCACTCGAACGGCATCTTCCCAATGTTCAGCCGTATCTGAGGGGCTACGACCAATCCCTGCTGCTATAGGCGCATCGTATCTTAATCTTAGGGTTCTAAAACGACTCCAATCAGTCCAGTTCACATCGGCCATAACCGCAAATTTTTCGTTAAAGGCGTGATAAGCACTAAGATAGACCGTTGCTGGCAAAGTGACTTGTGTATTAACCGGATAAGTGGTTCTGGCCATAGGCCCAGCCACAGCAACCAAAGGATTCATCTGCTCACTTTCGCCCTTGGCATTAATATTAACATGAGAGCGATAATTCAAGCCAAAACGGGTGCGTTCGGATAATTCATATAGCATGGAGGCATGATAACCAAAGCCCCAATCTTCGGCCGTATTTCTTTGAAAACCATCCGATAAAGTAACAGCAGGAGCAGGAGCAGGATTACTTAATTGTGCATCTAAATGCGCTTTGGCCCACATTGCATCTGCGCCCACCGCAAAAGAAAAATTCTGGTTAAAACGATAGGCAACACTAGGGGAAATATCGATGGTTTTTAATTCTGAACGCGTCGCAGCATAGCGCAACAAAGAATTTTCGCTGTATTTTGTGGATAAACCAAAAGGCGAAGTGACACTTAAGCCTAAATAAATACTGTCGGTAACAGGTGAAGTATAATGCAAAGAAGGCACAGAAGAGAGTTTGTCGCCATTTTCTTCTCCCCTTGAAGCTAAAACAAGGCCTGCATTATTTTGAGCAAGCGTGGGATTCACATCACTATCTGCATTAATTAATGCGCCAGCTACCACCAATTGCTGATGTTTAAGACGCGTGATGCCTGCTGGATTGTAATAAGCCGTTGAAGCATCTGCTGCTAAAGCCGCCGTGCCTGAATAGGCTGTACCCATATTGGTCACGTTTTGTTCTTGAATTTGAAAACCGGCACCCCATGCTTGGCTGGCCATTAATAAAGCCACTAAGCCTGTTGAGACATAGCCTAGGTAAGATTTCTGTTGGGATAAAACCATGATATGACCTCCATGTATATGTTAAGAAAAATAATAATCTAACATAATTTTTTATATTTTAATTATATTTATTTAATATCGATTCGAACTCCATTCACTAATTCGAATGGCTTAGTCTAAGCCATTTGCTTACTAATTAAAATAGTAAAAGGCATTATATTTAGATAAATTTTATTTTAGCCAAATGCTAATGCCTGAATAAATAATCAGGCTACTTGCTCCCAGCCTTTATCTGCCTCAAAACGATTGCCATAACGCGCTGATAATATTTCCAGCTGTTTTAACAATTTTTCATGCCCTTCTTTTTTAATATAAGTCATGGGGCCCCCTCTGAAAGGCGGAAAGCCAAAACCAAAAATACAGCCTGCATCTAATAATTCAGGGGAGTCGACTATACCTTCTCTTAAGCAGGCAACTGCCTCGTTCAACATTCTAAAAGTCAACCGATCGGTTATCTCTGTTATATCTGTCATAGCGATTTTATCTATTTTATCTATTTTATGCGTATAAGATTTTAAATTGGCTGATTTAAGTTTTTTGCCTTGCTGATTATAAGTATAAAAACCCCGCCCTGTTTTCAGGCCTAAATACCCTTGGGCGACTAAATGCTTAAGCGCTTCAGGTACTGGGGTGCTGTTATTGCCTAAAGTCGCCGTTAATTTTTCAAGGGCATGCAGACAAATATCTAGGCCGACTTTATCGGCTAACTCAATAGGCCCCATCGGCATACCAAAATCACAAGCCGCTTTATCGATAAGGGCAGCAGGCACGCCTTCTTCGAGTAGCACCACGGCTTCCATCATATAAGGCAATAAAATACGATTGACCAAAAAGCCTGGGGCGCTTTTTACCCGCAAAGGCAACTTGTCTATTTTACGCACAAACGCGCTGGCTGTTTCTAAAACAGCTTGATGGGTCTTATCGCTATGAATAATTTCAACCAAGGGCATTTTGGCCACAGGATTAAAAAAGTGAATGCCCACCAAACGGTTTGGTTGATTTAATACGGTTGCAATTTCTTCCAAAGGTATAGTTGAAGTATTTGTGGCTAAAATAGCCGAGGGTTTGGCTTTAGATTCTAATAATTTAAATAGATTTTGTTTTGCCTCTAACTTTTCGCTAATAGCCTCAATGATCATATCGGCTTTTAGTATGCCTTTGCCTTCTATATCTGGGGTTAATCTATCCATCATGGCGGTAATTAAATGGGGTTCTTTGAGTTGTTTTTTAGCCAAGTCATAAGCACGTTTCATTGCCCCGCCAATCAGTTTAGGCGACTGATCTTGTAGCGTGACTTGAAGGCCTTTTAAGGCCGCAAAAGCGGCAATATCCCCACCCATTACCCCTGCCCCAATGACATGCAGATGTTTTATAGGCTCAGCCGTTGATTTGGCGCTATTTTTTAAGGCCTCTTGCTTAAAAAATACAGAGACTAAATTTTGAGCCGTATCTGAAATAATGAGTTGACCAATAGAATTGGCTTCATTTAACAAAGCTTCTGGTTTATTAATGCCATATTCCACCCAATTTCTTAGGGCAATAAAAGGCGCAGGATAATGCGCTGCTTTCATTTTATGTTCTAATTGCCTGTATAATAATTTCGCTAATAATGGCCTGATATATTTATGGTTAGATCCCCTTACCCATTGTTGCTTAATTTGAGTTAACCAAGAATTTAAGCAAGAAGCTTGAATGGGGGTATTTAAAGCATAATGCATTAATGCCTTATACAAAGTACGCTTAGGCACGCACTCATCGACAAAACCCATTTTTTTAGCTGTTTTGCCATTCACTATACGGCCCGATAAAATTAAATCCATGGCAGGCAAAGCCCCAATTAAAGCAGGTAAGCGAATAGTACCGCCCCAACCAGGATGAATGCCTAATTTTACTTCTGGCAAGCCCAGTTTGGTTTTTTCGTTGTCTTCTGCAATACGATAACGGCATGCCAAAGCCAATTCTAAGCCGCCCCCCAAACAAAAACCTGAAATCGCGGCAATGGTTGGGATGCTCAAATTTTCGAGCTTATTAAATACTTCTTGGCCTTTTAAAATTAATTTAGTGGCTTCTTCAGCCGAACGTAAATTTTTAAACTGAACAATATCGGCCCCAGCAATAAAGCCACTGGCTTTACCCGATTGAATAATTAACGCTTTGGCTTGAGTGCCTTGTGCAATGCCATTTAAAATTTGATCAAACTCTCGCAAAATAGGTTGATTTAAGCTGTTAACAGAGCTGTCTTTTCTATCTAAAGTACACCATAAAATATTATTTTCATCTAAATTTAAAGACCAATTGTCATATTTACCTGTTATCATTTTATTCATGCCTGACTCACTTTTTCTATTAAAATTGCCCCACCCTGACCGCCGCCTATACAAAGGCTTGCCACCACTCTTTTGCCACCTTGATGCTTCAATAAATTTAAGCCATGAAGCACTAATCTGGCCCCACTTGCCCCTACCGGATGCCCCACGGCGACAGCCCCCCCATTTTGATTGAGTTTGCTGGGATCTAATTCTCCAAAAGGCGAGTCTAAACCCAAATTGGCTTGACAATAGTCTCTGTCGTTAAAAGCTTTTAAACACGCTAATACTTGCGCCGCAAATGCTTCGTTAATTTCAACATGATCAATGTCTTTGAAATGTAAGTTATTGCGCCTTAAGAGCGGTATAATCGCTTGTACAGGCCCTAACCCCATTAAGCTAGGACTTAATCCTGCCCAATATATATCCACTATTTTTGCTTGCACAACTAAGTTATATTTCTTAACGGCTTCTTCTGAGGCTAATATGAGCATTCCCGCCCCATCACTAATTTGCGAGCTGTTTCCGGCCGTTACTTCGCCAAATTTATCAAAAACTGGTTTTAATTTAGACAATTTTTCTACACTAGAATCTGCCCGAACCCCTTCATCAAATTCAAATACGCTGCCATCTTTGGCATATAATGGCGCAATTTCTGTCTCAAATTGCTTTTGGATACGTGCTTTTTCTGCTTTCAAATGGCTTTCTACTGAAAACGTATCCATTTGGAGCCGAGAGATGCCAAAGTGATAGGCTAATTCTTCGGCAGTTTGACCCATATTTAAATTCACCACCGGATCCGTTAGGCCTTTGATTAAAGCAATAACCGGTTTCAATAAATAGGGTCTAAAATGCAAAGCTGCTTGCATTTTTTTGCCCGCTGATTTGGCCATTTGTAGCCTGGCAAACCACTCGACCATCGATTTAGAATACAAAAGCGGTGCCCGACTCATGGCTTCGGTGCCCCCTGCCATCACTAAGTTTGCTTTGCCTAAAGCAATGCTTTGATAAGCCGCATCTAAAGCCTGAATGCCTGAGGCACAATTACGTTGCACCGTCCAAGCTGGCACTTTATGGCCGCAGCCTATTCTTAAAGCCATAATACGGGCTATATTTGCTTCTTCTTCGCTGGGCATCACACAGCCTACTATCACTTGATCTAAGTCGCTTGCCTGAAAAGGCAATTGTGTGAATAAAGCCTTAGCACAAGAAACGCCTAAATCAGCGGCACTAAATGGCCCCGCACGCCCCTTCATTTTTAAAAAAGGGGTACGGCGACCGTCTACAATATAAACCGTTTTAGCGGCATTGTGTGGCGTGAGGTTTTGCATGGTTTGTTTCCTTGGTGTTATGAGAATCAAAATCGTCTACTTGAATCACGCCATCTCGTGCATTGAGGGCTTCGCGTAATAACACAGCCTCATGTTCTGTTATCACACTTTGTTCTAAAGCTTGTGTGATATCTAGATTGGCAGTTTTGAGTTTTTTAATCAAGGGCTCGGCCGCCATTATTTTATGAAAGGCATTTTCAAGTTGAAATAAAGCATCGTTTTTTTGATTGCCCATAAAACATAAATGCGTTAAGCGCTCTCTCAAATCTGAGATAAATAACATACTGTTTGCCACTGTATGTTCTACTGAGTCGCTAGGGGCTTTACAAGGCAAGCTTAAGCCAAAAGTCATTATTTTTAAGAGTTTACCTACCCATTTTAAAGGAAAATTATCGTAAAAATGAACCAAAGCCTTTTGCGCTTCAAACAAGCTGTTATCGAGTGCCCAAATAGCATGTGCCCGCTCGGCTTCTCTTTTTTCATTTGTTTTTTTATCTGTATCATTTTGCGTATAATATTTTAAAACCGCAATGGCCAAATATAACTGGCTTAACACATCGCCTAAACGTGCAGACAATCTTTCTTTTCTTTTTAGTTTGCCACCTAATAACAACATGGCGATGTCTGTGCAATAGGCTAAAGCATAAGCAAACCAGTTGATTTTTTTATAATATTTTTTCATCTCAGCCTGGCTATCTGTCTGGTTATTTATCTGGTTATCAACCGGATACCCCATGAAATGGCCTCGGCTTAACATGCTAAAAATTAACCCTGCTTGGTTTCTCAGCGTCTGGCTAATATGTTTAGATAATATTTTATCAAACTGTTTGATTTTTTGTGGCTGGCTTAATGTGTCACTTGTTGCTATGGCTATTTCTTTTTGAATAAAATGATGGCTTCTAAATGCGCCTTGACCAAAAATAATTAAATTACGGGTTAAAATATTGGCGCCTTCTACAGTAATACTGATAGGCAGCCCCTGATAGGCTTTGGCTAAATAATTTGCCGGACCTTGCATAATGGCTTTGCCCCCATGAATATCCATGGCGCAAGTGATCACTTTTCTTGACATTTCTGTCATATGATATTTGGCTATGGCTGTGACTACAGCAGGCTTAATTTGAGCGTCAATAGCCGATACGGTGAGCATACGCGTTGCTTCTAATTGATAGGTTAAGCCCCCTATTTTAGCCAGTAGCTCTTCTACGCCCTCAAAATAACCAATAGGTAACCCAAATTGCTGACGAATTCGAGCATAGGCACCTGTTGTCCGGTAAGCCAGTTGCGCCGAAGCGCTAGATAAAGCCGGTAAAGAAATGCCTCTGCCTACAGATAGGCATTCGACCAACATCTTCCAGCCTTTGCCAATATAATCTGCCCCGCCAATAATATAATCGAGCGGCACAAACACCTCTTTTCCTGAGGTAGGGCCATTCATAAAAGCCATATTCATGGGATTATGTCGGCGGCCTATGTTGACCCCGGGTGTTTGTGTGGGCAATAAAAATAAAGTAATGCCTAATTCCTTGGTTTGACCCAGCAAACAATCTGGATCGCTTAACTTAAGTGCTAAGCCTAATAAAGTCGCAATAGGCGCTAAAGTAATATAGCGTTTATCCCAAGAAAGCTTCACCCCTAATATTTCTTTGCCTTCAAAGTTCCCTCGACAAATCACGCCTATATCACTCATATTTGTTGCATCACTGCCTGAGTGTATACCGGTTAAGGCAAAGCAAGGTATTTCTTCGCCTTTGGCCAATCTGGGCAAATAATAGGCTTTTTGTTGTTCGGTGCCATAGTGTACTAATAATTCTCCTGGCCCTAATGAATTAGGCACCATGACACTGACGGCTGCAGCGCAAGAACGCGTCGCAATTTTGCTGATAATACAAGAATGCGCTTGCGCAGAAAAACCTAAGCCCCCAAATTGCGTAGGAATGCTCATCCCAAAAAAGCCTTCTTGCTTTAAATATAACCAAGCTGCAGGAGGCATATCGCCGTCTTGACTCATTTGCCAATCGTCTAAGTTTTGACAAAATTTTTCGGTTTGATTTTCTAAAAAATCTTGTTCTGTTTGATTCAGCGTCGAATAGGGTGCATTTAAAATAGCTGACCAATGAATATGGCCGTTGATTAAATCTGCCTCTATCCATTTATCGCCTGATTCTAAGGCCTCTCGTTCAGTTTTGCTCATGGGCGGAAGGGCAATTTGAAAGTAACGCAGCACAGGGGCAATAAAATAAGTTTGTCTTAAATAAGGCGTATGAAAAAAAACAGTATAGGCAAAATAAACAGGCCAAAGGACTAAGCCCACATACCCTAAGCCCCCCCATAATTGCCAACTAAATAACAATAAGCCTAGGGCGGCACTAAACAAGGCCTGTGGTGCTTTATAATAGGCTAAGCCCAATAATACCCCTATCAGTAATATAATTTGAAGCATTATCAGCATCTTAAACTCCTAACCTATTTTCTAAGCTCTAATCTTTTTTATTTTTATGAGTTCTAGTACACAGAACAACCCTATTAAGTTTAGTTAATAATTTTCCTAAAAATAACTGGGGAAAATAACTTATTTGAAAAAAAATAAGAATCATTAAACTTTTTGTGTACTTATGTGGTCAATAACATAATAGGAGCCTAAAATTGATGAAAAACCATGAATCCCCAAATATTGGACACTGGTATCAAGATGCCTTAAGAATGGCTATATTTGAGGTTGTTGCCTTAGATAAAGACAGTGGGGTTGAGATACAGTACTTTGATGGAGAAATAGAAGGTCTGGATTTAGAGGCTTGGTATAGCTTAGAACTCGTCGAAATTGCTGCGCCTGAAGATTGGTCTGGTCCCTTTGAAATGAGCAAAGAGGACCTCGACCTATTTGATGAGCCTATGGAGTATGATTATTCTAATCCCCTGGATGATATTAAATTAGACGAAGATGAGTAAATTTATCTTATTTTTTGATTTTTTTGGGGCTAATGGGCAAATCAGGCATCTCTGCTTCAAGCGCTTGTTCTGCTTGTTTCCGTTTTGCTTGCTTTTCTTTTTTTGATATAACTTTATCAAAATCAGGACGAATTGACTGACTTGGACTAAAGCGCAGGACAGGATGATAAGCAACATAAGGATACTGAACAGGCTGCTGTACTTTCTCTGGGCTTTCAAAATGTTCTTTTGGCGCTACTTTTTGCATTTCATCTAATGTTTTAGTCAAATCTTCTTGGAATTTTTGGGCAAGATCAGCTGGAATCGGTTTTTCGGCTAATTTATAAAACTCGTTTAATATCACCATTGCATCAAAAATACAAGGCTTAACATGCGTTTTACGTGTGGTGAAAAACTCTGCTTTCAAGTGCCCTTTTTTTTCTATCAAGCTTATTGAGATATAAATTTCGTTGGCCACAAAACCAAACTTCCCCTCGTGAGTGGGCTCAGCGCTTGCTGAAATAGTATAATTTACCTTAAAGCCCAGTGCGGCCAGATGCCTTGCTATCATTTCTGGTACCATTTGCCAGGTATTCAATGAAGCTGGCATGGCTAAAAAATTATAAGGATCTAAATTCACCTCTGCGCCTTGGGGGCTGCCGCCTGCCGGGAATAAATGCCCCCACTCCCAACGATTGCATGTTTTGTTAAAAAATTCGCCCTCGCAAGCGATATCGGCTGCTGACTTTTTGTTCATTACCTGACGTGGCTGAGCAGTTAAACTACGATGTCCACCTGTTTTTTTATTTTTACAGGCACGGTGCAAAACATCCCGGGGCGTTAATATAATAGCTCCCCCTCTAAATTCAGATAGATGTCCCCTTCCCTTGCTCTCGCTTTCTCTTTTTAAAAATGCTTCCATATCTGTGAGATCACAGTGAATCGCATTAGACCCTGCACTGTTTTCCTGTTTTAACTGTAAAATATCATGCCGATGATTACCCTGAGGGCTCATCAGGCTAGCCAGCACGCTTTGGGTAGTTAATTTGCTGCCATTTGGTGTATTAACATGAATCTGCTGCAGATTCGCAGGGTTCCTACCTTGGGGAGAGAAACAGTAATTTTCAAGAAAAATTGACTTTTTTAGTCTTTTAGCTTTTTCAGGGGGGGTGATAGGGCGTATCTCCCCGGTATTGGCTTGAAAAGTTGCGTAACACACCTTTTCACTGCGCGCGGGCCTCTGCATTCTGATTCTCAGCAAAAAACCCTGACTCAGAGCCTTGGCATTCAATCGAAAGTCTGGTTCATTTAATAAAGCGTGCTGAGGCGGTGAATTAGGCATTCAGGAAACATCTCTTTTAGTTTGAAACCTAATATCTTACTAAACTAGCTATTATAAGTAAAGCAAATTGTTGCAATAGCAGCTACAATTAAATCTAAGTTTATAGGTATATGAGATGGCGCATATACAACGAAACGTCTATAATATTTTTCTGTAAATATCATCAGGAGTGGGCTATGACGAGCAATCCCTCGACTCGGTCAACGGAATTGACACCTAGACAGGCAGAAGTACTAAAAGTAATACAACAGCATATTGAGCATACTGGCGCGCCCCCTACCCGGGCAGAAATAGCCAGGACACTCGGTTTTCGTTCTGTGAATGCGGCGGAAGATCACTTAAAGGCCTTAGCTAAAAAAGGGGCCATTTCTCTCTCTCCAGGCACTTCACGTGGCATTAAAATTAAGGCCTCCTTGTTGACAAGCGCTGGTTTTCCCATTGTCAATCAACTTAAAGCCGATCAACCTATTTTGAGTCCAGATAACTTTGAAGGTCGCTTACAAATCGACCCCAGCTGCTTTCAAAGTAAGCCTGATTTTCTTTGGCGCATGCAAGGTAATTTTTTATCTGGCATGGGGATTTACAACAATGACTTAATTGCTTTTTCTTGTGCAGGGCATGCTGAAGCTGATCAGCTTATTTTTTGCCGTTACAATAATCAAGCTTATGTTCGAAAATATAAAAAAGACGGAACAGATTATATTTTAACGGGAGAAGATCCCAATTGCCCAACCATTAGAATTGCGCCCTTCCAGCAAAATCAATTTAGTCTTGATGCAATTGCAGTTGGGGTAATTCGAACGCACTTTAAACTCTAGTTTACTGAAATCAAAAATTTATTTAGCTACTTTATTAAGTTTTATTTAATCAAGTAGCTTTTTAAGCTGCTTATTTAGGGTTTACTGTGATATAAAAAAATGAAAATCAGCCTATTTTTTTTAGCTATGTGTCTTTTTTTTTCTGCTCCCGCCATGGCCAAAAAACATAAAAAAAAGTTTGTTAAGCCCCCGGCAGCCATCTTAACGCCTAGTCAGCTGTTTATTGAAGCTGAAAAAGCATTTGAACTAGGCCATTTTTCTAAGTTTGAAAAGGCACTGCCTAAATTAACCCACTATCCTTTATATCCCTATTTGCTTCATAAAAAACTGAGTCGTGAAATCAGCCAGCATCGTGCCAATCAGATGGAAGTGACACACTTTATTCAAAAATATGCCGACTCCCCGCTTTCTAAACAATTATCAGATCAATTTCTAGCATTACAAGCGCATCAAAAAAACTGGTCGCATTATTTAACTTTATATGAAGCAAAAGAAAAAACAGAAAAAATAGAAGAAAAAGAACATAAATATCAATGCTATGCTTTGTGGGCAACCTACCAAAAAAATCAGGACATAGCAGAATTATATCCTGCTCTCACATTTTGGCATAATGGCTTACCCCAAGCACAAAGTTGCGAAACTATTTTTTCAGCATTGCTGAATCAACATAAATTAACGAATGCAGATATCTGGAATAGAATAGAACAAGCCTTCAAACAAAAACAACCCGATGTCGCAAAATTAGCGGCCACTTATCTTCCAATAGAAGAAAAAAAATTATTCAAGATCTGGTTAAAAATTTATAAGCAGCCCAATTTAATTAGCGATACTGTCTTATTTGATTTAGATGCCTATGAGCATGATCAAGTACCGCTTATTAAAAAAATAATGGCTTATGCTATGATCCGCCTAATTAGACAAGATGTGGCTTATGCCTCTCAACTTTATCTTGAACTGGCGCCTTATTTTGAGTCATTTAGCCCTGAACAACATGAAATAGCCAGGGCCTTTGCTATCAGCTTGGCTAAAAAACGCAGTCCACTGGCCACAGATTGGTTTGATCAAGTCCCCGAATCTTATCAAGACACAGAGTATCTGAGTTGGTATATTCGATATGCGTTATTTCAACAAAATTGGACAGCCGTGTTGCAGAGCATAAATAAACTGCCTATACAAGACAGCCAGCAGCCTAGATGGCAATATTGGAAAGCCAGAGCATTAGATGAACTAGGGCAAAAAGAAGAAGCCCTTGCTTTGTTTGAAGCCTTATTTCATCAGCAGCATTTTTATGGTTTACTTGCACATCATTATTGCAAACATCCTTTATCCCTTACAGCCATACACAGACAAAATCCGACCAAAAAAAACAGCCCAACTCTAGAAAAACCCTTTCAAGAACAAGCGAGTATTGCTCGTATAAAAGCTTTATTTATGCTTTCTCGTATTCAACAGGCTAAACGAGAATGGTTTTATAAAATTAGCTTATTAACCGAGCCAGAGAAAATTGAGGCGGCTCAATTCGCTCATGAGATGCAATGGCATGATTTGGGCATTAGAACCTTTTCAAAAACGCCCTTAACCCGCTTAGAAAGCAAAGCTACCCTGAGGCTTCGTTTTCCCTTGGCCCATCACCCTAAAATCATGCATGAAGCCATCAAACATGATTTAGATCCTGCTTGGATTTTTGCGCTCACGCGTCAAGAAAGCACTTTTATTCCCTATGCCCAATCTCCTGTAGGCGCCATGGGCTTAATGCAACTGATGCCTAAAACGGCCCAAGAAGTGGCCACTAACTTAAAAAAGAAACATCCCGCTAAGCAAAATTTAACCAATCCAAATGTCAACATAGAGCTGGGTACTGCCTATTTAAAATATTTACATTATTTTATGCAGCACAATCCGATTTTGGCTATTGCGTCTTATAATGCTGGGCCAGGGCGAATCAAGCAATGGCTTCCCCCTGAAACCATGGCGGCTGATATTTGGATAGAAAACATTCCTTTTGAAGAAACGCGACATTATGTCCAAAATATTATTACCTATACCGGGATATATCAAAACATACTTGGTAAGGCGGTTGATTTAGAAAATATGTTACCTAATATTTCAAAAATTCCAAGCTAATTTACGGGAGAAATGCTATGCGTCGAGTTATCTTTAATTTAAAAGGCGGAGTGGGTAAATCTACTATTACCTGTAATCTGGCGGCCATTAGTGCCTCCAAGGGCTTAAAAACTTTGCTGGTTGACCTAGACCCACAGGCAAATTCTACCCATTATTTAATGGGGCAAAATGGTCATCGCATACAAACTGGGATTACTGAGTATTTTTCTGAAATACTCAATTTAAGCTTTGATGGCAATAAAGCTCGCCAATATATTCATCCGGCGCCCTATCCAAATTTATATGTCATTCCTGCTAGTGCAGAATTAAGTGAATTACTCCCCCCTCTAGAAGAACAGGGTAAATTATATAAAATTAGAAGCTTGCTTGATAAAATTCAAGATTTTGATAGGGTTTACATTGATACGCCCCCTGCTTTTAATTATTTCACTCGCTCTGCACTCATCGCTTGTGAGAGCTGTTTGATTCCCTTTGATTGTGATTTATTCTCTCGGCAAGCTATTTATCATTTGTTAAAAGGCATTAATGACGTTCGTACGTTATATCATGCCAAGCTCCAGGTAGAGGGCGTTATTGTAAACCAATATGTTGAAAATGCGTATTTGCCACAAAAACAAATTGCAGAGATCTCTGCCGAAGGCTTAACGATTATCGAGCCCTATATTCATACCAGTATGAAAGTGCGAGAATCTCATGATGCTTGCATGCCGTTAATCTATTTTGACAAAGATGCACCTATTACGCATCAATTTACCCGAATTTTTAACAGAATTGAACAGTTTACCCCTAAAAAATCAGCACTTCATGCGCCTATTTTTCCTGAGAAAACCTTAAAACTAAAACAAGATGAAGAGCAGGAAGAAATATTTAATACCCAAAATTTTTAAGGCATTAAAACCGACATGAATCATAGCTCGGTTATTAATTCTCGTACTAATTTTGGGCCATGATAAATTAGGCCAGAATAAATTTGTACGAGTGTTGCACCTGCTGCCAGCTTAAGCTTGGCAGCAGCAACCGAATCGATACCACCTGAAGCAATAATCGGTAAATTTCCCGAAGTAATATCGGCACATTTTTTTAAACACCCTAAGGACAAATCAAATAATGGATTGCCACTTAAGCCCCCCGATTGAGCATAAAATGCCTCGGCATTTTTTTGAGAGGTCTGAACTGCTGGCCGCCAAATGGTGGTATTGGTGGTAATAACTGCGTCTATTTTTCTGCTCATTAAAATATTTAAAATAGATTTTAAATCGCTGTCTGTTAAATCAGGCGAAATTTTAATAAACAAGGGGACATATTTAGCATATTCTTGTTCTAATTTTAGGCGTGTTGTCAAAATTTTATCTAATAATTTTGACAAATTATCTGGCTCTTGTAAAGATCTTAAATCTTGCGTATTAGGCGAAGAAATATTTACTGTAATATAATCGGCTAAAAAATAGGCTTTTTCTAAACACAAACAATAATCTTGATAAGCCAAGTTATTATCTGTATGTTTATTTTTGCCTATGTTAATACCCCATAAACATTTTTTTTGATTTTTAACAAATCGGGATAAATTCTCTAAAAATTGATCTATGCCACAGCTGTTAAAACCAAAACGATTAATAATAGCCTTGTCTTCTAGGTATCTAAATAATCTGGGCTTTGCATTGCCGGCTTGAGGCTGAGGGGTGACTGTACCCAACTCAATAAAGCCAAAGCCCATTTTTTGCCAAGCCGGAATACAAGTTGCTTGTTTGTCTAAACCTGCCGCCAAGCCTATTTTATTCGGAAAATGTAAATTGGCTATTTTAACTGGATTGAGATGCTGAGATGGCGTAAGAACAGAAGGAATAAAATATTGCCCCCCATTTTTTAAAGCCCATAGGGCCATATCATGACTCAATTCTGCGGGTAACTGAAATAACATAGATCTGAATAAATCATACAACATAATATTAAACATGGCCATTTTGGTGAACAGGATGAATTTGACTGGCTTGAGCCAAATCGGTTAATTCTCTTAAGGCTACGCCATACATAATCATTTCTGTGATTGCTGCGGTTTTTAATTCTACTATCATTGATTTCCAACGTTGAATTAATACTTTATTGTGTTTTGACCACAATTTTAATTTGGCCTCTACTTCTTCTGAACCATTTTTAGCCTGCAAAATAGAAATGGTTAAACTACGCTGTTGCCAATCTAAATCGTCTCTATAAGCTGCACGGGCCAAAGCATCCCAATGATTACTAACTGACTGGGTTCGGATGGCTTCTCGAAACCAACTGATTTCTATTTTTTGGCCCAAAGTATAATACGTATCAATTACTTTATCAATTTCAAAATTATGTTGCGTCGCGGCTTCAACTATATCTAATGAAGAAAATAAGCTGGATAAACAAGCTATACGATACCCAAAATCTTCTGGCACCCCTGCGTCTAATAACTCTTTTGCAAAAATTTCTAAGCTTTCTTCTGCCCCACCTTGTAAATATTTACGAATTTCATCCCCGACTTTTTGAATTCTGGGTCTAAAATGTAAAATCGTTTTTTCTATATCAAACTTACCCCTTCGTTGACGAATAAACCATCGAGTGGCTCGCCTTAATAATCTCACGACTTCTAGAAACATTTTGACTTGAGTAGCATGATCAATAATTAAATCTAAAGCCTGAATGGCCTCTCTTAGCTGGGTGCCTTTAAACACTTCATTGGCAACAATATAGGCCCTCACAATTTCATCTGGATGCGCCCCCGTTTCATCTTGAATACGGTTAATAAATCCTAAGCCCATTTCATAAAACACATCATTGACTACTTGCATCGCGATAATTTCACGTTTTAAACGATGCTGTTTCATCTGTTCACTGAACTTTTGTCTGAGCGCATTGGGAAAAGGTAATAACAACGAACGCGCAATATAAGCATCTTCAGGCAAATCTGAGGCCAATAAGGCTTGTTTTAAGTACGTTTTAGAATAGGCGAGCAATATTGCTAATTCAGGGCGATTCACCCCTTGTCTCTGTTGCTTTCTTGCGCCTAGCTCTTCATCTGTGGGCAAAAATTCTAAACTGCGATTTAAATTCGCATTCACTTCTAAATATTGAATGAGTCTTTTATGCATGTCAATATTTTCTGCCGAAGACGCTGCGGCCATTGATAAAATAGCCGTTTGACGAATATTATTCATCAAGACCAAATCTGCTACCTCGTCTGTCATTTCAGCCAAAAGCTCATTTCGTTGCTTTAACGTCATGTCTCCCGCGCTGACCACCCCATTTAGTAAAATTTTTATATTTACTTCATGATCAGAACAATCGACCCCAGCTGAATTATCAATTGCATCGGTATTATTTCTACCGCCATTCAGGGCATATTCTTCACGACCTAATTGGGTAAAACCTAAGTTGCCCCCTTCTGCGACCACTTTAGCCCGAATTTCGTTGCCATTAATGCGCACACTATCATTGGCTCGGTCGCCTACGTCTGAATGATGTTCATCAAAAGATTTTACATAGGTCCCAATGCCACCGTTCCATAATAAATCTACTGCGGCTTTTAAAATCGCTTTAACAAGCTCTGTTGGAACCATTCGATCGCGCTTAATGCCTAGTTTTTCCTGAATTTCTGCGCTTAAATCAATATATTTTGCAGAACGAGGGTACACGCCCCCGCCTTTAGATATCAATTTTTTATCATAATCGTCCCAACTTGAACGCGGAAGCATAAATAATCGCTGACGCTCCTCAAAACTTTTTAAACTATCTGGATTAGGGTCAAGAAAAATATGTCGATGATCAAACGCAGCTATCAATTTGATATGTTTAGAAAGCAACAAGCCATTACCGAAAACATCTCCCGACATGTCTCCTATGCCGACTACGGTAATTTCTTGAGATTGGACATCTATAGCCATTTCACTAAAATGACGTTTTACTGACTCCCATGCGCCTTTAGCCGTAATGCCCATTTTTTTGTGGTCATATCCCGATGATCCGCCAGAAGCAAAAGCATCACCTAACCAAAAATCATACTCTTCTGATAGCGCATTGGCTATATCTGAAAAAGTGGCTGTGCCTTTATCTGCCGCTACAACTAAATAAGGATCTTCTTGATCATAACGCACCACTTGCTTTGGCACGATGACTTCATTGCCTTTCAAATTATCTGTTAGGTCTAATAATCCCCGCATAAAAGTTTGATAGCTTGCCACCACCTCTTTCATAATAGCTTCTCTATCATTGCCTTCTGGTAGCATTTTAGGGACAAAGCCCCCTTTTGCCCCTAAGGGTACAATTACCGCATTTTTAACTTGTTGCGCTTTCATTAAGCCTAACACTTCTGTTCTAAAATCTTCTTTTCTATCTGACCAACGAATTCCCCCTCGTGCTACTTTCGCCCCTCTTAAATGTACGCCTTCTACCCTGGGAGAATACACAAATATTTCAAACATAGGCCTAGGTAAAGGCATATCTGGGATAACCTGTGGATCGAGCTTAAATGAAATATAAGACTTAAATAACCCATTAGAATCTAATTGATAATAATTCGTTCGAATGGTCCCTAATATCACCTCTACATATCTTCTTAAAATTCTATCTTCATCTAAATTAGCAACGTTTTCAAAATCTTGTTTGATTTTTCGCCTTAAGGCAATGGTTCGCGTATTTTGGCTGTCTTGTGGCAAACTGGGATCAAAACGCAACCTAAAGAGCTCAACTAATTCTCGCGTAATACCAGGTTGGTTCGCAAGGGCATTTTCTACATACGATTGTGAAAAAGTAAACCCGATTTGCCACATATATTTTGAATAGGCTCTTAACATGGCAATTTCGCGCCAATTTAAACCTGCGCCTAACACCAATCGATTAAAACCGTCACTTTCTGCAAGCCCCATCCACACATTATAAAAAGTTTCTTGAAACACTTCTTTAAGGGCAACTGCATTTAATTCTGTCCCGGCAGAATGAATCAGTGAAAAATCATTGAGCCATATTTTTACCCCTGACTTTTGACAAATCACATGTGGGCGTTCACTGATAACTTTTAAGCCCATAAACTCTAACATGGGAATGACATCGGACAAGGCTAATGCTTTTTTGGCGCCAAATAATTTAAATCTAAATACCCCTTCAGTGGCCTCTAATGGTCTATAAAAGCTCATGGCCAGTGGTTTATCTAAAACTAAGGTTTCCATATGAAGAATATCAAAAACTGCGGTTCTTACATTAAAATCTTCTTGGTAACTCACAGGGAAACCTAGGCCATATTCATCAAATAATCGATTGCCCGTTTCTTCACCACAATGATCCACCAGTGCTGTTCGTAAATCTTCTTGCCAAGTTCTGGCTGCATCGATTAACTTTTGTTCAATGTCATCCAACTCATAATTCATTTCTTGACGCTGCTCATTAAACCGAACAATAAAATGAATACGCGCTAAAACCGACTCTGAAAAACGGGTCACAAAAGACGATTCTACCCCTTGAAACTCTTGTTCTAAAATTAACTGCATTTTTTTACGCAGCTCAGAATTAAATTTATCTCTTGGTACATAAACTAAGCAAGAAACAAAACGGCCAAACAAATCTTCTCTCACAAACAACCTGATTTTTTGCCTTTCTTGCAAATGCAATATGCCCATTGAAATAGCATATAAATCACCCTCGTCTCCTTGTAAAAAATCATCTCGAGGAATGGCGCTATGTAAAATATTTAAAATAGACTTTCCATCATGTGTCTCTGGAGAAATGCTGGCTTTTTTTAATATATTTTTAACTTTTTGACGCATCCAAGGAATATGATCCGGGGAGCGATTATAGGCTGCCGAGGTATATAACCCAATAAAGCGATGCTCTCCAATCACCTCTGCTTTTTCATTAAAAATTTTAACCGATATGGAATCGCTAAAGACAGGACGATGCATGGTTGCAATGGTATTGGTTTTGCCTAAAAAAATAGGCTCACGTGAACGAACCAAATCCTGAGCTCGAGGGGGAATTTCTGTTAAGCGCCTGATGACTTTAGAAGGTTTATTACTGAGTACGCCCAAGCCAGTGTGCTCGACCATTACCCACTCAACATCTGTATCGGATACCATTAGTTTTAATTCACAATAACCCAAATAAGTAAAATGATTATCATTTACCCATTTTAAAAACTCGATTTGTTCTGCCCCTTCATGGCTTTGCAGTTTGGTTTCATTTTTTTCAACCAGTTTAATCGCATGCTCCATTTTAGATTGCATGGCTCGCCAATCTCGTGTTGCTTTGGCAACATCTTTAATGACATTTAAGAGGCCTTCTTTGATGCCTTGCAATATGCTCTGATCGCTTTGTCTGTCTATTTCAAAAAAAATAATGCCTTCTGCTTTGCCCTCATCTTTATTGCCCTCATCATGGGGCAAAATGGCTAACACATGGCCATCTGCGTGCCGTTTAAATTGAATGCCGCTCATTTGCACCATAAAATGGATATTAAGATTATGTTTATCCAACTCCATCCTAAGTGAGTCGACTAAAAATGGCATCTCGTCCACACTGATTTCAATTACCGTATGGGTAGACTGCCAGCCATGTTCTTCAAATTGAGGGTTATACACCCTTACTTTAGATTCCCCGGCTTTTCTTAAATTCAAAAAATTCCAATGTGACAACACGGCGCCATACAAGTCTAAGATAGTTCTAGAAGTCAAATCCTCTGGCAGGGTTGACTGAAAATAATGACTCACAAAAACTTCTAATAATTTGGCTTCTTTTTCTGGCAACTTATCATGAATATGGTTAATGACTTTTTGAATAATATCAGTGCGAGATTCTTTGACTCGATACGTCGTCATAGCTGCTTCCTTTGATAGATAGTTACTATAAATTGTACATGCTGCTGCCTAGAATACCAACTTTATGACGGAGTTGAATAACTTAAATTAAGAAATATTAAAAAATTAAACAAAAACGCGATCCAATACTAGCTATCTCACCCCTAATTCAACTATGATCCACACATGAAAAAATTGACAGTCTGTTTTTTATCCTTATTCTCTTTATTATTTGCGCTACTGCTGACTCAAGGTTGCGGCATCAACCCTGCAACCGGTAAAAAAGAATTTCAATTTGTCTCGGATAAAAAAGAAATTAAGATGGGTGAACAAAATTACCCTTATGGCCAACAAAGCAGTGGTGGGCTATTTATTCATGACGCTGAACTGAGTCGTTATGTTCAATCGGTGGGTCAAAAATTAGCCCCTTTTAGCAATCGGCCTAATTTGCCCTATGAATTTAAAATTGTGAATCATTCTGTTCCCAATGCCTGGGCCATGCCAGGAGGAAAAATTGTCATTAACCGAGGCTTACTTATCCAATTAGAATCAGAAGCCGAGCTTGCCGCTGTTTTAGGCCATGAAATAACGCACGCTGCACTGCGACATGGTGCAAAATCCATGGAACGGGCCATGGTTATCACGGCCAGTATGGTTGCCGCCAATATTTTCATACAACAAAATAATAATACACTCCAAAAACAAGCAGTATTAGGCACAGCAGCTTTGTCTGCCATGCTCTTGCAAACAAAATATAGCCGCAATGCCGAACTGGAAGCCGATAAATACGGCATGGATTATATGGTTAAAGCGGGATACGATCCTGCTGGTGCGGTACAGCTACAAGCCTTATTTATGAAAATGCTCGATAAAAAATCTCCCCATTGGGTAGAGGGCTTATTTGCCTCTCATCCCCCTTCTAAAGAACGACTTAAGCAAAATAAAGCCTATGCCAAAACTTTACCCAAAGGCTTTTTAGGCAAAGACATTTTTCAACAAAAAATAGCGAAGTTAAAAAAATGGGCCCCTGCCTATCAAGCCTTTGATGACGGTCTAGAAGCCTTACACAAAAAAAAATATACCAAAGCGCATGAATTGGCCACAAAAGCCATTCTTTTGTTTCCCAATGAAGGCTTATTTTATCAGCTTCGGGGCGCTATTTTCTTTCAAGAAAAAGATTACCCCAAAGCCATTGAGGCATTTACTGAGTCTATAGCCAAAAATCCTCATTATTTTTACCCCTATCAACAACGGGGCTATTGCCACAAAAAAATGCGCAACTTTAAACAAGCCAAGCTAGATTTAGATAAAAGCCAAGCATTATTCCCCTTAGAAGAAACAAAGCTTGCCATAGAAAGCTTTTAGGCTTAGGCTGTTGGTTTTCGTTTTTTCTGATCTACCGCTACTAAATCAGGCCTTGTGCCTTTTGATTGCTGAGGCTCAGCAGAAAAAACAAGGGGCATTGGTGCTTTATGCCCTAAGGCTTTTTCCTGTACTTTAGTCTCTTTTGATTCGCCCTCTAGTCGAGATTTGAGCTTTTTAAAGCCACTTGCCTTCTTGACATCAAAACAGGGTAATACCGTATTTTTTAAAAAGTTCATTTTTGCTTCCGTCTGCTCAGATAACCAGCTGATGCCTTCTTTTGGTTTGGCCATCAACGATGCCTCTCCATTAATAAATCTGACTTGTTCTAAAAATCTATCCGATTGTGATTTAATTAGCTCATAGTTGGGATCCGTGTCTTTTGGTGGCTCTCCCCCCATAGGGGTGCCTTGGGGGCTCACAAACCAATACTTTTTGCCCTCTAATCTTGTTTGGTATAATCTACCCAATTCATCTTTATCATTAGATAACATAATGCAGGTCAAGCTTTTTGGATTCCCGTTTTTCATCACCATCATGACGCTGAGAATGGGCTTGATGTATTTTTTATCATGGTATTTTTCTTGATTTTCAACTGTATTATATTGCTTAACCGTCATGAACAAATTGGGATCAAATTCAAATGTATCTTGAGTTTTTAGCCCCTCTAACATCACATTGGGGTGTATTACTGCCTCTAAATTTGGCCGAAGAACCTTATCAGGGGCTTCATTTTCAAATTGCTTAGGTTGACACAGGTTTGTTCCACTAAAAGCCTTAAGCGTCGCATCATAGGTTTGGTTTTCATTTTCCTGTTGATTTTCTGCTTGTGCTTCTGCTTCGGCTTGTGCTTGTGCTTGTGCTTGTGCTTCCTGCTCTACTTCACAGGCATTGCCCTCTCCCACTGCCAAATCAGTGGCATTGCTTAAAATAAGCCTATCACAAGATTGTTGCGCTTTTTTAGAAACGGCTTTTAATTCTGCTTGAATTTGCCCTGGCCTATCTTCAGGTTTTAAACTTTCAAGATTTATGCCTGATTGTTTTAACAAATCTTCATACTGGGCAAAATATGTTTCTTCTAGCTTCTCGAAATACGCTTCTGAGGCTATATTTACCGCCACTTTAGCATGATTTAAAAAATGGTCTGGCTTATAGCCTTTTGTAAAAATGGCCTCAAATTGAGTGCACAATTCACTCTTTTTTGAGCAATCTGATTCATCATAAATAATCTTTAAAAAATGTTCCCGCAATACTTGTTTGAATTTTTGGCCGGCCCCTTTAAGATGGATTTGCAAGCATTTTTCTGCTTGATTTTTATTCACGAATTCAAGAACATTTTCAACATTAATATGAATGTCAACTTGTGCCTTTGCACCTGCTGCTTTACCCCGGTTTTTTAATATCCGTTCTTTTATATAGCTGGGCTGTATCACCGTCATGCTTTGGCCACTGGTAAAAGCGCGCATTCTTTTAACCCCTTGCAAAAAGGCACTTTGTGTGGTTGTTTCACTCAAGGTGACTAAAGCATGTGCATTTGGGGCTTGTCTAATATCCGTTCCGGTGATTCTTGCTTGATCATAAAAAGTAAAGCGTTGTTCTGGGGGGCAATCTTTTAATTTCGCACGGATATTGCTTTCATCTGAACTGCCAATTTTAATAATCGCCTCTTGATGCTCAATATCTTTCTCTAGATCTAAAGCGCATAATACCTCTTCTTCATTAAAATATAAAACGTATTTTATTTCTTTTTTATCTTTATCTTTACCTTTATCTTTATCTTTCTCAATAAAATAACCGCTGATTTTTTGGGCCACCGCCAAATTAGACTTTTCTTTTTTAAACAAAGCCCCCACATCAATAATCGCTCTAACATTAGGTATTGCTTGATTTTCAATAAGCAATTTAACAGGATCGTCTGAGCTATTAGATTCTACTACTTGCGTCTTTTTAACTTTAAGCAAATCAATGGTCTCGCCATCTGTTCCTAAGCCCTTTAATTCATCAAAGCTTATTTTATCGAGAAAAGCGTGGTGATTCCAAGGGGTTCCGGTCATGCCTTGTGTGGTAGACGTCATGCTGGCCAAATTTGCACTATTGCTAGAAAGCACTTGTGGATTAATGGTCACCAGGGGTAAAACATAATCGGCTAGCACAGATTTTTTAAAGGCTTCGGAATGTTTAAACCTCTCTATAATATTCTGCAATTTTATTTTATCTGCTTCTTGATCAGAATCTTTGTATTGCTGGAGTTGCTCTAATGATATGCTATTCCCGTCGTTATCTTTTATCTCCCCAAACTTATGATTAAAGTCTAGAGCCGCTTGCATCTGCATTAAGCTGCTACCCTCCCCCGCTTCTAATAAGGCTAAATTGGCGGAATTTAAATAATCGAGCATCACGTCTTCCACGAGTTTAGTTGACAGGGGCTCTCTGATGTTTAGGGCAATGGTATAATTCATGGCCTCTATAAATTGGCCAAATCGTGATTTTTCACTTGGGGTATTAGGTGCTTTATAGGGGATGGCGATTCTTTTTTGAGCAGCGCTAATGTCTTCTCTTAATGAAGGGCCATAATTTTCATTATAATTTTTTTGCAAAGTAAAAGACAACATGCCAGACAATTCAAACTTTAAAAAGCCTATGTCATCCCGTTCTCTTTTTGTTAACTTTGCTTTTAAAATAGGGTTTATGTTTTCATCGCTTCCAGCTTCACTTAATAAATAAGGCACCAATAAATTTCGTTCTGCTTCGCTTAATTTTTTAAGCACGCCAAAAATCGGATTGTTTTTATTTTTGTTTCTATCAGAAATATCTACCAAAGATTGCGCAATTTGTTGCATAATCTCTTTAGGCTGTGTATTTGGATCGCTAATTAAGGCAGGGTTTTGAATTAACTCAAACGCCGTTATTTTATCAGCCAGAAGGTTTTTTTCTTGATCTTTGCGTTCTTCTTCAGGTTGGTCTGATGCCCCTAAAATAGCTGAAACATCGACTTCTTTCAAAAAGAAAAATAAGCCAATGCCTAACTTCACATCTGCTTTAGAAGGCGGCGTAGGCGATCCCAGGGTATAATTTAACTCTTTGCTTGGGTCTAGCTCATCGTGCACTTCATCGATGATTCTATCGCCTTTATTTTTTAATAATAACAAAGATTTTTCAAACCATTTGATTTGTTTTTCCCATAAGCGCAATTCTCCGTCATCTTTTGGCTTATTGGCCAGGGTCTCTAAATATCGTAATTCCAAGGATTGTAAGCTTGTGCCAGAAGTGACCACATAATTTTTATTGAGCGAGGCCTGAGCCAAGTCTCTATATAATCTTCTTAAATCGGTATATTCAATAGGCGTATTTCTATCAAATTCAAATAAAATGGGTTTTTGATTAAATAGCCTGGTTGAAGTACTGTTCATATCTGCAAAGTTGGTTTTTAACAAACTGCCTTTTACTTGAACAATCACTAAATTATTTCCATTTGCCTTTTTTAGCGCTGCAATGGGTGCAATGACTTTACTTTTGCCCCCACCCATAATAAGCTGTATCACTTCGTTTTCAAATTTTTGTGATCCCTCATCTTTATGTAACAATTTATCTAAATAAAATTTTTGCACATCCCGAATTAAGATGCCTTCTTCTTTTTGAAAAAATTGATAATCGGCCACATCTCCAGCTTGAGGAATAATATTATGGGAAGCCAGTGTTTCACCTAATTCAGTGATTTCTACTTTTAGCGCCTTTACTTCTTCTGTTTCTGGGCTAAAATCAAGATTTTTTAGCTTTTTATTTTCCAGATCTTTGATGATTTTGTCGTATTGTGTTTTTAATACCCCAAAGTTCATATACTGAGAAAGTTGATTATGCAATGCTTGAATTTGATCCCGAGTTAACCCTGTTACTTTTTTATACTCTTTAAAATCGGCTAGCACAAACAAACGATTCAAATCTTGCATCGTCAGTTCTTTTCTTTCTTGGGCTATTAGCTTTAATTCAAATTTATATATTAACTTTTGAACATGCCCATTTTTTTTAGGATTTCGATGATTGGCTAAATTTAATATTTGGCGCTCAGTAGAGGCTATATTTGCATCTACTTCTTTTCTAAAATTAATCGCTTTTGTGACAATGCTTGTTCTTGCCTTTGGGTCTGATAAAAACGCTTGTGTTATCTCAAAAACTTTATCTCTCTCTTCATTTCTAATTTTCCCTATTGCTTCATCACACAGCCGCTGCTCGTCTACTTTATCGCGAAAGGGTTGCCCGCGTGTTTTTTCAACAAAAGCATCTATTGCCTTTTTCTCGCATTCTTTAGTCTGATTTTTAAGTTCTTTAATCGCTTTTTCAAATTCAGCCAAATTCCAATCTTCGCTTTTATCTGCAAGCGCCACTGCTTCTTCTAATGCCTGAATTTCAATAGGATCAGGGGCATATTTTTCAGGACCTCTTTGTTTAGATTCAAATGATACCGATTCTTCTTGATCTTGATAGCCTTGTTGTTCAATACCAAGATTGTGTGTTTTACTCAGCGTATTGGCTTGAATAAATAGGGCATTCGCATAATCACTAAAACGCGTATATTTATTGCTTGGAATATCCTCTCTATGACGTTCACCTTTAACATAAGACTGGTGATCTGCCAAGTGGATTGCTTGAAATTCCGCTGGGTATTTTAGGATCATCAGTAAAGTAGGTGCCCAAAGCGCTGCGACGTTTTTTTTGTTTTCATCGACATGAAGATTGGCTTTAAGGCTTTGCTCTAAAAATTCTGTTAATTTTTGTTTTTCTGGATTATCTTGACCCCCTTCAGATTTTGCTAATTGCGTCATCGCATAAAATTGTTTGATAAAATCTTCGTTTTTAATATCTGGTTTAAAAACAGAAAGCGGGGCTTTATGAAAGGCTTCATGAAACCCCACGTAAAAAAGTTTTTCATATTGATTATTTGCCTTAATATTCTCGCCATACCAGGTTTTATCGTTTTTTTCTGAGGGCGTCCCAATTTGAGCCAAGTCCTCTAGGCTAAGTGCAGCTAATTTTTTTTCTATTTTACGGCCACATTCATAACTTGTTGCAAATTTCATTTGCGCTGAATCCATAAAACCTAAAGCGAATACCTGTTTGGGGGTAAGCAATTCTAGGGGTTTTGCTAACTTTTGATGGATTACCTCTATTCTTTGTCTATCTAGATCCGATTGACGCCTATCTGGCTTTGTTAATATTGCCTGCTCTTTTAATCTTGCTTTTGTTTTTATCTCATGCCATCTGGCTTGAAGTTGCACGTTATCTACGCCAAACGTTTTAGGTGCCAACCACGCATTCATTTGATATTCTTGAGCCGCAGGCAATCGCCTATTTTTGGGTATTTGTTCTCTAAATTTATATTGATCGTCAAGCGTGACCACCATTAACGCTTTTAAACTTTCTTCAAAAGCTTTAAGCTGTTCTAGATATTTAGAAGCAATTGCTTTGTCAGGCGTATTGTCTGGAATTTGGCTTATTTTTTTAGATAATTGATTTAGAGCAAAAATATCTTTTTTGCCATTTTTCATTAATTCAAATATTGCATATAATAAATGCGTTCTAACGGCAATAGATTGTGGGTTTTTAATAAACCTTTCCTGATCCTCGCCTTCGCCCGTTTTTCCTAATTCTGGAGCTTTATTTAAAATTTTATCGATGATATCTAATTCTTCGTGAGTGCCGTTTAAGCCACCCGATTGAATTAAGGCTTGAATTTGCTCAAATGCTTTTTCAGTCTCACTGTTCGCTAAATGCATATAGGCAAGATACAATTTTTTCTCGGGCGTATTTGCTTCTGGTTCTCTTTTTTTAGCGATATGCCCCTGGCTGGCTATTTCATTTAAAATACTTGTTTTGAGTTTATCTAAAGTAGCCAAACTTAATTCTGGCTCTTCTTCAAGTGCTATATCTGAAATTTCTCCCTCAATAAGCTCTGTCCCCTCAGCATTTAACATTTTGTATTTTAAAATGCTAACGCCATCTTGATTTTCAATGCTCTTTAAATAAATTTTCTTTTCCGCAAGCGCTTCTTGATTACTTCCTAAATCTGACATTAAGCGCAAGTCGTAATTTTGATCCACTTTAAGCGGGTAAACAAAATATTGTTCCGTGCCAGAATAAGTGGGCAATCCTGCTGGAAAATCGGCTACACTTTTTTTATTTGCTTCTAAATTTAATTCACCAACCCCTAATTTTAAGGCCAATCTTTTGCTCAAGTTGGTTTTATCTAAAACAGGCATATGATAATGGTTTTTAAAATATTGCTCTCCTTGTTCTTGTTCATTTTGCGCTTCTGATTTTAAATCAGCATAATACACTTGCTTTGGGGTGTAAATACTGCATTCTTTGGTTTTTCTGTTTTTAAAAACCAATGCATTATTAACATCCAAATCGGTTTTTAGCATACTTCTAGGGCGCTGCTCTAAAAT
This sequence comes from Legionellales bacterium, assembly GCA_947475765.1. Lineage (GTDB taxonomy): Bacteria > Pseudomonadota > Gammaproteobacteria > Berkiellales > Berkiellaceae > CADEEZ01. The sequence goes on along the minus strand of CANJMM010000007.1, from coordinate 23,884 downwards.
TAAATCGGGATTATCTATAGGCGATATTTGCCATTTTTGAGTGCGCTCATCCCACTTCCCTATAAACTCAAGATTATATCGAGCAAGTTTTACCTTGAATTCTTGAATATTTTCAACATCTGCAGGATTGAGCTTAACCAAAACTTCTATAAAGCTTTGATCTTCAAAACCTGCAAAAATAGGTAAAATTTTTCTTTTTACAACCTCCTGTGTCACAAGCATAAAGCCTGTTACATTCTTATTTTTATCTAGCTCCTGAATAAAAAAGCTAGCCCCGTCTCCTGGCATATGCGCAATAAAATACGCGTCTTTTTCGCGTTCAATTAAAAAACTGTGGCTCTCTCTATCTAGCCCAGCCCACACTTTAGCTTCTTTGCCATAAAATATTTCAGGCATACTTCGCATGCCCATTAAGCTTATGCCCTTTTTATCATGAAGCAATAAAGAATCTGAATTCACTAGCACTTCAGGCTTTTTCTGATTTTGTTTTTCAAAACAAAATTTTTGGCCGTTTATGATTTTAAATTCTTGGTATGAAAACGGGCTATCTTTATGCTCTGTTTTGAAAAAACAACTTTCCGGGTTCCTGTCTATTATTTTATATTTTGTTATTTTTTTATTCGCATCCGCTGTGTCTTCACAAATACTTACCGACAATTTAGGGAATGTATCGCCCATGATTTCTTTGTATAAATCGCTAGCAGCCAGATCTGCAGGGGGGTAACAGGTATAAGCCCCACCCACCAACATTTCTCCATTTGTCATATCAACAGATAACAGTTTTTTGCCTGAATTGTCTTTTGCATAAAAATAAGGAAAGTTAATTACATTTTTACTCGGATCTATATTCTTTAGTACTTCAGCATACTCTGGCGTGAGCCTTGATCTTTCAAGAGCAAAATCATAAAGCATATTTGGATTAATTTTTTCAAAAATTTTCATGCAGGCATTTTTTAAGTTTTTATCTTTCTCTCTTTCTTCTCCTGAGGCTAAGTGGACATCCCTTACGTTTGCCGCATAATCAAAGTAGTAATTAAATAATTTCTCAGGGTCGTCTTTTCCTAAGGCTAAAAATAATTGCATTTTTAAAGAATAGACTTGATGCCGCAGTGAAGGCGGTAATTTGCTTGCATTACGCCCTTCTAAAAAAGTCAAGCTCTTGGTTCTTAAATTACGCATGTTTTCTGCTTTTTGTTTATCTTCCTCTTCATTAAGAACATGCCTTGCTTGTGTCACATAATCACACACATCGGCTTCTAACTGATAAAAATATAAAGCATCTTCTGAAATGCCGCCTTCTTTTTTCAAAGACAAAATGGCCGTTTTGGTAAAATCTGTAAATGTATCAAAGCAAGTTGGAATATTTTCTAAGGCGCTGAGCAAAACACCCGGCTGAAAAATATTTCTTCTAAGATATTGTTGCAAGTCATTTTTTTGATCATGGGAAAAATGATATAATTTATCTTTAAAATAATCAATGGTCGCTATAAACTGCGTGGCCGGAACCAATCTTAAATATCTTAAATCTCTATAAAGTGGGGCATCTGGGCTTGGGTATATACCATTAGGCTTTGAACGTCTGGTTGTCTCTACACAAAGATCTACCGCTAACTTAGCGTCTATTTTTTCATCTTGAATGGATTTGAAATATTTTTTTAAATCGTAATGAATTTGGTGATCTCCACGAAATTCAAAATTTTCGCCGCCATGATAAAATTCAGTAGCGCTATCGAACCTTTCTCGTAAGCGCTTAACACTATCATAATCAAGAAACCCTGGCTTGGTATTAGAAACTGAACAATGCTCTACCTCTGAATTCAATTTTTTGATATCAAAATATTCTAATGCATCTCGTATATTTGCCACCACCTTTCTTGTTGATTTAAATAAATCTAATTTATTTTTATATGCTTTAAATTCATCCGGAATATCATCTTTAAAAAGCTCAAGATAAGCCGCTGCCGCTTGCAAACCTTCTTTAACAATTGTTTTTTTTAATTCGCTGTCTTTAAGGCTATCTGGAAGACTATCTGGCAACCCCTCTGCTTGCGCCTTATCCCATAAGCCTTTTAAATATTGTTTAAAAGCTTTATTTTTATCTTGATTAAGATAATCTTGTAATTCTTCGCGCGCAATCCCTTCTCTAAAAAAGGCATCTCTATTTAATATTTGCATAAAGCGTTTATCTAACTTCGCCGATTCTGTGCTTAAATAGGGGTTAAAAAACAAGGCTTTTTTAAAATCAGTATAAGTTAAACCAAAACAATCTACGCCACCCTCTTCTTCATCTAAACTCAAATTTAAAGCGTTTTCTCTATACATGAAATCAAGAGATTCTGTTATGCTTAATAAAGCCAAGACTGTTTTAGGGGAAAAATCGGGCTTATCCTTGCCAGGATTGTTTTCTTGAATAGCCTTTTTATATTTTCCCAATAAAATATCTAGCTGTTTTACATATTCATCGGCCATTTCTGGCGTATTGATCTCTTGTTTGATTTTTTCTGGATTTAAACATAATTCTGTTGTTAAATAATGAAAAATGTCATTTTCTAATTTTTTAAAATCCTGCCTTTGCTCAACCTGATTCAAACTTTGATTAAATGCAATTAACCTTTGCACCATATTATCTTGAGCCTGATCTGGAAATGCTGCTTTTGCCTTATCAGAAGGAAAATAAGGTTTTTCGATGATTGTGCTCAAGCTAGTTTGTGCTTGAATGGGGGGTTTATCAGGGCTTAAGCTAAGCCTTAAACTTAGATCTAAACCTAAATCTTGCTGAAGCTCAAGTGCTTCTTTTATTTCCATTTCTTGTTGTTGTTCTGATTTTTCTTTCGCATTTACCTCAACTATTATTTTTATTGCGCGTTGTTCAACTGCTTCAGGGAGCTTAATTTTTTGTTTTTTTAATGCTCGCATCTCTCTGGCCAAGTTTGAAACAGCTTGTTTTAATAATCCAAAATCTTTAGCATTAAAGCTCTGCTCAAGTTTTGTTTTAAATAACTCGATGCTTTTTAATTTTAAATAAAACAGAATTAATTTTTGATCTGTTGGCTCGATATCCTTTTTCATTAGCTCATGCAATGATGCTTGAGTACAAGTGTTCGATACTTGTGCGATGCTGGCCTCTGCATACCCCTCACCCAGTACGTCTTCTGGGTTAACTTCCTTTCCATTTAAAAATGCAATTTTTGTAAATACCTGCTGATATAACACGTTTGCATCATAAATTATTTCTTTATCCGGATCTCTATCTTCTACTAATGGCAACACCCTGGGTTTGACCAGCTCCGCCATGAAAACCTTAAATTTTTCTGGTCCATCTGCTTTATCTAACTCTGTTTTTAAGATTTTATAACTTTTTACGGTATTAAACCGTTCTTTATCTAGCTGATTCACTTTTTGATGATGATTTAAACCCGCACCTGAATTAATTATCAAAAATAATAAATTGCCGTCTTGATCTTTTTTAAATTCATAGACTATAGCATGACCAAATTTCCTTCCCCTTTGTTCTCTTGCAGGCTTATAGGTAGTGGTAATACCCTGTTCTACCTTTTCTTTTTCATGCTCTTTCACTAGGGTATCTTCCCTTGAAGCTAAAGCCTTCGGGCCGCTCCATCCGCCTGGCATTAAAAAACTGACACTGGCTGAGCTCATAAAGTCATCCAAGATTATATCTGCAACTGCATCTGTTTTTTCTTTTATGAGCGCTTGAATTTCTTCTTCATTTTTATAAGCATAACTCCCCCCCCCCAATGGTCTTGCTTCTGGATTTTTTTTGTATTTTACTTGATTACATTCATCTGCTAATGTCTTGGGATTTAAAAATTCTGCCAAGTCATTAAGGCAAGATAGTTTTTGAATAAGAAAAGATAAGCCTCTGCTACTTTTTCCATCCGCTTCTAAGCAAAGGGCTTCATAAGTCTCTGTTGAGGACAAAAATTTATTTAAAAAACCAATGGTCTCGCTGTATTGCCTGCCCTCAAGATTACGAGTGCCTGAAATAAAAAAATCGAGATTAATGTGCGCAAACAATGCACTGTTCATATCATCTGGACTGAGGTTATTATTATCCATGAAACGAGCCTCTGTTATTTATAAAACTACTTATCTCTATAAATATAAGCTATATAACCTATAAATATAAAATTCATTTAAAATTAACTCATAAGCTAATAGTCAATAATGGACATGCTAAAAATTGGATAATACGCTCCCCAAAAAACATCGCCGAAGTTATCTAACCCTTATTTTGGGCCTTATCAAAGAACCCATGATTCTGCTTTTAATGATAGCTATGATTTTATATTTGGTATTTGGCGAGCTGCAAGAAGGCCTTTCCCTTTCTGTCTTTGTCCTAGTCATTATTGCTATCTCCATTTATCAAGAAGGCAAAACAGAGCGTGCTTTAGAAGCCTTACGTGAATTAACCAGTCCAAATGCCTTTGTCATAAGAAATAACCAGACTGTTAAAATAAATAGCCGAGATATTATTATAAATGACACTGTGATTATCTATGAAGGAGACAGAATTCCTGCTGATGGCATACTTATTTCTAGTAATGATTTACTTGTAGATGAATCGCTCTTAACAGGTGAATCTTTAGCTGTTATTAAAAATCTTTCCCAAAATTATCATACTGTTTATTCTGGAACCATGGTCGTTCAAGGCCAAGGGGTATTTCAAGTTCAAGCTATTGGTGAAAATACGGCCATAGGGAAAATTGGGGTGGCTCTAGACACACTTGAACCCACTCCCTCGCCTCTACAAGTTCAAATATCCAAATTAGTTCAACATATTTCTATTATTAGCATCAGCATCTGTTTGCTTTTAATCTGCCTATTGGGTTTGGCGACAGGAAATTGGTTAAATGCCTTATTGTCAGGCCTGGCGCTTGCCATGTCTTTATTACCTGAAGAATTTCCGATTATTTTAACCGTGTTTCCTGCCTTAGGTGCTTGGCGACTGTCTAAAAAACACGTATTAACCAGGCGCATTTCCGCCATTGAAACCCTAGGCGCCATTTCTGTCTTATGTGTGGATAAAACCGGCACGTTGACTGAAAATTGTATGACTGCCCACACATTATGGGTAAATCCTCTTTTTCAAGATATTGCCTTAACCAGCCCCAAAAAATTATCTGCTGATTTTGAAAGATTAACACAGTATGCTATTTTAGCCAGCGAAAATACGCCTTTAGATCCCATAGAAAAGGCTTGTCATGAACTTGGCAATACCTATTTACCGGATTTAGCCCTACGCCACCAAGGGTGGAGTTTAGTGCATGAATATGATAGAACACCTGAGCTGCCTGTTAAAACACATGCCTGGAAAAACCCTGCTTTGGCTTATTATACGCTTGCCGCAAAAGGCGCTCCTGAGGCCATTATCCAATTATGTAAGCTAGAAAATAAAACACAAGATAAAATGGCGATTCTTGAGGCAGTTCAGGCAATGGCCAAACTGGGCTTAAGAATATTAGGCGTTGCCAAAGGCAGTTATGCCAAAGAAAAGTGGCCTGATGCTCAAGAAGCGTTATCCTTTGAATTTTTAGGATTAATAGGCGTATCTGATCCCCTACGCCCTGATATTCAAGAAACTCTGAGAAAATGCTATGAAGCAGGCATAAAAGTAAAAATGATCACAGGAGATTTTCCTGAAACCGCCAAAGCCATTGCAAAACAAGCAGGATTAAGCTTTAATCATGTGCTTACGGGACCAGAAATCAGCAAGATGAATAATGTCCGCCTTACTGAATGTTTAAAAAATACGGATATTTTTGCACGAATCACCCCTGAATTAAAATTAAAAATCATTCAAGGCCTAAAAACAAATGGCGAGATTGTCGCCATGACAGGAGATGGGGTAAACGATGCCCCTGCTCTTAAAACAGCTCATGTCGGCATCGCAATGGGCAAAAGAGGCACGGATGTGGCAAGAGAAGCGTCTACGCTTATTTTACTCGATGATAATTTTTCTTCTATTATTACGGCTATTTCTATAGGTCGATGCATTTTTGAAAACATTAAAAAAGCCATGGGCTATATTTTAGCCGTTCATGTACCTATAGCTGGCATGGCGTTACTTCCTGTTTTATTAGGTTGGCCTATTTTATTTTACCCTATTCATATTGCTTTTTTGCAATTAATAATTGACCCTGTTTGCTCTATCGCTTTTGAAAATGAAGCGGCTGAACCTGGCTCAATGAAAAAGCCCCCTAGAAATACACGCTTAACTTTACTCGATGCTAAAACGCTGATCTATGCCTTATTTCAGGGTATAGGCATATTCGCCTTTGTTTTATTGGGTTATGATTGGGCAATAAAAATACTGCCAGAATCTCAAGCAAGAACTTTTGCTTTTGTGAGCTTAATTATCAGCAATCTTGTTTTAATTTATGCCAATAGAAGTCATGGATCTGTTATTTATGCGATGCTTATTCCCAATAAAATCATGACAAGAATCATTTTTTTGACTTTATTATTTTTGTTTTTGGCTATCTATGTGCCTTTTTTAAGCCATTTATTTCACTTCTCTGCCTTGCCTTTTAGCCTGCTGATAAAAAGTATATTAATTGGTTTTAGTAGCATCTTATGGCTTGAGTTCTTAAAAAAATTAAATTAGCCTACCATTTTATGATGGCATTAAGCTTAAATGGTAATTGGAGGTTTTATCCCTTCTACCGTAACGAAGCGTAGCGGAGTGGTAACGGGAGAAGGTGCCCGCAGGGCGGATGAGGGTCTTTTTTTTCCAGATTTTTTTTACACGGCGCTAAATGAATTATCTAAAAAAATACTATTATTTTTTGGAAAATCGGTATGTGCGATTTACGAATTAACTTTTTAAAGGACTATTCATGTTAAAATATGATAAAAATTTGACGGGTTTTTCTAGGAATTTGCGCAAAAATATGCCCCCTGCTGAACTATTATTATGGTCTAGATTAAGAAGAAAACAAGTTCTGGGTTTGCATTTTTGTTGACTTTTATTGCCATAAAGCAAAACTCGTTATAGCGTGTGATGGGGCTCAACATTTTGATGAGGATCATCTGCGACGCTCTCAATACAGAGATGCTCACTTGAATCAACAAGGGATTTTTGTTCGACGATTTGATAACCTAGAAATCATCTCTCAGATAGATTCTGTCATGCAGGTAATATGGGACACTGTAAAATACAGAATATAAATTAATATTGCCGAACTATAATAAAATTTATTGCAGAATAAAACCCCCCATCGCTTTGCGATGGACCCCTTTAAAAAAAAGGGGTAGAAGATAAAATTCACTATTAACAAGATATCACTATTTTTCTTTTAAGATATAGTTAGCTGCTTGAAGTGGTTAATGTCGGTTATAGGATCATCGTGATCGTTTTAGTCGAGCGCTTTTGATAAAAAATTTTCACTTTGTAAGGTAAATTTTTCAGATGGATCCCCACGCTCACGCCGTGATAGTTTAATATTCTTTTCACCTATTGAACGCGGCGTTCACTGGGGATGACGGGAGAGTAGTTAACTTTTTTGACAATAAAATTGCTTAAGGCTTCTACCCACTCTGGTTCAGCATTCACACAAGGGATCACTAAAAAGCCCTCCCCCCCTAATGCATGCCATTGTTCTTTTGCCCGTATATTTATTTCTTCTAGGGTTTCTAAACAATCTACGGTAAAAGCAGGACAAGCCACCACCAAATTTTTGATTCCCTTTTTGATGAGCAGAGACAAAACCTCATCAGTATAAGGCTGAATCCAAGGTGTACGGCCTAACCTAGATTGAAAGCTTACCTGATAAAGTGAATGGGGTAAATTAAGATTAGAGGCCAATAATTTTGCCGTTTCATAACATTGTGCTCTATAACAATATTGATTTTGGCTATTTATGCTGGGACAAGGTTGCGTTAAATCACAGTTTACTTTATCTATTTTTTGGACATGGCTTTCTGGTAATCCATGAAAGCTAAACAAATAATAATCGGGTTTAAAGCCTTGCTTTAGGACATTTTTTTTTATTAACTCAGCTTGCGCCTGTATAAAGCCTGGCATCGCATAAAAATCCCGGATCATGATAAGCTCAGGTAATTTGATTTGCTTCTTGAAATACTCGAATATCACCTGATAAGCCGATACCGTTGTAGATTCGGCATATTGCGGAAACTGTGGCAAAATAATGATTTTAGCACAATGCTTTTGTAAAGCTTCAAGAGCCTGAACCATGCCAGGATCACCATAACGCATACCCAATTCAACCTGATAGCCATTACCCAACTGTTCTTGCAGCTTAGTTTTTAACTTTTGGCTGATAACGCTTAATGGCGAGCCGCTCTGTGTCCAAATAGATTGATAAGCGGGAACTAATTTTTTAGGTCTAAAAGGCAAAATAAAGCCATAAACTAATATGGCCCGAACAAGCCAAGGCAATTGAATCACCTGTCTGTCCATCAAGAATATTTTTAAAAATTTTCTGATACTCGGCACCGTAGGGGTCTGAGGGGTGCCTAAATTAATCAATAAAACGCCTATTTTATCTAGACTCACTTTTTATCCTGATTTAATTTTATTTAATTTTATTTAAATTAATGATTTATTGATAATTTCAAGCAAATCACTGGATAAATTTGCATGGCTTTTAATCAAGATTAAAGCATCGATAATATAGCCTCTTCTTTGTGCATCTAATTTATCTTTGATTAAAAATGCCTCCATCATTCGGGCGCTTACTTGAGGATTAATGGCATCTAGTTTTAACACCATTTCAGCTAACCAGAGATAAGGCTCTGGAGATTGTTGATAAAACTGCGCCCAATTTCTTTGGGTAAAGCCCCCTATTAAAGCATACACCTGATTCGGATTATAAAAATTAAAATTAAAATCAGAATCAGAATCAACATGAATCGTTAAATTTTTTACACGCTCAAATGTATTAGGTAAATCTGACGTCGCTTCTAGCATAAGCCATTTATTCAAGACCAGCGGCTCATGTTTCCAAGCATCATAAAAATCTTGAAGTAAATTTTTGCGCAAAGCACAATCGATGGATTTAATGGCCTCTAAGGCCCCCATTTTATCTGTCATGTTTTCTGCACACTGATACTGGGCGTTAACATAACTATGATTTTGATCTGAAGCCAGACTCAAATAAGCTAATAACTTATTTTTCATCGCTCTTAATCCCTGAGAATACGAGAGCAAATAGCCATCTTCTTGTTGGGCTTCTGGATAAAAGGCGGGCAATGTCATGATTTGACCAAATAATTTATTTATTTCAAATGACAAGTCTGTCGCCAATCTTTTTTTAATTAACCTAATTTTATCTAAAGCATTATCTAAGGCATTATCTAAATCAAAGCTTTTATCTTGACCCATAAAATATTGCATATCTGGAATTGAAAGCAACTCTGCTTCTAAGGCATAATCATAAGATGCTTTTTCATGATAAGAAAAATGCTCTACTTCATGGCTTATACGCGAAAGCATTGCTTTAAATGCTAAAATTAATGGCCCTATTTCAGATAAATCATGTTTAAGCAAATACAAATAATATTCCTGGGCGGCGCGCCATCTCGCTACCCCGCTCGGATCATATTGGATGATATGTGCCAATTCTTTTGGCGTATAATCATAAAAAACTTTAATGGGCGCACTAAAATCGCCTAAAAAACTCGGTATGGGCATTTTGGTTATATGTTCAAATTGAACTGTATCCGTAGCGGCATTTAATAGCATGACTTTTGTGCAAAGCACCCCGCCACTTTGGCTTAATAATGTACAGGTGATGGGAATAGATAAGGCAAACTTTTCAGCTTGATCGGCCGTAGGCGCAGTGTATTGCGCTAAGCTAAGCGTATACGTTTTTTGTTTTTCATTATAATCCGATTTTATTTTTACCTCAGGCGTACCAGATTGCTTATACCATAATTTAAACTGTGTTAATTGTATATTATTAGTTACTTCAAACGCATGCAGGAAATCTTCTATGGTCACGGCTTGACCATCGTATTGATTAAAATAATAGCTCATGCCTTTAGCAAAGCCTTGATGCCCCAATAACAAATGTAACATCCGAATGACTTCTGCGCCTTTATGGTAAATCGTCATGGTGTAAAAATTATTGATTTCAAAATAAGAGTGGGGTTGAACGGGATGAGACAAAGGGCCTGCTTCTTCTGCAAATTGTTTAGATTGCATTAATTGCACATCTTGGATACGCTTGAACCCCTCAAGGCCTTGTTCTGCACAAAATTGTTGTTCCCGAAAAACTGTTAAGCCTTCTTTTAAGCTTAATTGAAACCAATCTCTACAAGTAATACGATTTCCTGTCCAATTATGGAAATACTCATGTGCTATCACAGCCTCTATGTGCTGATAATCTGAATCGGTCGCAATATGATTATCTGCTAATACATATTTTGCATTAAAAATATTCAGGCCTTTATTTTCCATGGCCCCCATATTAAAATCGTGTACCGCCACTACGTTATATTCAGCCAAGTCATATTCACGTTGATATTTTTTCTCATCCCAACGCATGGCTTTTTTAAGGGCCAAAATAGCAAAGTCGGTTTTATGCTCATCTCCTTTTTCGGTATAAAAGCTTAAGGTTACCTCGCGTTTATACATAGTAATAAATGTATCTTGTTTTACAGCTAAGTTACCTGCCACCAAAGCAAACAAATAACTAGGCTTAGGATGCGGATCTTCATAAATTTTATAGTGCTTATTGTCATTCAACAAGCCTTGTTCTATCAGATTGCCATTTGATAATAAGATAGGGTATTGATTTTTATCAGAAATAATTTTGGTTGTGAAGTTGGACAACACATCGGGTCTATCTAAATAATAGGTTATTTTTCTAAAGCCTTCTGCTTCACATTGTGTGCAATACAGGTTATTTGCATAATATAACCCCTGTAAGCTGGTGTTAGATCTTGGGGCAATACGAGTTTCTAAGCTTAAGATAAAATTATCAGAAGGCACATGAATTACTAATTGACTCGCTTGTTTGGGATCCCCGATTATCTGATAATTTTGGGGGCTGAGCGTTTGGCCATCTATTTTAATAGAAAGTAGGTCTAAGCATTCGCCTTCTAAAATTAAGGCTTCACTGTTTAAAATAACCCGTCTAATACTTAACTCAGCTGTTACCAGGGTATATGGCTGATTATGCGCTTCAATATCGATAATTAAATCGGTTTTTTCAATAGAAAAACTGGGGCTTTGATAATTTTCTAACTTTTTTATCTTATTTGTCGTCAATATGCTCATGCTGAGCCTCCTATACCCTGGATTTATCCTACTTTTAGCATTATACAGATTATTTTACCTTGTGTGAGTGCTTATCCGATCTTAGACTAAAGATATAGGGATAGTTAAAATCAGGGGGCCTCATGGATGTATGGGATAATTTTAAAAGTCGCTATGCGACACGTCATCATGAAGAAGAAATGAGTTTGGGTGAATATCTTGAGTTATGTAAACAAGATCCCTTAGCTTATGCCAATTCTTCTGAACGTTTATTACACGCCATTGGTGAAGCAAAACTGGTGGATACCAGCAAAGATCAGCGCTTAAGCCGTATTTTTTCCAATAAAGTGATGAAGCTTTATGACTCTTTTGAAGAGTTTTATGGCATGGAAGAGCCTATTGAGCAAATTGTCTCATTTTTTAAACACGCTGCTCAAGGTTTAGAAGAAAAAAAACAAATACTGTATTTATTAGGACCGGTTGGAGGGGGTAAATCTTCTCTTGCTGAGCGGCTCAAGTTTTTAATGGAAAAAGTGCCTTTTTATGCCATAAAAGATTCTCCTATTCATGAATCGCCACTAGGCTTATTCGATCCCAATGAAGATAGCGCTGTTTTAGAAGAAAAATATCATATTCCCAGACGATATGTCGAAACCATTATGTCTCCATGGGCAGTAAAACGCCTCCATGAATTTAATGGCGATATCAATCAATTTAAAGTCATTAAACTCTGGCCGTCTAGATTGTCGCAAGTGGGCATAGCCAAAACCGAACCTGGAGATGAAAACAATCAAGATATCTCGTCTTTAGTCGGCAAAGTCGACATTCGAAAATTAGAACAGTTTTCACAAGATGATCCCGATGCCTATAGCTACTCAGGTGGCTTATGTAAAGCCAACCGTGGCTTATTAGAATTTGTGGAAATGTTTAAAGCGCCTATTAAAGTCTTACATCCGCTTCTCACCGCCACACAAGAAAGCAACTATAACGGTACCGAAGGATCGGCTTCTATGCCTTTTGATGGCATTATATTAGCCCACTCAAATGAATCAGAATGGCATAGCTTTAAAAACAATCGCCATAATGAAGCTTTTTTAGACAGGGTTTATATTGTCAAAGTGCCTTATTGCTTAAGGGTCACAGAAGAAATGAGGATATACAAGAAATTAATTGAAAACAGCTCTTTAAACTCTGCCCCCTGTGCACCTAATACCCTTAAAATGATGGCCCAATTTTCTACGCTATCCCGCATCAAAGAACCAGAAAATTCGAGCATTTTCTCAAAAATGCGGGTCTATGATGGAGAAAATCTAAAAGATACGGATCCTAAAGCAAAATCCTATCAAGAATATAAAGATTTTGCAGGGGTAGATGAAGGCATGACTGGCCTATCCACCCGATTTGCCTTTAAAATTATCTCTAAGGTTTTTAATTTTGATAGTTTTGAAGTAGCTGCCAACCCCGTTCATTTGCTCTATGTATTAGAGCAACAAATTGAACGCGAACAATTCCCTCCAGAAATACACGATAGGTATTTGTCTTATATAAAAGGCTATTTGTCACCAAAATATGTCGAATTTATTGGCAAAGAAATTCAAACTGCTTATTTAGAGTCTTATTCTGAATATGGCCAAAATATATTCGACCGATATGTCACTTATGCCGATTTTTGGATTCAAGATCAAGAATACCGCGACCCAGACACAGGGGAAGTATTAGACAGACGTGCGCTCAATGACGAGCTGGAAAAAATAGAAAAACCTGCCGGGATAAGTAACCCTAAAGATTTTAGAAACGAAATTGTTAATTTTGTGCTTCGGGCCAGAGCTGGCAACAAAGGTAAAAATCCAAGCTGGACCAGTTATGAAAAACTTCGGGTTGTTATTGAGAAAAAAATGTTCTCTAATACAGAAGATTTGTTGCCTGTTATTTCTTTTAATGCCAAAGCCTCTACAGATGAAAAGAAAAAACATCAGGAATTTGTAGACAGAATGGTAGATAAAGGCTATACAGCCAAACAAGTACGTTTACTCTGTGAATGGTATTTGCGTGTTCGTAAGTCATCTTAATAGGGTATACAGGAATCACCTATGTCTAGAATCGTCGATCGTAGACCAAATGGACGCCACAAAAGTGCGGTAAATCGACAGCGTTTTATGCGTCGCTTTAAAAAACAAATCCAAGAGGCCGTTACGCATGCCATTACTGGTCGCTCGATAAAACATGTCGATGCCTCTGGCGAAAAAATCACCATTCCCGCAAAAGACATTTCTGAACCTTCTTTTAATTATGCCAAAGGTGGCCGGCGTAATATTGTCTTACCTGGAAACAAAGAATATATATCAGGCGATCATATCAAGCGCTCCCCCTCCTCTGGACAAAGTGGTCAAGGCGGCCAAGCCTCTCAAGACGGCGAAGGCATGGATGATTTTGTATTTGAAATTTCCCGAGAAGAATTCTTGGAGATATTTTTCGAAGAGCTAGCCCTGCCCAATTTAATTAAAACACAAATAACTAAGATCCCCGCCTTTAAAAACATTCGTGCTGGCTATACTTCAGAAGGCACGCCAGGTAATATTAATATTATCCGATCACTCAAAGGCGCAAAAGCCCGTAAAATTTCATTACAAAGCCCTCATAAGAAAAAAATTGCCGCACTTGAACTAGAAATTGAAGAAATAGAAAGCCAAAATAAAAATAAAAATAAAAAAGAAGATCGCCTAGCCTTACTTTATGAACAACTCGCCAAATTAAAATCTCACGTTTTAAAAATCCCCTTTATCGATCCTTTTGATATAAAATATAACAATCGTATACGGCAACCTAAACCCAAAGCTCAAGCAGTGATGTTTTGCTTAATGGATGTCTCAGGCTCAATGGATGAAGCAAAAAAAGACATCGCCAAGCGATTTTTTATTTTACTGTATTTGTTTTTAAACAAAAACTATGAAAGTGTCGAGGTTATTTTTATTCGCCACCATACTTCGGCTAAAGAAGTAGATGAACAAGAATTTTTTTATTCGCGTGAAACAGGGGGGACGGTGGTCTCTAGTGCGCTAGAACTCATGGGCGAAATCATCGAGGCGCGTTATCCTAGTCAAGAATGGAATATTTATGCCGCTCAAGCCTCTGATGGTGACAATTGGAATAATGACTCTCCAAAATGCCATGATATTTTAGTAAATGCTATTTTACCTTGCGTCCAATATTTTGCCTATGTTGAAATCATGCCGCGTCACCATCAAAGCTTATGGGAGGTTTATTTAAATATTAAAGAAAAATACCCACAATTTGCCATGCAAGAAATAGAGGAATTCAAAGATATCTATCCTGTTTTCAGGTCGTTATTTAAGCGTGATAGTCGAGTCGGAACATGATCAACCCAAAAACCTCTAAAAATAAAATTATTTCGACATCCTCTGAATGGACACCTGAGCTATTAGCAAAATATGACAAAATTATTGCGCAAATTGCCGCAAAATATAAATTAGATACTTATCCAAATCAAATTGAAATCATTTCAGCAGAACAAATGATGGATGCTTACTCTTCTATTGGCATGCCTTTAGGGTACAGCCATTGGTCATTTGGAAAACAATTTCTATCCGTTGAAAAAAATTACAAACGTGGCCATATGGGATTGGCCTATGAATTAGTGATTAATTCAAACCCATGCATCGCCTATCTTATGGAAGAAAATACCTTACCCATGCAAGCCCTTGTGATTGCGCATGCTTGCTACGGTCATAATTCTTTTTTTAAAAATAATTATTTATTTAAAGCCTGGACCAGTGCCGATGCCATTGTTGATTATTTATTATTCGCAAAAAAATATGTTTCTGAATGTGAAGAAAAATATGGCCTAGATGAAGTGGAGGCTACTTTAGATGCTGCGCATGCACTGATGTCCCATGGTGTAGACAGATATAAACGCCCTGCCAAACTCTCTGTACACGAAGAAAAAGCTCGGCAAATTAATCGGGCTGCTTATTTGCAATCTCAAATAAATGAATTATGGCGGACCATCCCTAAAAATAAAGAAGAAATAAAAGCGCGGGAAACCATTCGGTTTCCCTCTGAGCCCCAAGAAAATTTATTGTATTTCTTAGAAAAAAATGCGCCATTATTAGAACCCTGGCAACGTGAACTACTGAGAATCACTCGTAAAATGGCGCAATATTTTTACCCCCAAAAACAAACCAAAGTAATGAATGAAGGGTGGGCCACTTTTTGGCATTATACTATATTAAATACACTGTATGATGAAGGCTTTGTTTCGCATGATTTTATGTTCGAGTTTTTACATAACCACACCAATGTCGTTTATCAACCTGCTTTTGACAACCCCTATTATTCTGGCATCAACCCTTATACCCTTGGCTTTAATATATTTACAGATATTAAACGCATTTGCGAAAACCCGACTGAAGAAGATAAAAAATGGTTTCCTGATATTTCAGGATCAGATTGGATAAGTACGCTTGACTTTGCAATGCGTAATTTCAAAGATGAAAGTTTTATCTCACAATTTTTGTCTCCAAAAGTCATGCGTGATTTAAAATTATTTAATTTATTAGACGATGAGCAACGTGAAAATTATGAAGTCGCTGATATTCATAATAAAGAAGGTTATCAAAATATTCGGCATATTTTATCAGAGCAATATAACCTAGGAAATATGGAGCCTGACATTCAAGTATACAATGTAGATGTTAGAAAAGATCGCGCTTTAACCTTAAGATACACGCAGCGTCAAAATAGACCATTAACAAAAGAATCGCTTGAAGTGTTGAAACACTTACATACTTTATGGGGTTTTCCAGTAAAACTTGAAATGGTTTCATCTGAAGATAATAGCGTTACACTCATTCATCAAATTCCACCCGCCTCAATATGATAGCCGGTAAATTTACGAATATTTAACACCCCTGTATCTAAAATTAAATACTGGCCTTTAATGCCACATAATTTTCCGGATATCACCGCTTGTTTATCAAAAGATAATGCCTTAATTTTTTCAGGATAAGTTAAAAGAGGATAACTAATAGCATACTGCCTTGCTTCATGTTCAGGTTCAGCTAATGCTAATATTGCATCGGATCCAAACTGATTATACACGGGCTTTAACGCTTCAGAAATACTCGGTTTAAGATCATTAAATTCTTCTTGCAAATTTAAAAGCGTCGTCTGGTTTTTTAACATTTTTTGCCAATGCGTTTTATCTGCAATAAACTGCGCTAAGGCAATTTCGACCAATCCTGATATTCTTCTAGACGCGACTTTAAAAATAGGCAGTGCTTGAATTGCCCCTTGATCTATCCAGCGTGTAGGCACTTGATTTTGTCGTGTAATGCCAATTTTTAAACCTGAAGTATTGGCCAAATAGACAATATGAGGGATCATACAATGTGTTAACCCCCACTCTGGCTCTCGACACGAGCCTAAATGATAATGGCAACGCTCGGGTTTGATAATACACCAGTCACATTGTGCCAATTTTTGGCTACATAGAAAACAATAGCCCTGCTGATAGCTTTTAGAAATGCTTTTGTGACAAGCGATACATTCAATTTTATTTAAATAACTAAGTTTGATTTCTTTGCCTATTAAGCCATTAAGCGCAAGCTGTTTTAGGCCTAGGGGTAAAAAATACTCAACTGGATTAGCGTAAATACTGATTAATTTTTGGATAGGGCCGATAATTGTGCTCATCGCCTAATTTTATCATAAATTACCCCCCTTGAGCATTCAAGCCTTTATGGGCAAATTGATCTATTGGGCTTTCTAAAGGCAAAGTAGACAGTACTACCCTATTTTTACCTTGGTGTTTTGCTTGATACAAAGCCGTGTCGGCTGAGTTAACCAAAGAGTTGGTCATAAATGCCACACCAGGCTCACTGCAAGATGCGCCAATAGAAATTGTCACTAAACCTTGAATATCTCGCCCTCTGTCTTCGATTCTTAAGCTTTCTACTGCTTTTCTTAAAATTTCGGCTACATATTTTGCCCCTTCAAGTGTTGTATCGGGCAAAATCACGGCAAATTCTTCGCCACCATATCGAGCGAGCATATCACTAGAGCGTTTTAATTCCTGTTTAATGGTTTTAGAGACTAATCTTAAACACATGTCTCCCATTAAATGGCCATTATTATCATTATATTTTTTAAAATTATCAATATCAATCATTAATAAAGCCAAAGTAGCACCCCGTCTTAATAGCGCACGTGCTTCACGTTCAATACACTCTTCAAAGGCCCGTCGATTTGCAGCGCCAGTAAGCGGATCGGTTAGCGATAAATCTGACAAGATCATATTAGTGGCTAATAAACTCTGGTTAGCTGTCCTCAGTTGAGTCCCCACATCAATCAGCTTATGATGCATCATCGAAATACGACGCATGGCATCCATTTTCGCTTTTAATACCATAGGGGATACTGGCTTAGTTAAATAATCATCTCCCCCACTATCAATGCCCTTAACAATACTTTCATCGTCGACATGTGAACTCAAAAAAATAATGGGCACCCAATCTTCTTCGGATCTAATCATTAACCTAATTTCTTTTGCTGCGTCATAGCCGTTCATTAAGGGCATTTCTACATCTAAAATCAATAAATCGGGCTTAAAATTTTTAAACTGCTCAACCGCATCTTGACCGTTTATGGCATAAATCGGTGTACAGCCAAATTTTTTGACATATTCACCTAAAATTAAGCGATCTATCTGGGTATCATCCGCAATTAATATATGCATATATTATCAATTATTAACCATTAAATTAAATTAAGTTAAACGCCCTAATAACATCTTAATAACACCTTAATTATAGCTAAAAACTTATTATTTACATTCTGATAATATACTGACTGTTGTTTTTCTATTCAGTGCTGTAAAATTAATAGGATGAAAAACGAAGCTCCCCTACTAAAAACAACCACCTGCTCTATTGCTTTGCTGCGGCGTCAAATTATGGATGCATTTGAAGCCATGTTATTTTCTTTAGATAAATTAGGTGATGCACTCATACAAGATAATCATTTAATGGCCTGGGTAAGTGATGGCATTGATCTTTTTAACTTTCCTGAGGCTTATACCAGTCGCGAAAAAGCCCTTCACATTTTAAGTCAGTATGAATATTTACCAAGCCAAGCACCCCGTGAAATTATTGTCTGTGCAGGCTTTATAGGTGCCTCTCAACATACGCTTGATATCGTCTGTCAATTAAACTTAGAAAAAGATGAATTTAAACAGGCTATTTTAGCCTTAAAAAAAATCAACCCTAATATATACCATAATGAATTAACGCAAACATTCGACAGTTTACTTGCTCATAAACGCGATTTATCTACGGCAAATCAGCTCCAAAAAATGGGATTAGCAAGACTACATTTAAAGCAATGTTATCGTAAAATCCCCGTTTTAAGTTCAACACCTTTAAAAATTAGCTGGACATGGGCTAACACACGATCCATCAAAAAAATCAGCGTCTTAGAGGCTGAGAAATTACTCAGAAAGCGTAATATCTTAGATGAAGGTATTATCTTACAAGTTAAAAAACTCAGCCATTTAGCTCAAGATGAGCCCTTGGCCATTGTTCAAGATTTGGCCCCTCATCTCAGAGCAAATTTAGTGATGGACGCCAATCAGCCTAAAGAACGTATTATGGTAAAAGGCCCTGTGCCCCTTTTTTTTCCGGCCACGGCTAACCAAGCGTGCCCAGAATTTAAACCACCAAAACAAAAAACAGCCAAAGATAAAGCACGAGTGATTCGAAATGACGTCCGACTGGATCCTGTGCCTTTTTTACCTGCGATACGAGCACACCGATATCTAAATATATCCTAAACTTAGCGTATGAACATACCCTCTTTAGTATCGCCCTGGAAAAATTTACACGTCTATTTTACATTAGCCCTAATGGGCTCCAATTTATTTATCTTAAGTTTAATCCTGTTTATAATCTACTTTATTTCATCTTTTAGTTTAATAGCTAAAGTGATAGCTTATGTATTTATCAGTTTATTACTCAGCAGTCAGTTTATTTGCATTTATTTTTCGCCCCTCACCACTCAGCTACGCACACCAACCTTCCGTCAACTTTTTTCAAATACAAGAATCCGATCGATCATTCAATTAAGTTTATTTTACTTTACCTCAGCCTGTTTATTTTATTATATTCAACCATTTGGTCTATTTAACATTCTGTATGGCTTATGTTTTGTCATCTTTGCACCTGCAATCGTAAACTACCTGCTGTCTAACAATCGATTATTTTCTTTTATGGCCAATAATTTATCTGAATATTTATGCTGCCTTATTAATATTATGTTAATGGGCTTAGGATATGAAACCGTGATTTATTATGCCGATACTTGGCTTGAATCTACTTTTATGCCTGTTATCCAAATGGGTTTAGGTGCTTATTTATTTTTAGTCTCAGCTTATCTTATTGCGCATTTAGGTCTTAAACAAACGCCACTAGAATTAAAAAATGATAATTTAGAACTGACTTATTTAAAAAAACATATCTCCTCTGGAGATCATGAAGCCATTCATGATTTTTTTAAAGCCAGCATGTTAAGCAACCGATCAGAATATCTGCTTGATTTTTATTTAAAATTTTTATTTTCTACTCAGGATAAAAAAAACATCCAGTCTTTTGGAAAACAATGGCTCACCTTGCTTTTTAATCAAAAAAACATAAAAAAATCGGTTAGCGTATACCAATCTATTTTTAAGAAAAACCCTGATTTTTGCTTGTCCGAGCCTTTAATTAATTATCCATTGGCACAACATTTTATGTTAACCAAACAGTTTAACATTGTGATACACCTGCTCAAAGATCTTCCCAAAGAAAGCCCTAATTTTAGACATATGCCAGAAATATTATATATACTTGCTCAAGCCTATTTAGAGCTTAATTTAGCCCTAAAGTCTCAGCAAGCCATTGAATTTTTATTACAGACTTTTCCTCAAAGCGAACAGTATGCTCAAGCGCTTATTTTAAAAAAAATATTACAGACTAATGCGCCTACTCAGCCCTAGATCCCTATTTTTTAACAGGATGATAATATTGGTAATGATGGGCCACTTCATTTTGTATGGCCAATTCATCAGGATGATATAATTTTAAATTCATGATTTTTAAGGCGATCTCTTTGTATTGTAAAGATTCGGGTTCAAGTTTTAAAATAACAAATAACTTATATAATACAGCCCTTTCTTCTGGAAAATCTTGAAGCAAAGAAAACAATATTTTTTTGGCTTCAGGATAATCTAAGTTAACCAAAAAAAGCATGGCTTGTGTATAGTGTTTTTTAAAATCTAGATAACTTGGCTTGTCCTGCTGTTCATGCTTATCTACAAAAAATCTTTTAGCGATTATCCCCGCGATCACCCCTAAGAATAAGCCCCCAATATGAGCAGTATAAGCAACTTCTTCTGTATTTAACCACAAATTTTGCAAACATTCCCCCCCCACCCAAATAGGCAACAATATCATTGCATTAAAGCGAAAAATACCTGAGAAAAAAAAGACATTTATAAAAAAAGACAATTTTTTATCCTGATATAATATCGTAAATAATCCCATTAACCCCGCTATTGCTCCTGATGCCCCCACTAAAGGATATAAAGTAGGAAAGCTGAGAAGATAATATATTTCTACAGATCCCATCCCCAAAATAAAAAAGCAAAGTAACGTGGCCACCCCGCCTATATACGCCTCAACATATCTACCAATAAAAAATAAAAAAAAGAGGTTGCCTAATAAATGAAATAATCCCCCATGTAATAGCAAACTGCTTAAAGCATCGGATATGCTCGGTTCGGCTGATTTAAATCCATAAATATTTGTTGTATCTAAAGTCAAGAAATATTGATACTCTCGATGCCGAGTGTACCACTCCCAATAAAAAGGATGCTTGGTAGCAATAATTTTACTGTCTGAGAGTAACTGCTGAAATTCTTTGTCCCCTCGCGACAACCAATATAACTCAAGCTTAGAGGTCTTGTTTTTCAGCAAATTTTCATCAGACTTTTTAGACAAATAATCTATGTAAGCTGGCAGCTCCAGTTGATAAAGCTTAGATTGAAAATAATACTGAGTTGCTTTTTTTTGATTAACCTGATCGTTAAGTTGAAAACTAAAATAAATGCCCGCTAATACAACTGATAGCAATATAATTGCCCAGGGAAAGTGGCCGCCCTGCTGTGTATTATTAACTGGGAATGCTATCAGCATAAAAAAGCTCCTAAATCTTATTTTTTAGAGTTTTTTTTAGCTGACAAGTTCAATATTTAATATATAACCACAAACTTTTTTTAATAAAATCAAATGGGGGAATCAAGGGGGAATGTAATATCAGTGCTTTCAGGCTTT
Source organism: Legionellales bacterium (assembly GCA_947475765.1). Lineage (GTDB taxonomy): Bacteria > Pseudomonadota > Gammaproteobacteria > Berkiellales > Berkiellaceae > CADEEZ01. The sequence goes on along the minus strand of CANJMM010000007.1, from coordinate 2,260 downwards.
TTCAAGGCAAGGGTTTTGTTCTCCGTTAAAATAGCAATATGTTTGGTCAACATTGCCTCTAGTTGATTGCTGGCGCGCAATTCTTTTGCACGCGCTCTTAAATAAGGGGCATAAGCTTTACATTCAGAAGCAAGCGAAAACCCAAAAAAAACAGGCTCATTGGAAACCAACTTAGGTAAAACATCAAATTCACCCTGTTTACCATAACGGCCCATGCCTACTTCTAAAAAGCGCTGAGAGCCCACCAAATAATCTACAATGCCTTCTTTGAGGTTAATAAAATTTGCCCCTAAGGTGCCTTCTGCATGAACATGCAAATAATCTTTTGAAAAATCGCTAAAATCAAAGCCTAATTGGTTATTTCTAGAGGTTAGGCCAATTCTGCCCATTAAATCATACCAAGAAGAAAAATCTATATACCGATTTTCTGAAACGACAATAGATACCGCGTCTTCATAATATCCTGGCTCGACCAAATAAACAAAATCTCGATATTTTTCATTATCATAAGTGCCCACAATCAGATCAATTCGACTGCGACGTAAACTGTGCTCTACATCATCGACATGACCCGGTAATTGTGTTTCAACAGGAATGTCTAATTCCCCAAAAAGCATTTCGATTAACTCTACACTAACCCCTTGTAAAGTCCCATTTTTTTCATAAGAATAAGGCGCCCAGCCAGGCTCCCCCGTCACCACCACTTTTTCACAATTCTTTTCACTGCCCCAAACAGGCAAGGCATACATACAAATAGCTAGTAAAATCCCCAGTTGTCTCATTAGATCATCCATTCTTTTTTATGATTATTTAGGGTTGTTTATAAAGAAGTTTATGTGAAAAATAGGCGCTACGCTAACTTTAATTTTCTTTTGATTTCATCGATGGCTTTTCGACCTGCCTCTCGCCCTAAATTATAAATATAGGCATTCGCCTCATCATCAAAAGTACCAATATTTTTCAATGGAATTTTTATTAAAACATTGGCGTTTTCAGCGGCAATTCGACTTTGATGAATATAACTAATTTCCAGACTTCGTCGCATTACCCCAAACATATGGTTAGGTAAAGTATCGGTTAACTCCCCACTTAAATCTACAGCAATCACAAATTTTGCCCCTAAATTTCGTGCGGCTTCCACTGGAACTGGATTAGATACGCCCCCATCAACAAAATATTGTCCTGCAATACGAACGGGTAAAAATACACCCGGGTAAGCCGAAGAGGCCCGAATAGCAGGCATTAAATCCCCTGTACCAAAAGTCACCATATCCCCAAATTCTAAATTAGTGGCCACAGCCGCAAAGGGGATAGTCAACTCATTAAAACATTTTGCTTTAAGATGCTCAGATAAAAATTTTCTTAAAAATAAACCGCTCGAGACACCATAAGGCAAGTGTTCTATCGATAAATCTAATAAATGTTCACGCTTTTTATTAATTAATAATTTTTTAATTCGTTCAATATCTGGCGTATCTGCATATAATCCCCCCACAATGGCCCCTGCACTACACCCGACGATTAAATCTGGATGAATGCCTGCTGCTAATAATTCTTCTATTACCCCTACATGCGCCAGACCTCTGGAACCTCCCCCGCCTAATACTAAGGCAATGTTAACCTTTTCATACATAGGAATAGGGGGCTTAAAAGACACTTCATGGCGACTAAACTCTAATGACGTACAGCTGGTGAGTAAAATAGAACCACATAAAATAAAAATTGAAAATAAGTTAGAAGGCATTGTAAAAGATCCAAGAGTTTAAACTAAAGGGCTTTTAGATTTAAGTATAGATGCTATTTTTTATAAAAATCTGGCGACTGAAAGGTGCAGGTAAAATGAAGTGTTTTAATAACTGTGAACTACTGGCCTACGCTTTGCGATGGACCCTTTTAAAAAATGGGCATGTCATAAAGCTCGCTAATTCGAAGATGCCAGTTATTAGCGTGCCGCCCGAAGTTCGAAGAACGTAGGGTGGCGGAGAGAGAGGGATTCGAACCCTCGATGGGGTTTAACGCCCATACTCCCTTAGCAGGGGAGCGCCTTCAGCCACTCGGCCATCTCTCCGTTCTAAACGACGAGCATCATACCATAAGCCTACTCTAAAAGTCATCTACAATATGCTTTGGGCAGCAATTCCCGGCCTAAAAAAAGCCACCAAAGACTACGTAGCTAACTCTTTGCGGCGGTAGCTGCAACCTTCAATAGCCCCATGTGCAGTCGGCTGAGCGCTCTGCGCGAAGCTGACGAAACGTGGGG
>CANJMM010000006.1 GCA_947475765.1 Legionellales bacterium | reverse complement strand
TATACTTGGTGGTCTAATCGGGGTCGTGCTTATGAAAATAATACTGGGTGGCGTATTGATTATCAAATCGTCACGCCCGACCTAGCAGCAAAGATTCAAGCGGCGACTATTTATAAAACCACCCGTTTTTCCGATCATGCGCCTTTAATAATGGACTATGATCTTTTTGATTAACACATCTCTTCTTATCTAATCTTATTTAATCTTATTTAATCTTACTTAAGCTTGCTAATAGGTCACCTATTTTTTACTTATTTTTCAATTATTTTTATTTTTTTTAAAAATTTTTTTAAAAATAAGGAACCGATTGAGCTTTGAATAGGTCTATTAAGCGTATCCAAAATATTTAATTGAGACTAATTTAGTAGTAGGAGTCTGTAATGAGTGATGTACAAGCATTAGGTTCTGCACTTTCTTCAGCAGAGGACCAACATCAAGCTTACCTAGCCATTATGAATGGTATGCTTCAAATAGCCGGTGTGGGCCAGGGCAAAATAGAGTCCGTTCAGGCAGCTTTAGAGCTTTTTAAGCTAGTAAATTTGGAAGGCGAAAATAAAGAGAACCTTGAGAAAATTAAAGCATCTTTGTTGAAAAACATAAAAAAATCTCAAGCTTTAAATCCAGCACAAAAAAAGAATCTTGAGACTCAGATTGGGAAGGTGAGTCAGGCACTATTAGATGGCCTCATGCTACGTCAGGCCATAGAAGCCGGTAATCAAGGAAAAATCATGGAAGCTCTTAAAGAGGCGTATAAAAGTTCACGCGAGGCCTTAGTGGAGAATTTAGATGCAAAAACTTTGGAGAAAATGCGTCAAATGCCTGTTTTTAAGGTATTTCTAGGTGTGGATCTACTGGCAGACCCTAGATTTCAGATGGCGGCAGGCGCTTTTAGTACAGTACATGCGAGTTTGTCGAGTCAGATGACGCCAGAAAATATCGTAAAGTTGAATCTTTCTCCGGAAGCGGCAAATCGTATGGGGCAAGCGAAGGTAGCCATTGAGGTTGCAGAAGCCTTAGGGCTAGAAGACGAGTTTATAAAGAGTGACTTTTTTAGCAAGGTGATAGCGCGTGTTGGCATTTCACGTTCACTAGGGGAACATATTGTACACAGTGTGACTCCGGTGGCTGCGGCAGCCTTTTTAGGCGCAGTAAACGGCAGTTCAGCTCCAGGCATAGGAACGTTATTAGGGGCATTACTTTGTGGTGGGGCAGCTGCGGCTAAAGCTACTTATGAGGGATATGGTATTTGGAAGGCGGAAAAAGAACTGAGTGAATTAGCAAAAGATGCTCAAAAAATAGAAGACGAACAAGAATTGGAATTTGAACAACCAAAAGAGTTTGATGTAAGACAAGGTCCTCCTTTCATCCCAATGGCAGCAGCACCAGCACCAGCACCAGCGAAGACCAATCAACCTAAAGAAAAGCAAAAAAAGAGAAAAGGTGCAAAAAAGAAATAGAGGTCATTAGGGTTTTAAAGGCAAAAATTCTTGAGGGCTCAGTGTAGTTGAACTAAAAGCTTAGCCGTTATTATAGGGGGGTTCCATGGCAGATACGAGTCTTAATCTTGGTCAAGCTGAAACGTTAGAATTCGCGCAAGCGGCTACTGATCTGGTTAATAACCCGAATGCTTTAGGGCGCGTTATTTTATCTAAAATGGATACCCCTCCCCCGCTCTTAAAGGACTGTGTGCATGTTTTCCAAAAGAACCCCACCAAAGATAAGGTTAAAAAAATTTATTATAAGGACTTAATTCAGGCATTTGTAAAAAAAGACTTAGGCGCGAAAAACGCGCCGCAAATATCAGATCAGAATGACGATTGTCAGGACTTAATGGCCGAAATGTTAGTCCAGGCTAATGATTTATGTGATTTTAAACGAAAAAACATGCATATTCTTGCTCAAGTTCCCCAGTCAAAATACCTTAAGGCCAAAGAAGCATTAGAAGCAAAAATAGGTGCCCCTGCTTTAGCGCACTTGATGAACGTCTTAATGAAAGCCTCTAGCAAGGAAGAGAATGGAGAGAAAGCATTCGGGTTGCTTTTTTATGCAGAGGCATATGGCAATAACCAATTTCAGGATATAGCAGACATAGCCAATGCAACACGATTAACCAGCTACAAGAGTAGCGGTAATCCTGATAACCCGATGCCTACGGAGATTGATCTGCATGAGAATTTGTTTGGCAAAAATCCCACTCAGTTTATTTCTATACCGCTAGCATCAAAAGTAGGCCATATTTTAGTGCCAAAGAATCCCGCTCAATCGGATACGGTGTATTTGGTTTATGAAGGGGACTATAAAGTCCCAACTTATAACTTTGTGTCTATGCCTGCTTTTGAGGTAACACATGAAGGTGGAGATATTCACAAACAGGCTACAGAATATCTTAATAAGCAAGATAGCTCAAAAAAAGATATAATTTATTCTTATCAAGATCAGAATGGACAAAAGTGGTTTACTGGCATTGGGCTTAACGGTCAGCCTTATACAAGCCAATTGGAGCGGGAGAGTTTTTTGAAAGAAGCTCAGAAAAAAGGGTGGATTTCTACTAATAGAGAAAGTGAGGATTTATTACAGCTAAGCCAGGAAATAGCGAAAATTCAACACGATAAGAATGGCCAGAATGTTAACTGGAAGCCTAACTTAAAAGTCATGAAAAATACCTTAGATCCAGAATTAGATAAAATCCCGGTGGCTCTGCCTAGTTTTTTTTCTAAATTCCCCAATGAACTCTCAAAAGGATTAGGTCCAATCACCAAACTTATTGAGACGTCACGCAGTTTAGGGCTAACAAAAATTGTTGAAGCCCAAGAGCGAAAATTGCATCGTTATGCCCGTTATCTTGCGATAAGGCCAGTGTTACAATTTCTGGCCGAACAGGTTATTCCTATTGCGGGGCGTGTGACAACCGGTGCCTTAGTAGCCACCGTTATCCCTATTCCTGGTATTAGTACAGCAGCAGGGGCATTAATTGGTTTAGGCATAGGGGTGGCGGAAGCAATCTATAAAGGCTATCAGACCTATCATTATCATAAACAGTTGAAAGCAGAGGCTGCAAAACGGGGCATTAAAGTCACGGTTAAAAGCTATAGTAAATTTAAGGCAGAGGCAGATTCTGCTCTAGACTCTGTTCTAGCATCACCCAATCCGACTTTACTATTGTCTCAAACACCACCAGAACCAGTGAAGGAGAACAAAGTGCCCCCCCCCCATAAGCTCCCTAAGCCGAATGCTAAGTCTTAAATTTTACACCCAGGGCAATCGTCGCCATTATTCATAATAATAATAGACGGGGTATTTGGCGCGACTGGGCTTTTTGCAGAATAAGCGTTATAGATCTGCATTCCCATGCCGCCAACTATTGTAAACAAACTGTCACGGCCCTTTAGACCAGCTTTAGCCCCTAACCCGATTAGCCCAACTGCCATGAGATGACTGAGACTTATGGTGGGTAAGCTCACCATATCCCAAACATAATTGAAAGTTTGCTGGGCAGCCTGATGGTTAGGCCAGGTACCACCGGCGATCGTTAGGGTTTGTGGCAAAGATAATGTTTTCATGATTCAGTTAACCTGCTTTATTTTGCTTTAATTTATTTTGCTTTAATTTAATTTAATTAATTTTGTTTTATTTTATGATTTACAGCATAATTTCTTAAAGCAAGAAGGTTAACATAAGTCAAGCATAAAAAAAAGGACAGTCGCGCTGACTGCCCAGTTAAACCGTTAACTTATAAAGTAGATTAACTAAATCTCTAGAAGGGTACGTTGTTTCTGAATTAAAGTCCGAATGCCTGATTGGGCCAATTCAAGCATTTGATTGAGTTCATGGCCTTGAAAAGGTTTGGCTTCGGCGGTGCCTTGAAGTTCAATGAATTCGCCATTTTGAGTCATGACGACGTTCATGTCGGTTTCGGCTTGAGAGTCTTCTATATAGTCTAAGTCTAAAACCGGTACGCCCTGATAAATACCAACAGAGACCGAGGCAATGAGTTGGGTAAAAACAGGTTTGTTTTCATGACCTTGACGTTTTTTTAAGGTTTTAATGGCTTCAGCTAAAGCAATACAGCCACCGGTGATACTGGCGGTTCGGGTGCCCCCATCGGCCTGAATCACATCGCAATCTATTGTAATGGTATTTTCACCCACTAATTTTAAATCGACGCAATTTCTGAGGGAGCGGCCAATTAAACGTTGAATTTCCATGGTGCGGCCGGTTTGTTTGCCACGGGCAGCTTCTCTATGGGTGCGCTCATGCGTGGCTCTGGGCAGCATGCCATATTCAGCCGTTATCCAACCTTGGCCTTTGCCTTTTAAAAAAGGGGGAACGCCATTGGTCACACTGGCCGTACAGATAACTTTGGTGTTGCCATATTCAACCAAAACCGAGCCTTCGGCATTTTTGATAAAATGACGGGTAAATTTAATTTCACGAAGTTCATCGGGTCGACGAGCGCTAGGACGTTGCATAATTTGGCCTTATTTTATTATTTATTTTATTATTTTTTATTTATTTATTAAATTATAGGGCAGATTATACCGATCCAAGTGACACTTGGCGAGATGTGATTAGGCTATTTTGATTTTGACCTTTGATTTTGACGTAGGGGCGCTTAATCGAGTAAGCTCATGATTGGGGTTTTGAGTGTTTAAATTTAATTAAGTGGCTAAATAATATGTTGTCTAGCATGACGGGCTTTGCAAGGGTTCAAGAACAAACGGAATGGGGTTTGATGGTTTGTGAGTTGCGATCTTTGAATCATCGTTATTTAGATATCAGCTTAAAATTGCCAGAAGGCAGTAAAGCGTTTGAAGGCGATTGCCGAGATAAAATACAACAAAAGTTGACACGAGGCAAAATCGATTGTTTATTGCAATTTATACCAAATAGTCTGTTTTCGGGAAATTTAAGCGTCAATCAGGCTTTGGTGAGCTTGCTGATGCAAGCCAGCGAGGCGATTAGCCAGGTGCTGAAAAAAGAACACAAGCCTTTAAAAATAATGGATTTTTTATCTTGGCCAGGGGTGATTAATTCAGAACAGCTACCAACACAAGCACTTCAAGCGCCTATTTTATCTGTGTTAGAAGCGGGATTAAGGCAACTCATTGAGACGCGGCAAAAAGAAGGCGAAAAATTAGCAAAATTTTTGCGTGAAAAACATCAAGTGTGTGTTCAAAAACTAAGTGAGATAGTAAGATTATTGCCAGATGTCTTAGTCTTGAAAAAACAAAAACTAGTTGAAAAATTGGCTTTATTAAAACAAGAAGTAGAACCCCATCGTTTAGAGCAAGAATTAGTGTATTTTGCGCAGCGCCTAGATGTAACAGAAGAAATAGAGCGATTTCAAGCGCATTTACAAGAATTAGACCGTATTTTACAAGCCCCAAAATGGGTGTATGAAGGAAGGCGATTAGATTTTTTAATGCAAGAAATGCAACGAGAAATCAATACCTTAAATAATAAATCGCTGAACAGTGACATTGGACGTTTGGCCGTGGATCTTAAAGTCATGATTGAACAAATGCGCGAGCAAATTCAAAATATAGAATAAAAATAAAATAAAATAAAATAAAAAGAGCGTTAGGAAAAAATATGAGTAGCGTAGTCTTTGTGATTTCTGCCCCCTCTGGTGCGGGAAAAACGAGTTTGGTGGCAGCGGTTTTATCCGGCGACCCTAAATTGGCCGTGTCGATTTCGCATACCACACGTGCCCCCAGAGAAGGCGAAGTGCATGGAAAAAATTATTATTTTGTTTCTGAAGCTGAATTTGAAGGCCTGGTGGCCCAAAACAAGTTTAGTGAATATGCCAAAGTTTTTAATAATTGGTATGGGACTAGCCTCGACAGTGTAGAAGCGATATTAGCGGCAGGAAAAGACGTTATTTTAGAAATTGATTGGCAAGGGTTTGAGCACGTAAAAACACAATTTGAGACAGTGAGTGTGTTTATTTTACCCCCCTCTAAACAAGCCTTAAGGGCTAGATTAGCCTATCGTGCTAAAGATAAGCCTGAGATTATTGAAGCCAGAATACAAGCAGCCAATAATGAAGTGAAGCATTATACGCAATATGATTATTTATTGGTGAATGATGATTTTAATCAAACCGTTCAAGATCTGCAGGCTATTTTTAGGGCCGAGCGGCTGAAAAAGGGGCCACAAGCCCAAAAGCTTGGGGATATTTTGGCTCAATTTACCTAAATGTATGCTATGATAGATGTTGAACAACCCCCTTTGAGTTATTTAGGTGAATTATGGCAAGAGTCACAGTTGAAGATTGTTTAGAAAAAGTACCCAACCGCTTTGAGTTGGTTTTAGTGGCCACAGCACGAGCAAGAAAATTGGCTATGGGCAATGTTGAAGCTAAAGTGCCTTGGAATAAAGATAAGGCAACCGTGGTTGCGTTAAGAGAAATATCAGAAGGCTTATACGATCCCACTGCCCCAGAAGAAGAACCGCCCATACAGCTGTAGTGATATAAGGCAAGCAACATAAGGGACTTTTGTGACAGATTACGTCGCGCTACGACATAAGCTGGCAGCCTATTTAAGCGAGCAGCAAGTCGATAAAATTTTTGAAGCCTATCAGGTAGCCTATGATGCCCATCATGGGCAACTGCGGGTTAGTGGTGAGCCTTATATTGTTCACCCAATGGCAGTGGCAGAAATTTTAGCCGATTTGCATTTAGATCATCAAAGCATTGAAGCTGCTATTTTGCATGATGTGATTGAAGACACCCCCCTTGATAAATCTTTTATTATTCATAATTTTGGCGATAAAGTTGCAGAACTGGTTGAAGGGGTAAGCAAACTAACCCAAATAAATTTTGAATCGCGAGAAGAAGCGCAAGCTGAAAATTTTCGTAAAATGATGCTGGCCATGGCCAAAGATATTCGCGTTATTTTAATCAAAATGGCCGACAGATTGCATAATATGCAGACTATAGAAGCATTAGATTTAGGCCGAAAAAGAAGAATTGCACGTGAAACACTAGAAATTTATGCGCCTATTGCCCATCGATTAGGGATGCATGCCTTTAGGGTAGAATTTGAAGAGTTAAGTTTTAAGACGCTGTATCCTTTGCGATATAGGGTACTGAAAAAATCTTTAAAACAAGGTCGGGGCCATCGAAAAGAAATATTAAGCTCAGTTAAAAAAGCCATTCAATTTAAACTAGACGAATTTCATTTAGCCCATTTTAGGCTGCTCTCTCGAAAAAAACATTTATACAGCTTATATAAAAAAATGAAACGTAAACGCTTGTCGTTAACGGAAATATTAGACGTGTATGCGCTTAGAGTCGTGGTGGCATCACACGATGAATGTTATAGAGTCTTAGGCGTGGTACATGCCTTATTTAAGCCTATTACGGGGCGTTTTAAAGATTATATAGCCATTCCAAAAGCCAATGGTTATCAATCTATTCATACGGCAGTGATTGGTCCATTTGGGGCGCCAATTGAAATTCAAATTCGAACAGAAAAAATGAACCGTATTGCTGAAAATGGCATTGCCAGTCATTGGGTGTATAAATCTGAACCCAGTATAGATGAATCTGATGCTCAAATTCGGGCACGGGAATGGCTTAAAGGCTTACTCGAAATGCAGAGTCAAACCGGGAATTCGCTCGAATTTATTGAAAATGTCAAAATAGATTTGTATCCAGATGAAGTGTATGTGTTTACGCCTAAAAGTAAAATTTTGTCTTTAGCGCAGGGGGCCACGGCAGTAGATTTTGCTTATAGCGTGCATACCGATGTGGGCAATCAATGCGTGGCCTGTAAAATTGACAGGCGTTTAGCGCCTCTTTCTACTCGGCTATTAAGTGGCCAAACCGTTGAAATTATTACGGCGCCAGGGGCACATCCTAATCCAGCTTGGCTCAGTTTTTCGGTAACCGGTAAAGCCAGAAGCAATATTCGGCATTGGCTCAAAAATCAAAAAATGGGCGAGTCACAAGATCTAGGTCGACGTTTATTAAACAGTGCTTTATCGGCAAGTAATTTTTCAATAGACACCATTTCTAAAGATAAAATTAAACAGCTATTAGCACAATGTCAATTGCAAAATATAGAGCAGTTATTTGAAGACATTGGCTTAGGCTTACGCATGGCGGCGTTGGTTGCCCAGCGTCTTATCGATGAAGATAGCCTGCTGAGCAGCCCTGTTTTACATGAGGTGCAGTTGCCAGCGCCTTTAACCATTCAAGGCACTGAAGGCATGGTGGTGGCTTATGCCACGTGTTGCTACCCTATTCCAGGCGATGCCATTATGGGCCTCATGAAGGAAGGGAAAGGCATCATGATTCACACCGAAAATTGTCTTTGGTTGGCAGAACATCGCCCCAAACGTGAAAAGTGTATCCATGTTCAATGGGAAGATAAAATAGACAGTGAATTTAAAGTCGAAATTTCCATCGATGTGATTAATAATCGAGGGGTATTAGCCTTGCTGGCAGGTACTTTATCCGAAACGAATAGCAATATTATTAATCTTAAAATTGATGAGCGGGATGGACGACATAATACCGTTTATTTTATTCTATCGGTGCGGGATAGAGGCCATTTGGCCAGAATCATGCGCAGGCTCAGAAAATTGGCGATTGTGACTAGAATAGCGAGATGTAAATCTAATCGATAATTTTTTATATAAAAAATATAAAAAATATAAAAAAATAAAAATAAAAATAAAAATAAAAATAGGAAACAAGGACGTTGACTCAACCAAAAAAAATACAGATCATTGGCGCTGCACTCGGGTGGGGCGCCAAACGACATGAAACCGAATATGCGCCAGACGTGTATGCGCAATCGCAGCTTGAAAGCTTAGGCACTTGGCATCAAACGATTTATCCTGCTTTATCTTTCAAAGATCATGCGCCTAGTTTAGATTACCCCAGTCGATTAGCACAAATTGTGCAGTTTAATCAAGTACTCGCCCAAACCCTTCAGGAACAAAGCCAAGCAAATCCATTTTGTGTGGTCTTAGGGGGAGATCATGCCATTGCCATTGGCACGTGGTCTGGGGTAATAACAGCATTAGGGGCGCAGCAGCAATTTGGCTTATTATGGCTAGATGCTCATATGGATGCCAATACCCCTGAAACGTCCCGCTCTCATGCCATTCATGGCATGCCCCTTGCGGTGTTATTAGGTTATGGGGAAAAAGCCTTGGTGAATTTATTGCAGCCTGGTGCAAAATTATCCCCTAACTATACGGTTGTATTTGGGGTAAGAAGCTTTGAGGCAGGTGAAGCTGCTTTATTGGCAGCGCTTAAAGTGAGAATTTATTTTATGGAAGAAATTCGAGACAGGGGCATTGCGCTATGTCTAGAAGAAGCGCTGAGCCTCGTGAATCAAGCCCCCAAAGGATTTGGGGTAAGCATCGATTTAGATGTATTCGATCCTATTGAAGCCCCTGGCGTAGGCAGTCCAGAACCACAGGGGATTTTTTTAGAGGGGATCTTGCCCGGTTTAAAAAATATTTTTGCCCAGGTTAATTTGAAAGCACTGGAAATTGCTGAATATAACCCCGTACTCGATCAGGGCGAGAAAACCTTAAAATTAACGCAAAAAATACTCGGGCTATTTTAAAATATTTTTCTAAAATAATAAGAGCATAAAATGACACAAAGTAAAACAAAGCAAGTCATGGCGCAAGAGGCGACTTTCGGCGCCCATCATTATGAGCCTTTACCGGTGGTGTTAAGTCAGGGTCAAGGGGTATGGGTATGGGACATAGAAGGCAATAAATACCTAGATATGATGTCTGCTTATTCCGCTTTAAGTCATGGGCATTGCCATCCTCAAATTATGGCGGCGCTAGAAAAACAAATGCATAAATTAAGCTTGACCTCGCGGGCTTTTTATACAGAACCCCTTGGGCCATTATTAGAAAAATTGTGTCAAATTACAGGTCTAGATAGCGCTTTACCCATGAATACCGGGGCAGAAGCAGTTGAAACGGCCATTAAAGCAGCCCGAAGATGGGGGTATCAGCTTAAACATATTCCGCCTAATCAAGCTGAAATTATTGTAGCGCATCATAATTTTCATGGAAGAACCACGACCTTGATTAGTTTTTCCAGCGATGCAGCCTATCAACAAGATTTTGGGCCTTTTACCCCTGGCTTCAAAAGTGTGCCTTTTGGTGACAGTGAGGCCATTAAACAGGCCATTACCCCTAATACTTGCGCCATTCTCATTGAGCCTATTCAAGGAGAAGCAGGCATTATTATACCTAAAGCGGGCTATTTGGCTGAAGTTTCTGCTTTAGCGCGTGAGCATCAGGTGTTATTTATTCTGGATGAAATTCAGTCAGGCTTGGGTCGAACCGGTAAATGGTTTGCTTATCAACATGAAGCAGGCGTACAACCCGATGGGGTTATCATCGGTAAAGCTTTAGGGGGAGGCGTTTATCCTATTTCAGCCTTTGTGGCTAAAAAAGAAATAATGGATGTTTTTAGCCCAGGAAGTCATGGGTCTACTTTTGGGGGCAATCCTTTGGCGGGGGCAATTGGCCTTGCTGCTTTAAGCGCATTAGAAAGCGAAAAGATGATTGAAAATTCTGCAGAGCTAGGGGCTTATTTTTTAGCAGAACTCAAGCAAATAAAACACCCTTGGATCAAAGCCATTCGAGGCAAGGGGCTATGGATAGGCTTAGAGGTTAATACCGATTTAATTGCCGCCAGAGCGGTATGTTTAAAGCTATTAGAAGTGGGCTTATTAACCAAAGAGGCACATCAATCGGTGATTCGTTTTGCACCCCCTTTAATCATTCAAAAAGCAGAAATAGACGAGGCTTTAACTAAACTGAGATCGGTGTTTATACAATAGCAGTGTTACACATAAATACGCATAAACTGAGCATGCTTTATTTTTGGTAAATTATAAGGTAGTATAGTGGCTCATAATATAATCAAAGTGAAGTGAAATGATACATAAAACGCCCTGGCTAGGGTATCTGAATTTGGCCTTTGCGCAAACCGTGATTGGGGTAAATGCCGTTATTGGAAAATATTTAGCAGACAAAGTGCCGTTATTTACCTTTATCTGTAGCCGGTTTTTTATTGGCAGTGTGATTTTGTTGGTGGCCTTTAAATTATCCAAGGCCGATATCATTGTCAAACCCACAAAAGCACCAAAGCTCAGCAAAACAGAATGGCGATGGTTGGTGGCGCAAGCGTTAACTGGGGGGCTGTTGTTTAACTTTCTCTTTTTTGAGGGCTTGTGTTTTACTACGGCCAGCTCGGCCGGAATTATAGCCAGCACTTTACCCGCGATGATAGCCATTTGTGCCTGGTTTTTTTTGAAAGAGTCGCTTTCTACCCGAAAAATTTTGGCTATTGGCTTTGCCATCATGGGAATTGGTATTATCAATCTAGACAACAGCAGCGTAAGTGCTCTGGGGGCCGTAGCTGAGCAAGGGAGTTTTCTGGGGGATGGCTTAATTTTGTTGGCCATGTTTCCTGAAGCCTTATTTAGTATTTTTGGTCGATTATTGGGCAAGCGCGTACAGCCTTTGGCTTCTGCAGCTATTGTGACGACAATCTGTTTTTTAAGCACTTTGCCGTTTGGGGTGTATGATTTACTCACCCAGGTAGATTATGGTTTATCGCCTTTTAATATAGGATTAATTGTATTGAGCGGGGCCTCTACCGTGATTTTTTATTATTGTTGTAATAAAGGCTTGGCCGTGGTGGAAGCAGGTATTTCTGCTGTTTTTGGGAGTTTGTTCCCGGTTTCAGCGACCATACTGGCTTGGCTCTTTTTAGACGAACGCTTGAGTTGGTATGATTTTACCGGCATGATAGTTATCTTAATCTCTATTGTGATTGGCGCAGAACTTAGGCGAGTAGGGAGAAACAAGTTAGGTTCTATTGAGGATGTCCGTCCTTAATCAATAGTGTCATTTGTTCCACCCCACTTTAAGTATTGATCATTTTTCATATGTTGCAAAAAATAATTTCATATGCCTATTTGGCGCGCTTGGATAAGCCCATTGGTTGGTTGCTTTTGTTGTGGCCGACATTAATGGCTTTATGGCTGGCTTCTCGCGGAAAACCGAGTGTATTTTTAATTGCCTTGTTTAGTTTAGGTGTTATCATCATGCGTTCTTTAGGATGCATTATCAACGACTTAGCCGATAAAAAGGTAGATGGCCTCGTGCCGCGCACGCAAAATCGGCCCTTGGTCACTCAACTTGTCTCGGTACGTGAAGCCATAGGGTTGGCTGTTTTTTTGGCTTTAGGGGCATTGATTTTAGTGCTTCAAAGCAATGTACTGACCTTTAAACTTTCTTTTGTGGCTTTAGGCCTAGCCAGTTTATATCCTTTTATGAAACGGGTGACTTTTTATCCTCAAGTTTTTTTAGGCGCAGCATTTGGCTTTGCTGTGCCGATGGCTTATGCTGCTGTGTCGCCTGCTTTAATTTTATCTTTATCTTGTTGGCTGTTATTTTTAGCCATTTTGATTTGGGCCATTGCTTATGATACGGCTTATGCCATGGTAGATAGAGAGGCAGATTTAAAAATAGGGGTCAAATCTACGGCCATTCGATTTGGGCAATGGGATAAATTTTTTATAGGCATGGCCCATTTAAGTGTGATTGGCTTATTAGGGCTTATAGGCTACTTAAATGGGTTGAAACCGCTATTTTATGTGAGTTTGGTTATTTGTTTAGGCTTGGCTATTTACCAACAATATTTACTCAAAGACAGAGAGCCTAAAGCGTGTTTTCAGGCTTTTTTAAACAATCATTGGTTTGGCTTAAGTTTTTTTCTAGGGACTGTGCTAGGTTATTAAGCCATTAGCGGCAATTTTTAATGTTGTTTATTAATTCGTACTGCCATTGTTCATAATGACCAGGTATTAAGCTAAATTTATCTGCCAAAGGCGAGAGTTGTACAAATTTTGCTTTAGGCTCAACTTGTCCTTCAAGCAAGACTTTACTTAAACTCGCGGGTAAGGGGGGTTCACTTAACAGACACGTGACGTGATGGGCCGTGATTTTTTTTTGCGCTTCTCTTAAGGTTTTAATGCTGGGCGGTCTATCGGCATGAATGGATAAAACCCCAACCATGCTTAAGCCATATTGCTTTTCTATATATTGATAAGAATCATGTAGCACTAAATAGCGTTGAGTGGGTTTGTTAAAAGCTTCTCTATATAATTTATCTATGTGTATGAGCTGTTTTGTAAAAGCCTGAAAGTTTTTAAAATATAAAGCAGCTTGAGCGGGATTTAAGGCAATGAGTTTTTTGGCTATCAATTTTGCTATTTCAAGGGTCAATTGTGGCGATAACCAAATATGCGGATCATGATCATGATCATGATTATGATTATTATGGTGATGATGCACATCTTGCCACTGTGCCCCCGTTCTAAAAGAAAGCAATTGTTTTTGGATAGAGGGTTCACTGAGCAAAGTTAAAATCACATTGGGGCGCTGGTTTGAATCACGAAGCCCTTGAATGGGTTTGTTTAAAAAATTTTCAAGCTGAGGGCCTACCCAAATGATTAAATCTGCTTGAGTGAGTGCAAAAACCGCTTTAGGTTTGAGCTGAAAATCATGACTAGATTGGTTAGGGGGAATTAAGACCTGAATCTTAGCAGCTGTTTGCGCGGTTAATTCAGTGAGAATGAGCCCAAGGGGTTGAATGCTGGTGGTAATATTTAAGGTTTTTGCTTGGCTGATTATTTGGGCCTGAACAGGATAAAATATTAAGCTAAAAAGATAGCTTAAAGATAAACTTAAAAACAAGCCTAAAAACAAGCCTAAAAATGAGTATGCGCGCATAAAAACCTATATAAATAACTTATTAAATTGGATTAAAGTAAAATCTTAATGGGACAGCCATATCAAATTATATTAAACTAAAATCTTAAAATCTTAATAGGACAGCCATATTAAATTTTAAATTTATTAAATTAGATAAAATAGCAGGATAATTATTTGACGGGTGATAAAAAAGAAATAATTGAGTTAATTAACGTAAGCTATAAAGCAGAGAACAAGGTCATTTTAAAAAATATTGCCTTATCTCTTTTTCCAAAAGAAATTGTATCGTTGATTGGCCCAAATGGGGCAGGCAAATCGACCTTGATTAAAATTTTAGTAGGCTTACTTTCACCCGCCCAAGGCAAAGTGTGGCTTAAGCCAGGCATCAAAATAGGGTATACCCCTCAAAAAATGCAATTAGAGGCACTTGTGCCATTAACAGTCTCCCGTTTTTTAGGTTTGGTCAAGGCTAAGCGGCCTTTGCAAGAAATTTTATCAGAATTAAAGATACCCCTTTCTTTGCTAGATACTATGGTATGGCATTTATCAGGAGGGGAGTGGCAACGGGTATTATTGGCCAGAGCCTTATTACAAAAACCCGATTTATTGGTATTAGATGAGCCTGCTCAAGGCATTGATTTAATGGGGCAAGCAGAATTATATGCTTTACTTCGACATATTCGCGATAAATATTTGTGTGGCATTTTATTGGTTTCACATGATTTACATATTGTGATGGCAGGAACAGATAGAGTGATTTGTTTGCAACAACATATTTGTTGCCAGGGGCTTCCTGCAATGGTTTCTAAAGATCCGGCGTTTCAGGCTTTATTTGGATCAGTGGCCAATGATTTAGCGCTTTATACCCATCAACATGATCACGCTCACCATGAGCATGAGAGAAATTAAGTGCTACTAGAGACTTTACCCATTTTTTTAATTCGAGCAATGGCCGCTGGCGTAGGCATTGCCTTAATGGCCGCGCCTTTAGGGGCGATTGTGGTGTGGCGGCGCATGGCTTATTTTGGCGATGCTTTGGCCCATGCGGGATTATTAGGGGCCATTTTAGCGATGGTATGGCAAGTACAGCCATTAATTGGGCTTGTGGTGGTCGCCCTGTTATTTTGCTTGATTTTTACAAGATTGCCCCATTATGCTAGCCTAGCAAGCGATACTTTATTAGGCTTATTGGCCCATGGGAGTTTGGCTTTAGGCATGGTTTTATTAGCCTATTTGCCTAATCAAAGCATGGATGTGATGGGTTTTTTATTTGGGGATATTTTAACGGTTTTGCCTTCAGATCTGGTCTTGATTTATGGCTTATTAGTGCTGATCTGGGCGGTATTATTTAAAGTCTGGTCAGGTTTATTATCGATGACCGTTCATGAAGCGTTAGCTGAAGTAGAAGGCGTGAAAGTTAAAAAACTTAATTTTATTTTTATGCTGTTATTAGCCTTGGTGGTTGCCGTTGCCATAAAAATGGTCGGCATTTTATTAATGACGGCTTTGTTAATTATGCCTGTGGCCATTGCGCGGCCTCTTTCTCGATCTCCAGAAGCCGTTGTTTTTAAGGCCATGATAGCGGCTATTAGCGCGGTATTACTGGGGCTATTATGGTCTTATTATCAAGATGTGCCAACCGGCCCTGCTATTGTCTGTGTTTTAGCACTTAGTTTTATATTGGTGCTGACCCTTACTCATTTCTATAAAAAAATAGATAAATAAATTAATAAACAAACTAATAGGCAGCCGGCTTACTTAGCAATTTGCCTTAAATAATTATGAACGTGCTTGTTTCTTTAGTTAGAAAACCATGGTAAGTTTAATCTTCGCGGTATGAAAAAATGGAATTTAGTTGGCCCTTAAAGCGGAATATTGATACAAGCGGATGTTTTTATAGTTGAGATTTATTTTTAGGAGAAGGTTTCATGGCTTCAAAGTTTTTTACCCCCATTTTAGCTAAGTTTCAAAATCTTAAGCAAGATTTGTTAGCATCTTTACCCAGTTCACCCGCTCCTGATCAACGTACTTATGAAATATGTTATTTTCCTTTGGTGACAAAGCACTCGGATGGGCGCTTGGTTTATTTAGGCGCTTTTGTACCCGATTTATATGAATTAGCACGAGCGAATAATAGCGCAACGCCTTTTGAAGCGGCTATTTTATTACCTGAGCAGATATATGAAGTAAGTCAAACCGATGGCACTTTTGTGAAGGGAGAAGATCTGTCGCAAGTGGCACATCAAGTAAATAACAAGATGTTTGATTTAGCCCAAACCGCCAGAAAAAATAAGCAAAATATTAATATCTACACGGTAGATAGAATGCCTGCTGCAGATTTATATCTTAAAGCATCGAACATTGTTTTTCTTCCAGCAGTGCTTTCAGACACTTATACTGTGAAAGACTTGGCCATACATAGCTTGATTAATCCTTATGGGGGTGGCAGAAAAACGCACTATACGCCTACCATTCAAAAAACAGAGAGGGAAAAACGCTTGCATTTGGTTTTAAGCTGGATGGCACGTGCGGTAGCGGCGATTACGGCCATAGGCACAGGCTTGGCTTTTTTACCTGCAGCGCCTTATTTAGGCTTGTTAGCGGCTATAGGAACTTACTATGTGATAGCTTCAGTACAGATATTTGAATTTTGGGATAAGGCTGAGACTTTAATTAGACATAATTGGGCTTTGTCTTGGAACAACCTTAAAGCTAAGCAAATTGATAAGATTAAATTAGCCAAAACTTTGGTTATAGCCGCAATCGTCTTATTTTTGACTATAGAAGGTGCAATGGGCGCCTATACAGGCATGATCTCGGTTTTAAGCCAAATCCCTTATTTTGCTGCCATGATTACAGCTGTGCCTAAAGCTTTATTGGGACTCAAAGCGTGTGTGGGCATATTAAGTACCATTGGTGCTTTAAGTGCCTTTAGAGGTCTAATGAATGTGATGCATAATTTTATGGGATTAGGCTATGCTAAAACAACCATTACGCCTGAAGAAATAGCCGCATTGCCTATTGAGGCTATGTTGGCTAAAAAGCCAAGCAATAACCCTGAGGTAGAGGTAGCTGCCCTAAACGCAGAATTAAAAAAAGCTCAAAATCCTTGTGTCTCAAAAGTTGTGACATTAGAAGCGGTGTTTAAAGATTTGCAGGCAAACGGTGAAATTGCTCAAAATGTAGATTTTGAGGATGCTCCCGCATTTGATAAGGCATTTCGGCTAGTAACCCAAAATCTGCCGATGAATTTAGGTGCATGGGCCCCTGCTCAGGTGTTTGATAGTTTGTCTCAAGCACAAAAAATGCAAGCCATTGAGCATTTTAAACAAAATCAGCAAAGATTAGCAGAGTATCAAACAAGCCCTGAGTATCAAGCTTATTTAACTTCTGCTAGATATGACTTAGATAAAAATGCATTTAAAGCTTATTTAAAAGGCGAGACCTATAAATTAAGGCCTGAGGCAGAAGTAGCGCCAGAGGCAGAGCATGCAGCATCCCCATTAAGAGATTGTTGTGCGCCACTTGTCTTTAGTCGTAGCCCTAGTCGCGAGCGCGAGCTCGAAGTCATTGTCGCGATGCCTCTTGAGAGCAGCGCGGCGAATGAAGCTGAAGCTTCGGTGCAACAACAACCAGGAAAACGCCGTCAGCGCGGTGAGTTTTAATTTTCACTTTATTTATTTCAGTCTTTTAGAAATTTAATTTTTTTAGAAAAGCCAGGAGGTCTCCTGGCTTTTTTTTTGGCTCTACCTACCGTTTGTCGGCTTAAAGCTACCGTTCGTCGGCCAGACAGGGTCAGCCTGTTTACTTAATTTAGATAGCTGATATCTTCTTGTATCTTATCTCACTTGATAACAAAAGAATGCATTTAAGCATATATAAATTAACGATAAAAAAGGTATCTTCTCATGAGTTTTATATTCACAACGTATTTAAAAAATGATGTATTTCGTGTGGTGGCTCGGGAAATGAGCACACAGATAGTGGCATTTTCTGGATCTTTAGTCGCCTTCTCTTTGAAGGCCTTAGTGGCAGCAAAGCTGGTTAAGCCCTTTGTGGCGGTGCCTCCTCCAGTCGCACCTGCTCCTGCTCCTGAAGGTTGGACAATGAGCGCAATAAAAGCACCCTATAGGCTATATAAAAGCATAGATAGGCTATTAGAAAGCATTCCTGGTTATAAACAAGGGAAAAATTTGATAGGCATTATGCAATTATGGGATAGCGCGATTAAACCTGTGTTAACAAGCTATGTGTGGGATGGGGGCCAGGTGCAAAAAGCAGCGGCACATTATTTTGCGCCTTATACAGAAAGCTTGTTAAGGGCTTGGGATAAAAATTTAGGCGTTTTTTTAAATCAGGCTTATAGTACTGGAGGAGAATATACCTTAGCGGCTTTGCAGGAGAGCTGTGCGGCGCAATCTCGCAGTGTGCTAAGTGTCTTGGGATGGGTTTGTGGTAGGGCGCCTAATCCTATCGACGAGAAATTAGAAATTTTCCCTGGATCTTTGAGCAATGCAACCTATATTGAAGCAAAGGGAGAGGAACATGCTAATTGGTTGATGGGTAGCGCAAGTTTTGCAATGGAATCGATTAAAGCGATAAATCAAGTTATAAATCAAGCCATTGATACAAGCTTAAGTTATGGCATGTATGGCGTAGAGAGGCTCTCACAATATCGCGAGTGTGTTGATACTTCGGGTTGGAAGCATTGTACACAGTCTGCTTATCAGTCTGCTTATGGGCATGTTATGACGAATTATCTCACGCCTATGGCTAGCGTTGTTTCTGAAGAGGCTTTGAAAAATAATTGGACAGGACCTGTTTTGAGAGAAATATCAGAAAAGGGCTTGGGCGATTGTGCTAAAAACGCTTTAGGCCATATGTTAAAGGCAGGCTTAACCCAAACAGGTTTGGCTAAGGTGCCCGCCTCGCATTTAGCGCCCGCAATGGTAGTAGGTGCAGCTGCAGGTGGGTTAGTGTGTTATGGGGTATTTAGAGCCAAACGTGCTTTATTTCCTGGGCAAAGTCGTGGCCAAGTGATGTTGACGCTTGCCTCTGCTGCTGCAGGCAGCGCGGTGGCAGCAGCCGCAATGGTGTCTCGCACTCAGATCTAATAGCTTGCCATAGTAGGTTTAAGGCGTTTTCTAAAGTCCTGCGCAATATGCGCGGGGCTATCTGAGTTACTAAATATCGCTGCTAATTCGCCTTTAGGGTTGAGCAAAACAATGGTGCCACTGTGTTCAATTGGCCCAGATAATTCAGGTTGACTAGGATGTTCATCTATAAAGATACCAATTTGACGCGCTAAATCTAAAATTTGGGCTTTATCCCCAGTTAGGCCTTTTATAATAGAAGGCTGAAATTTTGCTTGCATTAAAAAGGCAGACAAGGTCTGAGGGGTATCTTTTTCAGGATGAATGCTGATAAATAAATATTGTACCCAAGGTTGATTGGGTAAGGCCGAAGCAATTTGATTCAATGTCCCAATGGTTTTAGGACAAATGTCGGGGCAAGTGCTATAGCCAAAGAAGACAAAAGACCATTTTTGCTTTAAATCTGCATCCGTAAAAGCCTTACCCGAGACCACTTCGGTTAAATGAAAGGGCGTTAGGGTTTTGACTTGTTTGATTTGGCCTAATGTCCCTGCATGTTGAGGCCCCCCTATGGCGTGTTTATTTCGCCAGAGACCAATGCCAAGGGCCAAGCTTAAAATCAGAATAACAAAAATCGTATTTTTATTCAGCGCAGTCATGTTTTACCTAATGATTAAATTATTAAATGATCTAAGAGCAATGCAACAAATAAACCCAATAAATATAAAATAGAATAGCCAAAAGTGGCCATCGCGTTTTTTTCATCGGGTGCATAATAAAGTATATAAGCATGATAAAGAAAGCCTGCCCCTAAGCCCAATGCGGCTACTAAATAAATCAGACCGCTCATGTGGGTTAAATAGGGTAAAACAGAAACCAAAATCAGCAATAAGGTATATAAAATAATATTTAATTTGGTGTATTTTACCCCGTGCGTAATCGGCAACATGGGCAAAGGGGTTTTGGCATATTCTTGCCTGCGATGAATGGCTAAGGCCCAAAAATGAGGAGGAGTCCAGGCAAAAATAATTAACACCAACAACAAAGCATGGGGATCTACCGTGCCAGAAATAACCGCCCAACCCAGTAAGGGTGGGGCGGCGCCAGCTGCGCCACCAATCACAATATTTTGTGGGGTACTGCGTTTTAAATATACCGTATAAATAACAGCATAACCAAATAAAGATAAAAAAGTGAGTATAGCCGCAGTGATGTTTGTAAATATGGCTAATAAACTTAAGCCTAATAGGCCCATGACTAGCCCAAAATAAGTGGCCTGCTTGGGTGAGAGTTTACCCGAGGCAACTGGGCGTGCTTGTGTCCTATCCATTCGGGCATCAATATGATGTTCAATTAAATGGTTAAAAACGGCGCCACTGCCAGCACTTAAGGCAATGCCTAGCGTACCCCACATCATTTTTTTTAAAACACCAAGATTATACTCAGGAATGGCTAATATCATGCCCACCCAGGCAGTGATTATCATTAAATAAACCACTTTAGGTTTGGTGAGCTGATAATAATGTCTTAAATTATTCACGGAGTTTAACATTCACGGTAATTAGGCTTAATAAGAATAAAGCCCCAACGCCATTATGCATAACGGCAATGCTTAAAGGCAATTTACCTAAGACATTAGTAATGCCTAATGTGACTTGTAGGCATAATATAAAAAATAATAAAAAAGCAAAACGAGGATGTTGATTTCGCCAAAGCTTAACACACAAAATAACCGTCAGCATACAGACTAGGATGGCCCATAAACGGTGCATAAAATGAATGGTGAGACGTGCATCGTTATCCATGCCTAGGGTTGGAAATTTTAAGCCAAGCCCTGACAGTAAATTAAAAGCGGGAGAAAAATCGAGTTGCTTTGGCCAATATTGCCCTAAACAAGTGGGAAAATCAGGGCAAGCCAGTGCAGCATAATTGGCACTGGTCCATCCGCCTAAAGCCAACTGAAGGATAAGGGCAATAAGCGCAAAAAACGCTAAAAATTTTAGTTTAGCATGCCCCGTATGTCTGCTCTGCCTGAAATGACGGTGAGTTTTATATGGTTTAGAGGGTTTATGCTGTTTATGCAGTCTTAAATAAAGCAGCCATAATAAGCTTAAAGTAGAGAAGCCCCCTAATAAATGCCCCATGACCACAAGGGGAAAGAGTTTTAAAGTCACCGTCCACATACCTAATAGGCCTTGAGCTAAAATTAAAGCGACTAGGCTTAGGCTGATTATTTTAATGGGTTTGTCTAGCGCATTGGATTTGAGGCTTAAAAAGGCAATACCTAAAATCAGACAGCCTAGTATCGATGCTAAATAGCGATGTAGCATTTCTGTTTTGGCTTTAGGGATTTCTAAGGGCGTGTCAGGATAAAGTGGGGTAGATTCGGGAACGAGTAACTGGCCATAACAACCTGGCCAATCTGGGCAACCTAAGCCTGCATCGGTTAAGCGCGTATAAGCGCCAACCACGATAACGATAAAGGCTAAAATTAAGGCAACAAGGGTCGTATGTTTTATCATTTATTATTATTTATTTATTTTAAATTTTTATCCAATTTGTGAAGCATGAAGCAATTGTTTTAAATCTTGTCGAATCGCTCGGCTCGCTTGATTGGGCTGATAATGTAAAATCAAATTTCCCAAGGGATCGAATACATATAAATGGCCTTCTTCTTGACCTAAAGGATTTTTAAGCCCTGGAAAGGCTTGAATTAACTGAAGCCGTGATTGATCTTTTCCTAAGGAAATTTTAACTTTGTTTAATTCTGCCCATCTGGCTGCTATAGCAGGATTGAGCTGAAGATTAGCATGATGACAAGGAGGATAGCTTATCAGCAAAACACCCCATTTGCCTTTTAGGGGCAAGGGATCTAAGTTCATTTGTGTTTGCGTTTCTTGCCAGTGTTGGCTTGCTAAGTTGTAAGAGGGCGCTAATAATTCACCCTGATTTTTTTTAGAGAGCGTGTGGGCCTCGGGAGAGTGATAAATCAGCCAGGCTAATCCAAAAGGTAAAATAAAAAGCGCAAATAAAGCGATTAAAATAATATTTTTTTTAGTTGAACGACCTAACATCATCGCCGCCTATATGGTATATGATTAATAATTATGAATAAATCTGGATGTAGTTTACTGCTTTTTTTTCTCGACGTCTTTATGTTAAGGCTTATTTTGATTTATTTTTATGCCAAATCGTATAAATAAAAAGACCGTAATCAAACAAAATAAAAACCATTGCATTGCATAACCTAAATGTTTATGTGGGTTTAGCCAAGTTTTAACATCGGGCAAGGGCGTAAGTTGATAGGCAGAGGTTTTAGGCAGAGAAAGATAATAATCAGAAATTAAGTTAAGTTTTAATCCTTGCTTATGATTGTTGACAAAATTTTGTGTTTCAGGAATGTCTAATCTTGATGCCCGAATGCTGAGCGGAGCCGTACTTTGAGGAAGATCAAAATGGGTCAGGCCATATTTAGGGGGTAGGCTTTTAATAGAACGCGTTTTTAAGTGCAGGATATGCAGAGTCGTTTTTTCATTAAAAAGCGGGATATCAGGCAGTTTTTTTCTATCATAATTATCTTGGCTATTTTTAGGTTGCGCTATCCAGCCTCTAGAAATTAAGACAGCTTGAGAGGGGGAAGTTTTGTTTTTTAGCTGAAAAGCTTGAAAGACTTCATAGCCAGGGGTACTCCCCTTTATTTTATTATCGATATAGAGAATAAAATCTTCTAAGAATAGACCTTCGATGATTTGCTCAGCTTGTGTTTCAAGCCAGAGTTGTTTATCTTGATAGCGTTGAAGTTGCCACATACCAAGGGAAAAAAATGCCCCCATAGTAATCATACTGACGAGTAGCCAAGCTAGCTTAAATTCAAGTTTTGCACAACGATAAGATAAATTCATATTGAGTTACACTACCTTAAAATAAAAATAAAAATAAAAATAAAGCAAATCAGCAACAAAAAGACTAAGGTAAGAGAATGAACATAATTATATATAGCATTTTATCTGCTATCATGCTGGCATTAGGGGTGGCCTTATTTAGGTTACTTCAATCGAAATCTGAGATAGATCCGGCAAAAATGGCGAAGGCCTTAACCATCAGAATTGGATTGTCGATTTTTTTGTTTTTATTCTTAATAATCTGCTTTTTAATGGGCTGGATAAAGCCACATGGCATTAACCCTGTGGCTTTGGAATCAGAGCCAATATACAAAAATAAACAAAAATAACCAAACCACATCAACAAAGTGCCAATACCAGGCAACGGCTTCAAAGGCAAAATGTTGATCGGCTTTAAAATGGCCTTTTATGGCACGCACAAAAATAATAATGAGCATCAGGGTGCCAATGCTCACATGTAACCCATGAAAGCCAGTGAGCATAAAAAAAGTAGAGCCGTAAATGCCCGAGCCTAAGGTTAAGCCCATATGCTGATAAGCTTCATAATACTCATAAGCTTGGCAGCTCAAGAAAGTAAGACCCAGTGCAATGGTTAAAAATAAGCCATAAATTACTTGCTTACGATTAAATTTTTTGGTTAGGCCCCAATGTGCCCAAGTGAGCGTTGCACCGCTGGTTAATAATATCGCGGTATTTAAAGCGGGAAGTTCCCAAGTATCAATAATTTCTCTTGGGCTAGGAAAAAGTTTGGGATCAGGGAAAGTCAGTAAAGGCCATATGGCTTTGAACTCTGGCCAAAGCAAGGCATGCGTAGACAGTTTAGCGCCTACACCGCCTAACCAAGGAACACTCAAATGTCTGGCATAGAATAATGCCCCAAAAAAACCAGCAAAAAACATAAGTTCTGAAAAAATAAACCACGCCATTCCCCATCTGAAGGAGCGATCCATTTGTTTGCTATATAAACCGCTTAAAGATTCTTGAATCACGTCTTTAAACCAGCCAAAAATCATATAACTGACAATCAGGAGGCCAGCTAAAAATAAATACAGTCCCATGGCAGTATGATGGATTAAGCCGACAATACCAAGCACCGTGAGCCCAAGGCCAATGGCGCCCACCGCAGGCCATTTACTTTGGGCAGGGACATAATAATGCTCATAATGGTGGGACATGGTAAAAGCCTCCTAGCTTTCGGTGATATCAAATAGAGTATAAGACAAGGCAACGGTGCCAAATTTATCGGGTAAGATAGGATCCAGTGTAAAAACAAGGGGCATAATTTTTTCTTCTCGTGGCCCTAAAGGTTGTTTTTGAAAGCAAAAACATTCTAGTTTGCGAAAATGTTGCGCGGCAAGCCCAGGCATCACATTAGGAATGGCTTGCACGACAATGGCTTTGTCTGTTAAGTTTTTGACCCGGTAGTTTGTTTTAATGAGTTGGCCAGGGTGAAGCATAACAGAGGGTCGTTCTGCGCTAAATTCAACCGGCATTTGTTCATTTAAGGTTGTCATGAACTCAACCATAATGCTTCGATTTTTATCGATTTTAAATTTGTTTACAGCCTGGTAATTATCCGCAATATTTTCGACTTTGCCATTAAATCCGCTCACTTTACATAAGGCATTATAAAAAGGCACGAGTGCATAACAAAAGAGGAACATCCCCAAAACAATGGCCGCTAAAATCCAAAAATGTTTTTTGATTTTTTTTTGTTGGGTATTTTGCATGGCTTAATTTATTTTAGGTGGTGTGCTAAAAGTATGATAAGAAGGCGGCGAGCTAATCGTCCATTCTAAGCCTTCAGCCCCTTCCCAAACCTGAGGGGTGGCTTTTTGGCCGCATTTTATGGTTCTAATAATATTATAAACCAAGATGAGCTGGCTCAATCCAAATACAAAAGCCCCTACACTGGCCAATTGATTAAATTCTGTAAATTGCAAGGCATAGTCGGGGATACGACGTGGCATACCTGCAAGCCCTAAAAAATGCATAGGGAAAAAAGTCACATTCATGGCAATGACAGAAAGCCAAAAATGCAATTTGCCTAAAGTTTCGTTGTACATATGCCCTGTCCATTTGGGCAGCCAATAATACACAGCCGCAAAAATGCTAAATAAAGCGCCAGGCACCAACACATAATGAAAATGGGCGACCACAAAATAAGTATCATGATACTGAAAATCAGCAGGGGTAATAGACAGCATGAGCCCTGAAAATCCCCCCATGGTAAATAAAAAAATAAAGGCAATGGCAAATAACATCGGGGTTTCAAAAGTCATAGAGCCTTTAAACATCGTGGCAGCCCAATTGAAGACTTTGACGCCAGTAGGAATGGCAATAAGCATCGTGGCGTACATAAAAAATAATTCACCGGCCAAAGGCATGCCCGTGGTGAACATATGATGTGCCCAAACAATAAAAGATAACAGCGCAATAGAGCAAGTGGCATAGACCATGGAGGCATAACCAAATAGGGGTTTACGTGCAAAAGTGGGCAAGATTTGAGAGACAATGCCAAAAGACGGTAAAATCATAATATACACTTCAGGATGGCCGAAAAACCAGAAAATATGTTGAAATAAAACCGGATCGCCGCCTCCTGCTGCATTAAAAAATGAGGTGCCAAAATGTCTGTCGGTGAGCATCATGGTCACCGCGCCCGCTAAGACCGGCATGACCGCAATTAACAGAAAAGCCGTAATGAGCCAGGTCCAGCAAAACATAGGCATTTTCATTAAAGTCATGCCAGGGGCGCGCATATTTAAAATAGTCGCAATAACATTAATGGCCCCCATAATAGAAGACATGCCCATTAAGTGCACAGAAACAATAAAATAATCGGTACTTTCAGGGCCAAATTTAGTAGACAGTGGCGCATAAAAAGTCCAGCCAAAATTAGGCGCAGAGCCGCTCATAAATAGCGTACTGCCTAAAATACAAAAAGCGACAACTAATAGCCAAAAGCTCCAGTTATTTAAGCGGGGCAAGGCCATATCGGGCGCCCCAACCATCATGGGGATAAGCCAGTTGGCCAGGCCAACAAAAGCGGGCATGATGGCCCCAAAAACCATGATTAAGCCATGCATGGTGGTCATTTGGTTGAAAAATTCGGGTTGAAGCAGCTGCATGCCAGGTTTAAATAATTCTGCCCGAATGAGCATGGCCATGGTGCCACCAACAAAGAACATAAGCAGGCTTAAAAATAAATACATGCTCCCTATATCTTTGTGATTGGTGGTGAGCAGCCAACGGCTCAGGCCTTTTGCTGGGCCATGGGCATGTTCGTGTTCGTGTTCGTGATGAATCTTATCCTGATTTATATTCATGGTGCGCTTCCTATTTTTGTTCTCTTAATGCTTTAATGTCTTTAGGTTGAATCACATCGCCTGTGTTATGTCCCCAAGCATTACGTTCATAGGTAATAACGGCCGCAATTTCTAAGTCTGATTTTTGAGCGCCAAAAGCAGGCATGGCATTTTTACCATAAATAACGTTATGAATGTGTTCTTTTAGTCTGTCTTTGTTGCCCACAATTTGGCTGCTCACCAAAGAAGGGAAGGCAGGTGGTAAGCCTTGACCATTGGGTTGATGACACATGGCGCAGACAGAGAGATACACTTTCTCACCTTCAGCGAACAATTCTTCTTTGGTATACACTTGATTTTCAGCGGCTTTTTTGGCGGCTTGTGCTTGTTTTTTGTTTTCTACCCAAATACGGTAATCGGCTTCAGATTTGGCTTCGACCACAATAGGCATGTAACCATGTTTGGTTCCACAGAGTTCAGCACATTGGCCACGATAAATGCCAGGCTTATCGACTTTAGTCCATACTTCGTTAATAAAACCTGGCACGGCATCTTTTTTAAGGCCTAAGGCAGGTACCCACCAAGAATGAATGACATCACTGGCAGTGGTATAAATTTTAATTTTTTTGCCCACAGGAATAACCATAGGCTCATCTACTTCTAATAAGTAATGGGTTTGTTTGGTTTGACGATTGTGAATCTGAGCATCAGGAGTGGTTAGGTAACTAAAAAAGTTAATACCTTCGTCTAGATATTCATATTGCCAGTACCAGCGATATCCTGTGACTTTGATACTGAGATCAGATTTAGAGGTGTCATCCATGCGAATGAGCACACTGGTGGCAGGAAAAGCCATTGCAATTAAAATAACAAAAGGAATGAGGGTCCAAATAATTTCAATGGTGGTGCTTTCATGAAAAGGCACGGCTTGATGGCCTATAGATTTTCGATGCTTAATAAGGGCATAAACCATCACGCCAAAGACCAATAAGCCAATAGCACAACATATCCATAAGATGGTCATATGTAAGTGATAAATATCATGGCTACTTGAGGTAACCCCTTGGGTTAAATTCAGTTGATAATCGGCTAAACAGGTAGGGCTACTTAGCAAAGCGGCTATAAATGCAAACAAGCAACCAAGCTGTTTCATTAACTTTATTTTATGTGTTTTCATGACTTTACCCACACTTTCCATTTAGGGGTTCCTTATTGTATTAGCTTGAGGCATTGTAAATACACTTGGGCATTAAGATCAAATTTTAGTTTAAATTTAGCTTAATTAGATTTTAAGCAAGGCACGCTAAACTTTTTGTTGGTTTCCAAGCACACTGCCGTTAATTGATTGCCCCATACACAGCCTGTATCGATGGCTTGCACTTTTTCATTATCGCATAAGCCATTTAGGGCTGCCCAGTGCCCAAAGATAATATTGGTTTCTGTTATGGCTAGGGGCGATAATTTATACCAAGGATAACAGCCTTTGGGGGTTTTGTTGGAAGGGCCTTTAAAACTAAAATTCATTTTTCCATCAGGGGTGAGCACCCGCATTCGGGTAAAGCTATTAATAATAAAACGTAAGCGATCTAAATAAGGCAATCCACTCGACCAACAATTTGGGTGATTTCCAAATAAATTTTTAAAGAGTATTTTATTTTGTGATTTATCTTGAAGAGCTGTTTCTGCTTCTTTTGCATATTCTTTTGCTTCGGATAGCGTCCATAAGGGATAAATGCCTGCATGAACCAGGGTGACTTGATGTTCAGGGGCGTGATGCAATAAGGGTTTTTCTGTCAGCCAGTTTATTAAATCTAATTTGTCTTTTGCTTTTAAAATGGCTTCAAAAGTATCTTGTGCTTTGGGTCTTAAAAAGCCGTGTGCCATGACTAATAGCGCAAGATCATGGTTGCCAAGAACGGTGATGGCTTTGGTCCCCAGATTTTTAACAAAACGAAGACAAGCAAGCGAATCAGGCCCTCGGTTAATGATATCGCCACAAAACCACAAAGTATCGCTAGTGGGTGAAAAATGAATGATTTCAAGTAAGTGTTGTAATGGCTTATAACAGCCTTGAACATCACCAATGACATACGTAGCCATAAAGTTAAACCAAATAAATGAATAAGTTAAAAATTAATTAATTAGGGAGGGAACGGCTAATTTAAAAAAAGGAATATTCACCTCAAAAAGCTCCCCATTTTCAGAGCGCATTTGGTAAGTTCCCTGCATGGTGCCAAGTGGGGTAGGCAGCATGGTACCACTGGTATAACGATAGCATTGTCCTGGACTAATGTTGGGTTGCTCTCCTACTACCCCTAAGCCTTGTACATTGTGTACTTCACCCTCTCCATTGGTGATAAGCCAATGGCGACTGATTAATTGGGCAGATAGCGTACCCGTATTAATAATGCTAATGGTGTAACTAAATACAAATTGTGGCATGGTTATATCAGATTGGGCTGATAAATACTCAGTTTCTATTTCAATTTTAAAATCATTGGGGGAGTGCATCATCATATAGACAGCATATCGAGAATAAAGTCGCTATGCAAGGGAGAGAAGCAATCGACTCAAGTCAATAAAATCTTGAACAGACAGGGTTTCAGGACGTTGGATAGGCGAAAAATGAGGGTGTTGTATAAAAAAAACATCGACTGCTTCGCTATCATTAAAATAGGGTTTAATTAAGTTTTTTAAGGTTTTTCGGCGCTGCGTAAATAAAGCCAAACACAGTTTACCTAAGGCAATAAAATTGACTTCACCATAAGGGGAGGGATTCAGGGAGGCTTCATAGGGAATAAGTTTGATAACGGAAGATTGTACTTTAGGGGGTGGCGTAAAGGCACCTGGTGAGACATTGAAACATTTTTCGACCCGGCAAGCGGCTTGTACCATGACACTTAGGCGGCCATAGATTTTATTGCCAGGTTCAGAACAAATTCTATCGGCCACTTCTTTTTGGACCATTAAGACCATTTCTTTTATATAAAGCGCATGCTTTAAAAAATGAAATAATAATGGCGTAGAAATATTATAAGGCAAATTGCCAATTAATTTAATGCGGCTGGCATGTGAAGTAAAGTCAAAAGTTAAGGCATCCTGATGAATGAGTTTAAAGTTTTCATAACGGTTTAAATAAGGGCTTAAGTACGCAATCACATCGGGATCAATATCAATCGCCGTGAGTTGATAATTTTTTTCAATGAGTGGGAGCGTAAGGGCGCCTTTACCCGGACCTATTTCAATTAGCGAGTCTTGTAAGTCAGGAGACAAGGTGCGCAAAATTTTTTCAATAATGCCAGATTGAGTTAAAAAATGTTGGCCAAAATGTTTTTTTGTACGCATTAAATTAGATCTTATTTTGAATAACAGTGGTGGCTAAATCAAGGGCATATTGAAAGCTACTGGCATCGGCTTTATCCGTGCCTGCCAGAGGTAAAGCCGTACCATGATCGACCGAGGTTCGAATAATAGGGAGCCCAAATAAAATAGTGGCTGCTTTTTGCTCATAAAGTGTTTTAAAGGGCGCAAGGCCTTGATCGTGGTACCACGCTAAAAATCCATCATAATAAGTACGATTGGCTTGAATAAAAGCACTGTCAGGAGAAAGCAAGTCACTAAGCTGATAGGCAGCTTGTTTATTTTTAAGATTTTTAAGCTTGTTGACACAAGGTAATAAAATAGTTTGTTCTTCTTTGCCAATTAGGCCATTTTCACCTGCATGGGGATTTAAGCCTAATACGCCAATTTTGGGTTCGGGGATTTGAAAAAAAGTAGCAATAGCTTGGGCAAAACACTGAATTTTTTGTTCGACTAAGGCGGGGCTCAGTAAACTTGAAATTTTTTGTATGGGTTCATGTAAGGTTGCTAGGCCTAAGCGCATTTCAGGGCTGATAAAGCCCATCATGACTTGATTATAATCTATATGACATTGCGCACTGATTAAATGGGTTTGATCAATAAAAACTTGGTCATATTCTCTTAAGATGGTTTTATGTACTGGACCAGTTGTCATGGCATCACAGTGTTTTTTTAAACAAGCATCGGTGGCCTGTTTGAGGGCTTCTAATACATAGGCGCTATGATAGACAGAGAGTTGCCCAGGGTGAACCGCGTGGCTCAAATCAAGAGGGATAAGATTAATTTCACCTGGCTTAGATGCCTGAAGGGCATCACGTTGATTTGTGTGGTGAGCAATATCGTTTATGTAATTTAAGTGAATGTCTAGGTTCAGCAATTTTGCTCGTTCTAAGAGTAAGGCTGGGCTACCAAAAACAATGAGATGGGCGCTTTGAGAAAATTGTGAAATTTTCAGAAAAATATCAGGACCTATTCCTGCAGGCTCACCTAAGGTGATAGCAAGAATAGGGCAGTTTTTTTTAATATTAGCCTGCATGGGGGTTGAGCTCAGCATGAACGATTTTGATATAGGCTTCTTCTTTAATTTGGCGAAACCAGGCTTCAAGGCGCTCTTCGAATTTACGGTGATGAATATATTGCTTTGCGCGAAGTTCTGCTAAATTTTTAGTAGAGGTTTCATCTCTTTTTTCTAAGACTTTAGCCAAATGCCAACCATAAGACGTTCTAAAGGGCTTCGAGATTTCACCTAAGGCTAATTTTTCAACAGACTGAACAAATTCAGGGACTAAGGCATCGTTGGAGACCCAGCCTAAATCGCCACCCAGTTGTGCTGAAGCAATGTCTTGAGAATGGGTTTTGGCTAAGGTATCAAATGTTTGGCCTTGTACGGCTAAATCTCTTAAATGTTGAAGTTTGAGTTCTACGTCGTCATTAGAATTCATGGCATCGGTTTTAATTAAAATATGTTGCACATGCATTTGGGTGATTTTTTCAGCCTCAAGATTAGCGGCACGTTTATTTAAGAGCTTAATGAGATGAAATCCACTAGGGCTACGAATGGGGCCTTGTATATCATTGAGTTTCATTTTCATCACCGGATCAACAAAAATAGTGGGAAGCTGCCCAATTTTCATCCAGCCTAAATCGCCACCGGTGAGGGCTTTAGGGCTTTGAGAGGCAATCACAGAGAGTTGAGCAAAATCTTCTCCTTGTTGGATTCGAGCAAACAAGGCTTTTGCTTTTTCTTCAGCTTGTTCTATTTGTTCTGGTGAGGGAGATTCTGGCACGGAGATCATAATATGGCCCACAAGGTATTCTTGTCCAAGCATATCTTGCCCAATGGGAGACTGCAAAAAGTAGTCGACTTCTTGTTGAGAAACCGGAATGGTAGAAGCGACATCTCGTGATTGTAATCGTGTTAGGGTTAATTCTTTTTTTAGGCTTTCACGGTATTCAGATAGGGTTAATCCATCTTGTTCAATGACTTTTCGGAGTTCTGCTTTGGTCATTTTATTTTTGCTTAAAATATCCTCGAGGGTGTCTGTGACCATCGCATCGTCTACTTGTATGCCAGTTAGTTGAGCAAACTGCAGTTGGATTTTTTCTAAAATAATTTTATCCAGGACTTGTCTACTCAATTCTTGAGTGGGTGGGGTAATTTTTTGAGTACGTTGTATGTGTCGTTGAACTCGAGTCACTTCTTTTTCTAACTCTGATTGGGTAATAATGCTTTTATTAACCACGGCAATAACGGCATCCAGGGTTTCAGGTCGAGCTGCTGGTGCAGGTATGGCCATAAGACAAGGGGAAATAGCGCCAAAGGTGATTGGGATCAGGGCTAAAATGAACAATTTTTTAAAAACAAACATAGTTATCTTCCTCGTAGGCCATGTAATAAGCCATATTGGTAACATATATAGTTTATGATACTAAAGACGCATTATAACGTATTTTCAGCTTAAATTCGCAATAGGGCTGGTGAGGGGTTTTTGCCAGTTTTGGTTCGATTGAAAAGGCTGGTAGCCAAAAATTTCTTGGGATAATTTATGTTGTTTCCCTAGGGGGGAGAGATTGCTTAAGCCTTTTAAGGTAATTTGAAGCATAAAGCTATTGCTATATTGTGTATTGCCGGTAATCTCAGTGGGACGATAATAACGCGACATCACAAATTGCCAGGCAACACAGCAACTATTGTATTCTAATCCACCGCTTACGCGCATCATATGGTTACTGACAAAATCATAATGCGCGCTGCCTAAGGCACCCCAATGCTTAGTCAAAGGTTTAGAAAAAGAGAGATCAGCTTGGCGTAAGCTTTGATAAGCATTGGTTTGATAGTTGCTTTCAGCGGGATCAACCCGAATCCAATAATAGCCTATATTATAAAGCGTGCGATTATCGTTTTGATAATGAAGCGATAATCCTGCTTTATTCGTGATATTTCTCGACGGATCGTGTTCTAGTGCCCCATAGGCAGACCAGCGATTATTAAAATAGACATCTAGCTTGCCAATTAAGTCTGAAAAGTTTTTACTTAAAGAAGGATCTTCAATGTCTGAGCAATCTTTGAGTGTGCGAGAGTCACATAAAGTAACTTGTCGTTTTTTAAAATAAAAAATTTCGCCTACGCCAAGCTTCACCAGTTCTTTTCCAGTAGCGTTTAACAGTCGGGTTTGAAGTGCAAGCGTGAGTTGGTTGCTATCGCCGACTCGGTCTAAACCGCTAAAGCGATTGTCTCTAAATAATTGAAAATAGCTAAAATTAATTAAACCACTGTCAAAATTAGGATATAAACTTTGATCTCGAAAAGGGACATATAAATACAGTAAGCGAGGCTCAAAAGTTTGAGTCATTTGTTGATGACGATAGATAAGGTGACGGTCAAAGTTTAAACCGGAATCAACAGAATACATAGGAATAGTGCGCAAGGGATGTTTAGGTTTATGTGTGTCGTCTTCAAAGGTTCCAATTTTAAGTTGATAGCTCGTGAGATCCAATTTCACTTTTGGAATAATAAAGCCCCAAGGCTGATGAAGCGGAAAGCTTACCATGGGGTTCATTTGCAGTCGCTCCCCTTCTGTAAATATTTCGCCTGTCACCGGATCTTTGTCATGCGTAAAACGCGTGATATCCCCATTGAAATCAAGACTGAGATGGCGCCAAATAAAAGGATAGTGCGCCGTGTAATTCCATTTAGGTTGCAGTTTATAAGGCACGAGATTAGTTGGGCCATCAATAGGATATAAAGTTTGAATGGTTTGCACGGTCCAGTTATGATGCCAATGGGTGCCTTGATAGTTTAA
Source organism: Legionellales bacterium (assembly GCA_947475765.1). Classification (GTDB taxonomy): domain Bacteria; phylum Pseudomonadota; class Gammaproteobacteria; order Berkiellales; family Berkiellaceae; genus CADEEZ01. The sequence goes on along the minus strand of CANJMM010000006.1, from coordinate 25,356 downwards.
TTTACCTTGTTGTAAAACATGGGTGGTACTCGCTGTATTTAAATCATTACCTAAGTCAGCAAAGTAATTATCGTCGCTAACATAGTCATAGTTAATATCCCCTGAAAAATGGGGGTTAATATTTGAATGATGATGGTAAGAAAAAGCCACACGATGATTGCCTTTTTCTAAGCCTAAAATTCTAGGATCGGTCAAAGGTAAATTGTGTGTTTTAAGCAGTTGTTCACGTCTAAAATGTCGATAGGTCTCATCATTCGGCAAGATGTTGGCTAAGAGGGAACCTTCGCCCAATGAGGTCAAATAACGAAATTCAGTTTGCAATTCAGGGGACCGTTTGGTGAGTATTCTGGGCGTTAACGTCAAATCATAATTAGGGGCTAGGTTGAGATATAAGGGAAAAGAAAAGCCATATCCAGATCGAGCAGTGGACGCAAATTTGGGAAAAGTAAATCCAGTTTTTCTTCTGGCATCGATAGGGAAACTCAAGTGAGGGGAATAAAAAACAGGTATATCATATAATTTAACCGTGGTATGTTTGCTTTTTCCCCAGCCTTTGGTCCGGTTAAGATGAATAGTCTGAGCGCTTAGTTCCCATGTTGTACGGTGAGGGGCACAGGTGGTATAGCTTGCTTGCGTTAAGTCTGCAATGCCATCTGTAGACAAAACCGCGCTACGAGCGGTTCCTCTGGCTTGACGATCATATAATCGATAGTTAATATTATCTAATTTAAAAGAATGCTCAGGAATATTGATATCTATGCTTGATCCCCAAACTCTAAAATTAGGATCAATAAATTCAATTGCCCCATAAGCATGAATGGTCTCTACTTTTTTGGTGGTTTGATTTAAATAAATTTTTGCTTCTTGACCGCTTATTTTTTTATCTTGATAAAATAGGGTGACGGCGCCACTGGCGGTAGACACACCATTGGGATCAAAACTGGATTCGTTTGCGTTGATAGAGATGCTTTGATCTAAGACCAAAGGCATTTCGGGGAGAACATAATAGCCATGACAAAGCGCGTCTGGGTTAGGTTGCCAATCGGGATAATGTAGATCAGAGGCGAGAGCGCAGTGATTTATCCAAGTTATAAAGCTTAAGCTTAAGCCTAAGCTTAAGCCTAAGCTTAATTTTATGCATTGGCCCATTACGGCTAAACCCTTTTAAATTATTTATTCTGATATTATAGGGGGAGTGGTCAGAGAGAGTATAGCCTCATGGTGAAATCTTTTATATTAAGCTTAAAGAATGAACGCATCAGAGGAGGGGGCGATAATGGAACAAGCGATTCAAGCCAACAAAATTAAGTTAGCCGAATATAAAAGGCTAAATGACTGGGTTTCAGCTTATTTTGGTCAAACTGAGATGAGCTTGTTACCTTTGACAGGTGATGCAAGTTTTAAAGCTTTTTATAGAGTAAGCCATGAAAATATAAGTTATATGCTGATGGCTGCACCGCCAACTCAAGAAAAAGTGGTTGAATTTTTTGAGATAAATCAATTATTAATTCAGCGTGGGGTGAATGCACCCATCATTTTAGCCTCAGATCTGACGCAAGGCTATTTTTTGATGCAAGATTTTGGCGATCAGTTGTACGCTCAGGTAATTTCTGATCAAAACATGAGTGATTTATATCGTAAAGCACTAGCAAGTTTGGTGCGCCTTCAGGCCGGTGAACTGCCTAATTGGCCTAAATTTGACAAAACTGTGATTCAATCAGAATTAAGTTTATTCACACAATGGTGTTTGCCTTTATTAGGTTTTAGTTTTAGTCAAAAAGAAGCGGTTATATTTTCTAATGTGGTGGATCAGCTAACCGTGATTTTTGAAGAACAGCCTCAAGTTCTGGTGCATAGAGATTATCATTCTCGAAATTTATTGGTGATTGAAAAGCATCTGATCACGCCAGGGGTGATAGATTTTCAAGATGCGTTGATTGGCCCTATTACTTATGATGTGGCATCCCTTTTAAAAGATTGTTATTTAACTTGGCCAAAAGATAAACTTCAGCCATTATTAGAAGATTATTATTTAGCGCTTCGATTAGAACAAAAAGAAGCGATACCTTCTTTTGAGCAATTTATGCGTTGGTTTGATTTAACAGGCTTACAAAGACACCTAAAAGTATTGGGGATATTTTCTAGATTATATTTAAGAGATAATAAAACACGTTATTTGTATGATATGCCAAGAGTGTTGGCTTATGTTTTATCGGTGACACAAGATTATGCTGAATTGTCAGACTTTCATCATTTAATAAGACAAAAGATTTTGCCTGCTTTTGGGGCTTATTGGCGAGATCAGCATATTTCCATTATGGCGACGGTTAACGATAAGGGGCATTATCATTCTTTGCTTGAAGCGGTATCTTAATGTTCTCTCAACGTGCCATGATTTTAGCCGCTGGGCGGGGCGAAAGACTAAAGCCTTTAACCGACACGCTGCCTAAGCCCTTAGTCCGAGTAAAAAACAAGCCCCTAATTGCCTATCATCTAGAAAAATTAGCCAAGGCAAACATCACCGAGATTGTGATTAACCTTTGGCATTTAGGGGGCAAAATCAAGCAATATTTAGGTAATGGCGCTGCTTTTGGCGTAAATATCGTGTATTCAGAAGAAGACCAATTATTAGAAACAGGGGGGGGGATTTGTCAGGCCTTGCCTTTGCTTGGGACGCAAGATTTTATTTTGGTGAATGCAGATGTGTATACTGATTTTGATTTTTTGACGCTAAAGGCCATTAACCTGAATGAAACACAGGCGCATTTGGTGTTAGTACCCAATCCTGAGCATCACCCCTTAGGGGATTATGGTTTAGATAACCAAGACTATGTGAACAAGCTTATGCCTACTTACACTTATTCAGGTATCGCCAAATTAAGCCCAGATTTATTTTTAGGGCAAGTGCCTTGCAAATTTAAGTTAAGCGATTTATTTATCAAAGCCATAGCACAAAAACAGATGAAGGCTGAATTATACCGCGGATTTTGGTATGATGTGGGTTCACTTGAACGGTTGAAGGCACTTGAGTTAATATTATGATTTTTGGCAAGTTAGCAGGGGGTTTTTTTGGTTTTTTATTAGGCGGCCCCTTTGGCTTTGTACTCGGGATGATCATAGGCCATTTTTTTGACAAAGGCCTAAAAGACAATGCCAATCAACAGAGCTTATTTGGCTTTATCTTGCCTAAAAGTAGTAATGTAGAAGCCATTCAGGCGCATTTTTTTCAAAATACTTTTTTAGTTATGGGTTATATTGCCAAGTCAGATGGGCGAGTGAGCCATGCTGAAATTCAATATGCTCGTGCGATTATGGAGCAATTTAGTTTAACCCCAGAACATATTCAACAAGCCATTACTTTTTTTAATGAGGGGAAATCAGGTCAGTTTCCCATGAAACAAAATTTAGCACAATTGCATGCGTTATGTCAGGGTAATACCATGTTACTGCAATTGTTTATTGAGTTACAAATTAAAGCCGCATTAGCCGATGGGGTGGTTCACCCTCATTCTTTAGGGGCCCTAAAAGAAGTGGCGAAATGCTTATTTATTCCGCTTCATCTTATTGATGTGATGGTGAGGCAAGTGTATGCAGCGAATCAATCTCAATCTCAACAACGGCAGCAATATTATGTTAAACCCGATCCTAAAACGGAACTAAAAGATGCCTATGCGATTTTAGGGGTAAATAGACATAGTGAGGTATCAGAAATCAAAAAAGCCTATCGAAAATTAATTAGTCAGCATCACCCAGATAAATTAATGGCCAAAGGGTTGCCTGAGAATATGATTAAATTGGCTACCGAAAAAACCCAAAAAATTCAAAAAGCCTATGAGCATATTTGTGTGGCAAAAGGCATACATTAAAAATAGTTTAAAATAGCTTAGGCATGAAAAATGAATGGGTATTCATGCCTAAGTAAAAGAATAAAACTAGACTGAAGTTAACCAGTTTTCTAGGTTAATGCGTTGGCGATCCATGCAGCCTGGTTCTTTAAAGGTTAAAGTCAATAAAGTCATGCCTTGGATGCCAGAAACAAGATACTCAGCTAATCGACTTGAGTTTTCAGTCTCTTTGCCTAGTGCTTTAAATTGTTTTTCAGCCCATTTGACGATGTCATGCATCAGCTTAGCGGCGCCAGCAGAAATGGTTCCGCCTTGTTTGCCTAATTCTTGACAAAGTGATCCGACAACACAGCCAAATTGTGCCATCATATCTGCTTGACCAACTGTATGATTAATCAGGGCAACTAAACGTTCTTTAGGATTGCTTAATTGTTCCCAAGCGCTAAACAAATGTTGCCATTCTTGAGCACGTTTTTGAATAACGGCTTCCATAATGGCATCTTTGGTTTTGAAATAGTAATAAACGTTACCCAGTGGAACGCCAGCCTCTTTGGCTATATCCGCTAAGGTTGTGGTATGAAATGTTTTTTCGTAAATGAGCTTATCTGCAGCTTCGACTAAACGGTCACGTTTATCGTTTTGTTTTATTCTTGGCATAATGACCTCTTATTTTTAATTTTAATTTTTCTAGACTGAAATAAGGCCACTTAGTACTCAGCACTCAGCTCTCAGTCAGTCAAGAAAGGCCGGAATGGTAACATAAGTTGTTTTACTTGTCATATAAAAAACAAACAATTTGATTAACTTAAAAAAAAACTCAAAAAACAAGTACACTTGATAAAGGGAAAGCGGATTTTCTAGGGAAAAAGGGTATAGCGGGTGCATTTATTATTTTACTTAGCCTTGTTACTTTCGTTAAACATTCAGCTAGCTGAGGCCCGCTGGGGGGGCAATGTGGCAACCGGTTGGGCTGCCAGTGAAATTGATCCTTATCGTGCTGCGGCCATGTGGAGTTTTAGGTCCATTAATTCTATTACAGCCTCTAATTGGCGAGTATTTCCTATATGGGAAAGCAGTATAGGGTATTGGGATGGACAGCTGCATGAACGAAGAGGTGGACACGATCAGTTGATGGCCGTCACCACAGGGCCTTTATTTAGATGGCAGTATGAACCCATGAGCCTCAACAAGCCTTCTTGTTATTTAGAATTAGGCATAGGCGCTTCTTGGTTATCTAACACAGATATTTCTGGTCGAAGATTGTCCACACATTTTCAATTTGAAGATAAGATTGGCTTAGGACTACGTTTTGGGGCGCAACAACAGTATGATGTGGGCTTTCGAGTGGTTCATTATTCTAATGGGTCTATAAAGCGCCCTAATAATGGGGTGAATATGATGTTATTGAGTATAGGGTATTGGTTATGAAACAGGTTCCTTGGATTGCACCGTCTATATTAGCGGCAGATTTTGCCAAATTGGGACAAGAAGTAGAGGCAGTACTAAAAGCAGGGGCAGATGTCGTGCATTTTGATGTGATGGATAATCACTATGTGCCTAATTTAACGGTGGGCCCGATGGTTTGTCAGGCATTAAGAAAATATGGCATTCAAGCGCCTATTGATGTGCATTTAATGGTCTCTCCGGTCGATAGTTTAATTCCGGCTTTTGCTCAAGCGGGTGCAACGTATATTACTTTTCATCCCGAAGCAACGAATCATATAGATAGAACCATTCAATTAATTAAAGCTTCGGGGTGCAAAGCTGGCTTGGTTTTTAATCCAGCCACGCCTTTAAATTATTTAGACTATGTTTTAGATCAACTGGATATGATTTTAATCATGTCGGTTAATCCAGGTTTCGGTGGGCAAAGTTTTATGCCAGAAATGCTTAAAAAAATCAAAGCGGCTCGTGGTTTAATTGATGCAGCTAATTTGCCCATTCGTTTAGAAGTAGATGGCGGTATAAAAATAGACAATATTGGCGCGGCTTTTGAGGCGGGTGCAGATACCTTTGTGGCCGGATCGGCTATATTTGAAACCCCTGATTATCAAAAAACGATTGAAAGCATGAGAAGCAAATTTAATATTTAAAAATAAAGCATTAGGATAAAAATCATGGAAGATTTTTTATTATTAGACACGTTATTTTCTGCAGAAGAAAAGTTGATTCGAGACTCAACTCGAAGGCTGGTAGAAGAGCGGGTAATGCCAGGCATTACGGCAGCATATGAAGCGGGTTTTTTTGCCACAGAGCTTATTCCTGAGCTTGCGGATTTGGGTTTGTTTGGCATGACGCTGCCTACTTATTTGGGCGGGCAAGGGGCTTCAGAGGTGGCGTATGGCTTAGTTTGCCAGGAGCTTGAACGTGGAGACAGTGGCTTAAGAAGCTTTGTCTCGGTTCAAAATTCTTTATGTATGTATCCTATTTATGCTTATGGCAGTGAAACACAAAAAACCAAATGGTTGCCTAAAATGGCAAGGGGTGAGGTAATAGGTTGTTTTGGCTTGACCGAGCCCGATGCGGGTTCTGATCCGGCTAGCCTCAAAACAAAAGCCCAAAAAGTGGAAGGTGGCTGGCTGTTAAATGGCTCAAAAATATGGATAACCAATGCGACGTTGGCGGATATTGCCATTGTTTGGGCAAAAATAGATGATAAAAATATAAGAGGCTTTTTGGTTGAAAAATCTTTCGAAGGATTTTTTGCGACTGAACTTGAGCATAAAGCGTCTTTACGCGCGTCTATTACAGGGGCGTTAGTTTTTGAAGATTGTTTTGTGCCTGAAGCTAATTTTTTGCCTAAAACAGAACAAGGCTTAAGTGCAGCTTTAGGTTGTTTAACCAAAGCACGATACGGTATTGCTTGGGGGGTTATTGGCGCAGCGATGGATTGCTTTGAACGCACAAAGCGCTATGTGCTAGAACGTAAACAATTTGGCAAGTCTTTGGCGAGTTTTCAATTAATTCAAAAAGATCTGGTCGACATGTTTAATGAAATTGTTAAAGCGCAAGTCTATAATTTGCGCTTAGGTCAGCTTATGGATAAACATCAAGCCAATTATGTTATGGTGTCTTTAGGCAAAATGAATGCATGTCGAGAGGCCTTAAAAATAGCCCGAATGGCGCGAAATTTATTAGGGGCCAATGGCATTAGTTTAGAATATCATGTGATTCGACATATGCATAATTTAGAATCGGTTTTTACTTATGAAGGCACAGATAATATGCATCATTTGATAGTGGGTAAGCATTTAACCGATATTAGTGCCTTTGAATAATATCTTAGCATATCACCCCAGCCATTTTTTTACTGGGGTATATGCTTATTTAAATTTACTCTGATTTTACTCTGATTTTACTCTAGAGGTTTAGGGGCTTGCCTACTAATGGGTTTAGGATTATGGTCAGCTCGAACGGGGCCAGGTCGTTTGCCTGCAACAATTCTTACATCTAAGGTTTGGCCATTTCGCACTACGGTAACAGGATAGGCTTTTTCAGGAGCAAGTTTAGCAGCAATGCTTAACACGCCATTTGCATCGTTTGTTTTTTGGTTGTCCAATGAAATAATAATATCGCCGGGTTGCAAGCCTGCTTTGGCTGCAGGGCCTCCTCGGACCACGGCGCCAATCACGGTGCCATCGCCTTTAAGATAGCTTAAAGATTTTCGTGCTTCGTCTGTTAGAGGCATCACGGTAATACCTAACCAGCCACGTGTGACGGCGCCATTTTCAATCAGTTGTGACATGACGTCTTTAGCCAGACTCACCGGAATGGCAAAACCAATGCCTTGGTAGCCACCTGAACGCGTAATAATGGCATTATTGATGCCAATTAAGTTGCCATAGGCATCGATTAATGCACCACCGGAATTGCCCGGGTTAATGGCAGCATCGGTTTGAATAAAGTTTTCAAAGGTGTTGATACCCACTCCAGTTCTTTGAGTGGCGCTCACAATACCTTGGGTCACGGTTTGGCCTACCCCAAATGGGTTCCCAATGGCTAAGACCACATCGCCAATTTTTAAGCTTTCTGAATGACCCATCGCAATAACAGGGAGATTTTCTAATTCAATTTTTAAGATAGCAATGTCCGATTCAGGATCGGTGCCAATTAACTTGGCTTGAGCAGATCTTCCATCCACTAATTTAACTTTAATTTCGTCTGCACCGGCAATAACATGATTATTGGTTAAAATATAGCCTTCTTTGCTGATGATAACGCCTGAACCCAGACTGGGTTGAATTTCTTGGGGCATGCCTTGATTGCCTGGTTCGCCAAAGAATTGTCTAAAAAAAGGATCGCGTAAAATAGGGTTCATTTCTTGAGAAATAATTTTAGTGGGGTGAATGCTCACCACAGCAGGGGCGGCTCTTTCTACCGCGGTAGCATAAGAAACCATTTGTAAGTTTGCACCAGGGGGGTAAGCCTCGGTATAGTTAGGGCTGCTGGATTTAGCGAAAGTTTCATTCCAAAAGCCTAATTTCATGATAATAAAAGGGGCAATGGCAACGACAAAAAAAATGACGGCCAGCAATTTTAAATTTCGCATTAAGACTTTTGTCATATGACTATCCTTATTTGTTATTTATTTTTAATTATATGTATATTGATAATTTTTAAAATTAAAAAGAGTCAGAAGATTATGCCTATAAGTGTGCCATCGGGGAAGAGGGGCTAACTCAGGAAGCTAATCGACCAAATGAAGGTCGGTACTCGGATCATGTGGCATGTTGCCCCTTGGTGTTTCAAGTGGGGGATGTTCATGATGACTTAGGTTGAGCTTTAATCTTAAATTATTTTTAGAATCGGCATTGGCAAGGGCATCTTCTAGGCTGATTTTTTGCTTTCTATAAAGCCGTTCTAAACTCAGATCAAAGGTTATCATACCGAGTTCGGTTGATTTTTCCATGATGTCTTTAATAGCATGAATTTCATTTCTGTAGATTAAATCAAGAATTAGAGGGGAATCTAGTAATAGCTCATAGGCAGGAATTCGCTTACCGTCTAGCGTCGGGATTAAGCGTTGCGAAAAAATCGCTTTTAAATTAAAAGAAAGGTCCAGTAATAATTGACGGTGTCGTTCTAAGGGGAAAAAATTGATGATTCTATCTAAAGCTTGATTTGCATTTGTTGCATGTAGGGTAGAAATACACAAATGACCCGTTTCTGCAAAATTAATGGCTTGCTCCATGGTTTCTCGCGAGCGAATTTCCCCAATTAAGATGACATCGGGACGTTGCCTAAGCGCATTTTTAAGGGCCTCTTCGTAGCTTAGGGTATCAATACCTACTTCACGTTGATTAATGAGACAGCCTTGGTGAGCATGAATATATTCAATTGGGTCCTCTATGGTCATAATGTGACCTGAGCTGTTTTTATTTCTATAGCCTAGCATAGAGGCCACTGTGGTCGATTTTCCAGATCCTGTTGCACCTACCACTAAAATCAATCCCCTTTTTTCCATCACAAGAGAGGAAAGAATAGGAGGCAAGTGTAATTCTAAAAAGTTAGGTATGTAAGTTGATATGTTTCGAATGACCATACCAACCTCCCCTCGTTGAATAAAAAGATTCACTCTAAAGCGACCTATATTAGAAATCGATATGGCTAAATTATGCTCTAATTTTCTTTCAAATAGTAAAATTTCTTCAGGTTTGAGGTGAAGGTAGGCAAGATTTTTAACTTCCCCTATTTTTAAAGTTTCCTCGCTAATAGCAATTAATTTATTATTAAGCCGTAGCATAGGGCTAGATCCTGTAGATAAGTACAAGTCAGAGCCTTTTGCTGAGGCCATTTTTTGAAGCAGATCGTAGAGTTCCATGATATGTTCCTAGGGGAAAATTAACATAATTAAAACAATCAAGCCAATTAACTTAAGTTGAATCTTTTTTTGCAATTGATCATAATAGAGTATAGTTTTTAAAATAAGTTATGACACAAAATTCACACCAAATTAAGATGAAGGAATTTACCGAATATGTCGTTATCCATGCTTATGTTAATTGGCTTTTTTGCCATGCTGGTTATTTTTGCAGGGGTGAAACAGGTGCCACAAGGCTATGAATGGACAGTAGAAAGATTTGGGCGATATATCCAAACTTTGCGTCCTGGATTAACCTTGATTGTGCCTTTTATTGATAAAGTGGGCGTAAAGCTCAGTATGATGGAGCAGGTATTAGATATTCCGTCTCAAGAGATTATATCTAAAGACAATGCCATGGTGCGGGTAGATGGCATTTGTTTTTATCAAGTGGTGGATGCCGCGCGAGCGGCCTATGAAGTACGCAATCTTGAATTAGCCATTCGTAATTTAATTATGACGAATATTCGTACGGTAATGGGATCGTTAGATTTAGATGAAGCACTTTCTCAACGGGATCGCATTAACAGTCAACTCCTTTCTGTTATTGATGAGGCCACTACGCCTTGGGGCATCAAAGTCACTCGTATAGAAATTAAAGATATTTCTCCTCCTAAAGATTTAGTCAATTCTATGGCAGAACAAATGAAAGCCGAACGTGAAAAGCGAGCACGGGTATTGGAAGCAGAAGGTTATAGACAAGCGGCTATTTTAAAAGCCGAAGGTGAAAAAACAGCGGTGGTACTAGAAGCGCAAGCCAATAGAGACAAAGCATTTTTAGAGGCAGAAGCCATTGAGCGTACAGCCGATGCACAAGCCAAAGCAACCTGTGTGGTGTCTGTTGCCATTAAAGAAGGCAGCTTACATGCCATTAATTATTTTGTGGCACAAAAATATATAGAGGCATTAGGCAAAATTGCCTCCAGCAACAATCAAAAAGTTATTTTAATGCCATTAGAAGCCTCTAGTGTGATTGGGTCATTGGCGGGCATTACTGAATTGGCCAAAGAGAGCTTTAAAAAAGATGCATGATTATCATTATTGGCTCATTTTTTCTCTGATATTAGGTATAATCGAGCTCACCATTGGGGCTAATTTTTTCTTAATGTGGTGTGGCTTATCGGCACTGTTCGTTTCAGGCTTAACCTATCTATTTGCTTGGCCACTTGAAGGGCAATGGATTATTTTTTCAATTATTGTCATTGTGGTGTTATTCATTTGGCAAAAATTTAAACCAAAGTTTATGAGCAAACAACCGAGTATTATGTTAAATCAAAGAGCCCATCAGTATTTACATAGAGAACTTTACTTAGAAGAAGCCATTGTGAATGGATTTGGAAAAGTAAAAATAGACGATTCAAGTTGGCGTGTAGAAGGGGTTGATTTACCTCAAGGCACTAAAGTCAAAGTCATTGGCATAGATGGCACGATATTAAAAGTAGCAAGAATAACATAAAAATAAATCAGGGGATGGGTAAAAAGCATGACGATGACAAGCCAAAAAGGGTATATCTGGTTAGATGGGGAATGGCTGCCTTGGCAAGAGGCCAAAACGCATGTGTTAACTTATAGCTTACATTATGGTATGGGGGTGTTTGAAGGACTGCGGGCCTATGAGGCGAAATTAGGCACGGCTATTTTTCGTTTACAAGCTCATACAGATAGATTATTTCGTTCTGCTCATATTTTAAAAATGCCCATGCCTTATGCTAAAGATGAATTAAATCAGGTCCAACAAGAGATCATTAAAAAAAATAAATTGAAACATGCTTATATCCGACCTATTTGTTTTTATGGGGCAGAAGGCATGGGGCTAAGAGCCGATAAATTAAAAGTGCATGTCGCTATAGCCGCATGGGAATGGGGTGCTTATTTAGGGGAAGAAAATCTAGAGAAAGGCATTAATGTCCGGGTTTCTTCTTTTACACGACATCATGTGAATGTCTCTATGTGTAAGGCAAAAGCAACGGGTAATTATATGAATTCTGCTTTAGCCTTGAGAGAAGCCATTGAAACAGGGTGTGATGAAGCCTTGTTGCTGGATCCAGAAGGGTATGTCGCAGAAGGCAGTGGTGAAAATTTCTTTATGATAAGAGATGGGGTGCTCATGACCCCTCAATTAACCTCTTGTTTAGAAGGCATTACGCGAGCAACAATTATACAATTAGCGGAGGATAGGGGGCTTAAAGTCATTGAGCGATCCATTACCCGAGATGAAGTCTATATAGCGGATGAAGCTTTTTTTACAGGGACAGCAGCAGAAGTCACCCCAATTAGGCAGCTAGATGGTCGTTTAATTGGAGAAGGTAAAAGAGGTCCTATCACCACTTTGTTACAAAAAGACTACTTTGATTTAGCTTTAGGTTTATCCACAAAATATCCCCAATGGTTAACTTATATTGAGACAAATTGAGACAAATAATGAATAGCCAAAAAAAAATACCCGCGATATCTGTGTCTAGCCATGATTTGCCCCTATGTTGTCCTTCTAAAAAAGAGAGCCTTTGGTGCGCTCATCCTAAAGTTTATTTACCTATAGAAAAAACAGGTGAGGCAATATGTCCGTATTGTAGCGCCAGTTTCCATATGGTGGATTTTGAGGATTTTAAGAAAAAGTCTAAAACTCATTAAAGCCATGAAAGCCATTCATAAGATAGCAGCAGTATAGAATGACTAAGGTAAAAAAAATACTCATCATTGCCCCCAGTTGGGTGGGCGATATGATGATGGCCCAAAGCCTGATGATGGCCATTAAACAACACAACCCGGAAGTGTTGATTGACGTTTTGGCACCCAGTTGGACGCAAGCATTAATGGCCAGAATGCCAGAAGTGAATCAAGCCATTATTTCGCCTTTTAAGCATGGTGAATTAAAATTAATGGCTAGAATAAAATTGGGCCAAAAACTCAAAGCAAATCAGTACGATGAAGCGTATATTTTGCCCAATTCTTTTAAATCGGCGTTAGTGCCTTTTTTTGCCGGTATTGCTAAACGTATTGGCTGGTGCGGCGAAGCCAGATTTGGCCTATTAAATGACATGCGATTTTTAGATAAGCAAACTTATCCTCTTATGGTTCAACGATTTTGTGCTTTAGCTTATCCTAAGGGTGAGGCTGAAGCTGAGGCTTTAGGCAAGAAGATAATCCATCCTAAGTTAAGACATTCTTGGGATCAAATAAATAAGACTTTGGAACAGTTTGGCATCAGTAAAGCCGTTTTGGCCAAACAAAAAATAATGGCCATTTGTCCTGGCGCAGAATTTGGGCCATCTAAACGCTGGCCAGCTACCCATTTTTCACAATTGATAGATAAGCTTGGGAAACAGGGGTTTACTATTTGGTTGTTGGCTTCTGAAAAAGATAAAGAAATAACAGAGGCTATTTTGAAACATAGCGAAGAGAATTGTCTTGATTTTACGGGTAAAACGTCTTTAGATCAGGTGATTGATTTATTGTCCGTGGTTCATGGTGTGGTAACAAATGACTCTGGATTAATGCATGTTGCTTGCGCTTTGGAAAAGCCAGTAGTAGCGATTTATGGCTCAACCAGTACAGATTTTACGCCGCCTTTATCCGTGCCGGAAAAATTGGAAGTGCTCCAGTTAGCCTTGTCTTGCCGTCCTTGCTTTAAGCGAAGCTGTCCCTTTCCATTAGAAAATCTAGCACATCATCAGTGTATGAAAAACATTCAACCTGACCAAGTCATGGCAGCAGTAGAAAGATTATGCGTGTTTTAATCGTAAAATTGTCGTCAATGGGCGATATTTTGCACACGTTACCAGCGCTCACAGAATGTTTGGCTTATTGCCCTAGTATACAGTTTGATTGGGTCGTTGAACCTGGATTCAAAGAAATTTTAGGCTGGCACCAAGGTATTCAAAAAGTCTATACTTTTCCATTAAGATTGGCTCGAAAAAACCCTAAATTATTTTTCACAGAAATTCCTCAAGTGTTGAAAACCTTACGTGCTCAGCATTATGATTTGGTGATTGATGCTCAAGGGTTAATTAAAAGTGCGGTATTAGCTAAAATAATCAATGCTAAAAAAGTTGTGGGCTTAGATAAAAATTCGTGCCGAGAGCCTTTTGCCAGTCGATTTTATGATAAGGGTTATGCAGTACCTTGGTCAGAACATGCGGTGATGAGAGTTAAAAAATTATTTTCTGAGATATTTCATTATTCTTTAGACTCAAGAATACAGTATGGCATAGATCAGGATAGCTTTATTAAACCCAAGGGGTTTTTGCCTAAATTAGAAAATAAGTATTTGATTTTTTTGCATGGCACGACTTGGAAAACAAAGCACTGGCCAGAGGGCTATTGGCAAAAATTAATAGCTTTGGTTTGTTTAAAAAATAAGCATATTATGATTTTGTTACCATGGGGCTCAGAGTCAGAATTAAGGCGAGCAAAACGCTTGGCCGATAATTTTCCTCAAGTCAAAGTCTTGCCTAAGTTAAGCCTCACTGAATTAGCGTATTATCTTGTTAAAGCGCAATCAGTGGTTGCAGTTGACACAGGGTTAGGCCATTTGGCCGCTGCACTGGGCACGCATACGGTTAATATATATGGATCAACGGATTCAAGTCGAACGGGGGCCAGAGGCGACAATCAGGTGCATTTATCGGTGCGTTATCCCTGTGCACCTTGTTTAAAACGCGAGTGTATTCACCTTAATCAAGATCTTAATCAAGATATGCCGCCTTGTTATGTAAGCCTTTCCCCTGAAAGGGTGATGGAAAATTTAAATTTATGACCATAAAAATCATTTATTTCTTACTCCCTTTTTTTTGTTTTATCGTGCCCATTAGTACTTTTGGCTCGACCGTTTGTTTATTGGCCATTATTTTGTTATGGCTGGTGACGCCAGATTATCAAAAAAAGATGCGGGTATTTTGGCAAGAGCCTATTACACGCGTATTTTTAATAGGGATTTTGTTGTCATTAGGGAGTTTGTTTTATACAGAAGCCAACACAAAAGAAGCCTTAGATGGCCTTAAAGATAGCCTTAGATTAGGCTCAATTGGCATATTTATTTATTATTTTAAATTCTATGCCTCAGAAACTTTAAAAAAGCGTTGTATACAAGCTTTTATTTTCGCCATGCTGATAACGGCCGTGTTAGGTTACTTGAAATACTTTTTTCATTTATTACCGCATAAGCAAGGCCTTACAGAGGCCGCCGTGTTTAAAAACCATATTAAAACCAGCTTTTTTATGACGATGGCTGTTTATTTTATGGGGCATTATTTGCGAGCGCAGCCTAAAAATATTTTATTATGGATAGGCATTTTTTTCATGTCTGGTTATGTTTTATTTTTAAGTGAAGGTCGAATGGGCTATATTATTTTTGGGGTATTGGCACTTTATTATTTTTGGGATATGGCCAAAATTCGAGGCATGATAGGGATAGCTTCAGTATTAATTAGCGTAATAGTGCTATCACAATGTTTTTCTTTAAAATTATATGAAAGAATGGCCTATCTGCCTAAAGATTTAACTATGTTTTTGGTTAACCAACAAGTGGCCACTTCTTCTTTAGGTTCACGACTGAGCTTTATAGACGTAAGTACGCGCTTAATACAAGAAAAATCTTGGTTTGGATGGGGGGTAGGTGGATTTAGGCAAGCTTATAAAAGCAGGGTGCCTCAGGAAAATTTACAAACAGATAATCCTCATAATGAATTTTTAAGAATAGGGGTAGAGTTTGGGGCATTGGGCCTCGCCTGGTTTATGTATTTGATTTTTACGGTGCATAAAAAAATCAATCAATTGCCTAAAGGGCAGCAATTTCTTATGAGAGGGATTGGCTTGGCTTTTTTAATAGGTTGCCTCGCCAATTCTTGGTTAATGGATTTTTCTGAAGGAATGTTTATAGTTGTTATGCTTAGTTTATTTTTAGGTAAAATCCATGCAGATAATGCTATCAATCATTGTGACCACGTACAATTGGCCTCAAGCACTTAAATTAGTCTTAATGGCATTGGCTGAACAAGTTAAAGCGAATATGGAAATTATTATTGCGGATGATGGTTCAGGCTTAGAAACCAAAGCAATGATCAGTGAGATTAAAGAGACCATAGGGTGTAAAGTATGGCATATTTGGCAGCCAGATGAAGGTTTTCAAGCCGCTAAAATCAGAAATAAAGCCATTGCCAAAGCCATAGGCGACTATCTTGTTTTTATAGATGGCGATTGCATTGTGGCTAAAGATTTTATAGCAAATCACTTGAAGTTAAAAGAAAAAAATCATTTTGTGGCTGGAAATCGTGTGTTGTTAACGCGTGAATTTACTCAAGAAATCATACAGGCCAATCCGCCTTTTCTTTTGCATCAGTGGGGCATATGGCATTGGTTTTTGGCCAAGAGAAAAAACAAAATCAATCGTTTTATGCCTTGTTTTAAGTGGAGGCCCTTAAATAAATTAGTGAATTATTTTTCGCATCAAAAATGGCAAGGGGCCAAAACGTGTAATTTAGCTGTTTTTAAAAAAGACTTAATTCAAATAAATGGTTTTGATGAAAGTTTTACCGGCTGGGGTTTTGAAGATTCTGATCTCATTGTGCGTCTCATGAAAGCAGGGGTCAAACGAAAAGAAGCAAGATTTTATGCCCCGGTGATTCATCTTTGGCATGCAGAGCAAGCTCGAGATCAAGCAGCAGGAAATGGTCAAAAATTTGAACAGGTGTTAGATTCACCCCTGTTTTTTTCAAAGTTAGGGTTAAATCAATATGACTGTTGATATATTACCCCCCCAAAAATGGTATTTTCCTGGTTTGGAAATTTGGTTAAATCTTAACTTTTTTGCTGTTGAAAAAGAAAAAACGGCAGAAATAAGCGAAATGCTTGAGCAGATCCGTCAAGATCCTGATTTTTATGTTAAAAAAAATCTGATAAAAAATGATTTGGCCACCACTGTGGCATCGGCAAAAATAGGCGAATTAAATTTAATTATTAAGCGAGTCAATGCAAAAAGCCTGTTCACGAGTATACGTAGGCTATTTTATCTTACAAGAGCAGAAAGAAATTGGCATTTTTCTAATAGGCTGCAGCACCATAAAATAGATGCATTTAACGTGCTTTTGTTGGTAAAGAAAAAATACTTGGGCTTGTGTTATGCGAGTTATGTCTATATGACTAAAATAGAAGGGGTTGAAGCAGTGGCTTATTTTAAAAATTGCACAGCAAAACCACAATGGCAACCTATTGCAGATAAAATTATTTGTTTAATTAAAAAATTAAGCGAGCTAGGATTCAGGCATCGGGATTTGAATTTAAGCAATATGATAGTGGAAAAGGATAAAGCAAAAGTATATTTGTTGGATTTAGATGCCATGAAAGACAGTCGATTCCTGAGGGGCTATTTCGAAAAAAAAGAAGCGCAAAAGTTTATAAAAAACATCGGCTATTTAAAGCAAGAAAACAGCGAATTGTTTTTTTATTTTTTTCACGCGCTAATAAATAATAAACAAAAAACAAAGAGTAAGCAGTATGAAATTAAACTTTAATCAGGCAAATATATTGGTGATAGGCGATATCATGCTAGATAGCTATTGGTATGGCGATACTTCCCGCATTTCTCCTGAAGCCCCTGTTCCTGTGGTAAAAATTAACAAAACAGAACATCGTTTAGGCGGGGCTGCCAATGTTGCCAAAAATATAGCCACCTTAGGGGCCAAGGTGACATTGGTTGGCGCCATAGGTTCTGATGATAATGCTAAAATTTTCACTGAGCTTGCACAAGAAAGTAATATTCATCTAGATTGCCAAGTTATTTCTGCGCCAACGATTGCAAAACTTCGAGTCATTGGTCGTCAACAACAATTACTGAGACTCGATTTCGAAGAAAAATCAACAGACATTAATTTAGGGACACATTTTCATCGGAATCTAGATAAGGCAGATGTGGTTATTTTATCAGATTATGATAAAGGGGCGCTTGATCAGATGGCGTACTTTATAGCACAAGCAAAATTGGCAGGTAAAATCGTTATAGTTGACCCTAAGCGATTTAACCTAGAAGCATACCAGCAGGCAGATTGCTTGACCCCTAATCGATCGGAATTTGAAAAAATGGTGGGCCAGCGCTGCTTGTCAGATAAAGATTTTGAATATCAGGGCTTTTCGTTCATGCAAGCAATAGGCATCAAAAACCTATTAATTACCCGCGGTGCGCAAGGGATGACTTTGCTCCAGTCGGAACATCAAAAAGTTTTGCATATTTCTGCCAAAGCCAGAGAAATATATGATATTACGGGTGCGGGCGATACGGTGATTGCTACTTTAGGGGCTGCATTAGCCTGTCAATTTTCTTGGGAAGAGGCGGTGAATCTCGCTAATATTGCAGCGGGTGTTGTGGTCGGAAAGCTAGGGACCTCGACCATAGAAGTAGATGAGTTAGAAAGATTATGGCAACAAAACCAAGGCAGTGAATTAGAAGATAATATATTATCTGAGCAAGAAGCACTAGAAAAAATACAACTGGCCAAACAACAAGGAAAGAGAGTGGTGATGACGAATGGCTGTTTTGATTTATTGCATCCGGGTCATATTCATTATTTAGAACAAGCTAAAAAACTGGGCCATTATTTATTGATAGCCGTTAATTCAGATGAGTCGATTAAGCGATTAAAAGGCCCAAGCAGACCCATCCATTCTCTGGAGCACAGAATGAAAGTGTTACTGGGCTTAAAGTCGGTTGATTGGGTTGTTGCGTTTAAAGAAGAGACACCAGAGCGATTAATTGGTTTATTTTCTCCAGATGTATTAGTCAAAGGAGGGGATTATAAAATACAAGAAATAGCCGGTGCTGAATCGGTACTGAGGCAAGGGGGAGAAGTTAAAATACTCGATTTTATTGAGGGTTTTTCTACAACAAACAGTATTGCTCAAATTCAAGAAAAGGTTTTATCATGATTGTGGTGACAGGGGCATTTGGATTTATTGGTTCAAATTTAGTGAAAGCCTTAAATAAAATGGGCCGAACCGATATTATTGCCGTAGATGATTTAACAGAAGGGGTTAAGTTTAGGAATTTGGCCGATTGTCAAATTCAAGATTATTATGATAAAAAAGAATTTTTAAATTATATTACAAGGGATCCCTTAGGCTATAATTTAAAAAATAAAATAGACACTATTTTTCACCAAGGGGCTTGTTCTACCACCACTGAATGGGATGGAAAGTACATGATGGAAAATAATTTCACCTATTCTAAAATATTGCTGGATTTTGCCCAAACGCATCACATCCCCTTTATGTATGCTTCTTCTGCAGCGGTTTATGGCAACAGTAAAATTTTTAAAGAATCACCAGAAAACGAAAGACCTTTAAATGTTTATGGGTACTCAAAATTATTATTCGATCAGTATGTTCGAAGCTTAAAAAACAAAGGTAGCCAAATAGTGGGGTTACGTTATTTTAATGTATATGGCCCAAATGAACAGCATAAAGGGAGCATGGCATCGGTGGCCTATCATTTGTCACAGCAAATAAAAGCAAAAGGAAAAATTAAATTATTTGAAGGCTGTGAGGGGTACGCCAATGGAGAGCAAAGAAGAGATTTTATTTACGTAGAAGATGTGGTGGCGATTAATTTGTTTATGATGCAAAATCCTGGCGTAAGCGGTATTTTTAATGCAGGAACAGGCAACAGTCAAACATTTAATGAGGTGGCGAATGCCGTGATCTCGTATTCTCAAAATGGCCTATTAGAATACATCCCGTTTCCTGAGCATCTCAAGGGCCATTATCAAAGTTATACACAAGCAGATATTTCTTTATTACGCTCGGTAGGATATACCTGTGAATTTAAAACAGTGGAACAAGGTGTCAAAGATTATTTGAATCAAAATGAAAATACAATTTAAAAATTTATTTGGGACTTTAAGCTATTTGCCACAGTTGCAGCTTTATACCGCAGAATTTATTATTGGTCAAAGAAATTTTTCTTTTTCAGGAGAAAACAAACTGGAATTATATCGACATATTGCCGTTCAGCTTGAACCTTATGTTATTTATGATTTGAATTTAGATGAGGCCACCGGGAAAGCAATGACATTGCCATGTGAGACACCTGAACCAGAAGAACGCATGGATCTTTGTTTCGATTTTTGATTCATTGAGAGGCTTGCTTGTTTAGATTCTGGGGTACTATTTTCTAATTCTAATAATTTTACTGAAATCATGTCTTTGATAAAAGGATTATTGCTGCGCTGAACTTTTGAAATTTCAAGTATATTCAATAAACGGGGATCGATGACAGTGGGTTTTAAAGATTGGGCCAATTGATGATGACCTCCCAGCAAAGCGAGATCGTGAGCTGTTTGCCCTTGACTATTTTTGAGAGAGAGATCGGCACCCCAGGCATGTAACAGCTGTGCACAATGTTGATGTCCCAATAGTGCGGCGAAATGTAAGGGGGTCATATTGTGGCAGATTAAATCTTGAGCGCAAGCATTGATTTTGGCTCCGCGTATTAATAAGGCCCTCGTAATCGCTAATTGATTAAATTTTACCGCAATGTGTAGTGCACTCAATCCATTGTCTAGCGTCGCCATAATTTCTAATACACTCGCAGAATGAATGAGCTCTTTTGTTTTATCCCATTCTTGATTGAATAAAGCGGTGATGATTCTTGAACTCATTATGATGGCTCCTACTTACGGCTACTGCTACTGCTATTGCTACGATTATCATTAATATAATCTGAGCTACTAAGCTCATAATAACCTGGAAGCATTTAAAAAAGAAAGACTGTTTTAATTTTCAGAGGGAATAAACAGGTTCATTAACTTATCAAAAACGCGATTCCCGCAAAAAAATAGGGTTTGGCACTAAAACGAAGGTGATTTGCTAGCCCTTGTTTGTCTTGAAGATCGGTTTTTAAGTAGCTTATTCCAATGTAAGGCCTAAATTTAGAGATAGGCGGATGAAAGAAGTGAAATCGTTGTATGAATTTTGCTTCGGCAATTTGTAAATGAAAAAAAGGTAAAGACGTAGATAAATATACAGCACTAGAGGTATAGGGGTGCCATTGATATTGAAATTCTGACCCAAAAGAACAAGTGGTATTTATAAATTCTCGGCGAGAAGAAGGGGCGGCTTCCGGCAAGGTTGCCTCTAAGGGATAAAAATGGTAATGATATCCTAGCCAATCAATAGCACTAAAAAGCGAAAAATGAAAATTATTATTTTTGGGTAGACTGGAAAAGTGTTTTTTTAATTGGATTTGATGTTTATTGAGGGCAATATTAAAATGATAAAGTCGGTCTGAAGGTAAAGGTTGTCCATGTGAAAATAAAGCAGTGTTTAACATGACATTTTTGTTTAAATGAATGGCAGAATGATTGTATTGTATTTCCCAAGTTTTATATTCTCCACTCAAGCCAAGGGTATGATAGAGCTCATGATGAATAGATAACTCATTAAAATTGGGTCGTCTGTAGCTAGAAGATTCTTGCGAACCCCCTTTTGGAATTTGGTTAAACCCTGCGGTTTGTGCTAATCCATATTCACCATAGGCAATGAAATTAAAGTTGCTCTTGCTCTTGCCATAAACCAGAGATGGAAGTAAAAGTAATGTTAGTATTAGTCCGATTGTTTTAGCCATGTCTGTTTTAATGTCCTTCCTGGAAAAAGATGGGCGTTTAGATAATTCAGTGTTAAGTTAAGATGTTCTGAAGCCTGCCAAGGTAAATGAATACATAATAATCCAGAGCCTTTAAGGGAATGAAACCCAGAGGTTTCTGGCTTGAGCCCAGGCTCTAACAGCCATTCTTGTTGCCAAAGAGATTGAATAGGCAGTTTGAGTATTTGCCTTATTAGCCATTCAAGACCATCTCGAGCGCGCATATTTAAAATAGGGTACCAAATAACATAAATACCAGTAGAAAATCTTTTAATTGATTCAGTCAGGCATTTGGCAATGTTTTCATATTCTGATTTTTCTTCATAACTGGGATCGATAAAAATAAGGCCTCTTTTTTCTTTAGGGGGTAAAAGTGCCTTAGGCGTTTGATAGCCATCGCTATTTAATAAGGCTATTTTTGAATTTAGTTTTAATTTTAGTGCTGAAAAATTATTCGTTAGGGCAAAAAAGACACTAGGGTGTTTCTCACATATGGCTAAGTGACTGTCTTTGCGCAAAAAATGAGATAACAGCAATGGTGAGCCAGGCAACGTTTCTAAGACAGCATTAGGATTCCAGCTTTTTAATAAATCACCATAAGCTTGGATTAATTTAGGGCACTCAGCATGTTGCGCTAATACATTGATTTGATTAAAAAATGGACCTAAACCCGACTGGAGTTCGCGGTAATTTTTGGCAAGTTTAGAAGAAAAGGGATAATAGCCTTCTCCTCCATGGGTATCTATCATGCTAAAAGGTTTATTTTTATCTTGTAAATAGCCTAAGATCTCTGTGAGTATGAATTGTTTATGCAAATCAGCAAAGTTGCCAGCATGAAACTTATGTAGGTAGCTTAACATTATTTTAACCTTATTTTAATCTTATCCGATTCCAGTAATATTGTTTTTTATAGCGATGTTGTTCAGCAGTGCTTAAAAAACGGTTGTTTAACCAAAAGGGTGTGGCATCTATGCGGTATAGTAAGCTATTTTGCCATGTATGATTTAGGGCGCTGCCAATTCTAAAAGAATGGGGGTAAATTTGGTGAATTTTTTTAGCCAAATTTCTGGAAAAATTACCATAAGGATAAATAAAGCTATGAACTGGGGCTTGTGTTTTATGCTCAATAATATGCTTAGATAAAATAATTTCACGTTCAAAATCGGCAGGACAGCTTATTTTTTTAGCAAGGTGTATATGAGAGTGACTATGAGAGGCCAGCGCTACATTTGGGCTGTTGGCCATGGTCTTAAGTTCTTCCCAAGTGCAAAAAGGGACATGGCTTGCATGTAGGTTATCGGTCATTCCAGCTGGGTAGGGAACAGATAATCGCGTTTCAGGAGAAACTTCTGTTGTATCTAAGATGTATTTTGTAGGGACAGCCAATAGGGTTTTGGCTTGATAGGTTTGTAGCAGGGGATAAATATGACTGTAAAAATCATAGTAAGCATCATCAAAAGTTAAACAAATGTTAAGACAGGAGGGATCGAGTTTGTCTCCAGGTAAAACAATGGGGAAATTTTGAGTGAGATAACGTAAGTGTGCTTCAAATTTAAGGATAAAGTCAGGTGAGGTGGGTTCAAAAATTTTATGGTACATTAAAACCAATAAATTAAGATTTAGCATAATGCATGCTCCTTAATTTTAAATAACGGTAATACGTTCCATGGGCATTAGATAAGGCCAACATAAATCCTGAAGAACCATCTAAAAACCCTAGCTTTAAGATATAGCCTCTCACAAAGCACCAGAGAGCATGGGTGACAGCGGTGAATAAACTGGCTTTTTTATGGTGAGAAAATTTATATTTGGCCGATTCAGTAGAATAGACATTCATTTTATGAATTAACGCATCAAGGCTTCTAAAAGGATGATGAATGATTTTTCCTTTTGTTTTAGATTTTTGCCCGCTTAGCTTTATGTGGCAATGAACAATATTATCACTAATTTCACCATAGTCTCGATTAAATAATCGTAGATGTTTTTCGCCACGCCAATCTCCAAATTTAATGGGATGCTCAAAATAATAAGATTGATAAGGAATATCATAACCGGCTATTATTTTTTGAGCATTAAGATGCACATCGGTATTTGGCGCACACAGTTGCCTCAATTCTGTTGCAAGCTCAGGAGAGACACGTTCATCTGCATCTAAAACCAAAATCCATTGTTGTGTGGCATAGGAAAAAGCCCGTTTTTTTTGAGGACCATCTCCTGGCCAATCCGCATGAAAAACATGGGGCGTATATTGTTTGGCCATTTCAACGGTTTTATCGGTAGAACCAGAGTCGAGGATAATGACTTCAGTGGCAAAATGGACAGACTGTAGGCAGGCTTCAATATTATGCGCTTCATTATAAGTGACAATGAGTACGCTGAGAGAAATAGGATGCATCACCATCATAACCACCAGTTAAGTAACTTTATGTTTTTCTATGCCATAAAAATAGATATTATATCTGTTTTCAATGTTTTATAATCTTTTTATATTTTTTTATTGTATTTTTTATATTTTTTTAGGTGGTTTTAGTGAAATTTTGGATTTTTCGTCAGATATATACGGGGTTATGTTACTTAATTTTGCCTTTAGTTTTTTTAAGGCTTTACTTAAAAGGACATAAAATAAGAGGATATCGTTATCGCTGGAGGGAAAGAGTAGCAAGTTACTCAAGTTGCTTTAAAAAGGAGCCTTTATTTTCATCCCCTTTGCTTTGGGTTCATGCTGTTTCGGTAGGAGAAGTCTTGGCGGCGATTCCTTTAATTAAGCAACTAGAAAGTCGTTTTCCTAAACAGGTTATTTTAATTACCACGATGACACCCACGGGATCAGAAAGAGTGTTGCACACTTTTCAGGCGCAGTTGAGAGATAAAACCATACTTCATGTGTATTTACCCTATGATTTGCCGAGTTTTATCCATAGGTTTATGGCGTATTTTAAGCCTCAATGTTGTTTGATTATGGAAACTGAAATTTGGCCAAATTTATTTTGGAGGGCTATACAGAAAAAAATACCGATTTTTATTGTCAATGCCCGGTTATCCCCTAGATCTTATCAGTCTTATTTTAAGTTAAAACAATGGTTACAGCCGCTGTTCACCAATATATTTGTTTTAGCGCAAAGTGAAGCGGATTTAAGTCGCTATCAAGCATTAGGCGTATTGCCTGAATATAGTAAAAATATGGGTAATCTAAAATTTGATGTATCGTTACCTGAAAATATTGAAGAAAAAACAAAAAAACTTAGGCAAAAATTTTCTAATCGACTTATTTGGATTGCGGCAAGCACACATGCTCAAGAAGAAATAATGGTATTAGCTGCATTCCGAACACTTAAAAAACATTACCCAGAATTATTGCTGATATTAGTGCCAAGACATCCTAATCGTTTTGATGAAGTGGCTCAATTATGTTTAGAAAGGGATTGGTTCGTAGAGCGAAAAAGCCAAGAAGCATCAACGGCTTCGAATAATCCCAATGTGGATATTTATTTAGGGGATACGATGGGAGAGTTGTTATGGATGTATTATGTTAGCCATGTGGCTTTTGTTGGCGGCAGTTTAGTCCCTGTTGGGGGGCATAATTTATTAGAACCGGCTTTATTTGGGGTGCCAGCATTAACGGGCAGCAGCTTACATAATTTTATGCACATTAGTAGCTTATTAATTGAAGCAAAACACACTGAAATTGTGAATAATGCAGAGGACTTAGCTCAAAAACTTGACCTACTGCTTAAAGATAAGGCATACCGAGAGCAAAAGGGCCAAGCAGGCAAATCAGTGCTAAATCAAAATCGAGGGGCTTTAAATAAACTCATGGATTTTGTGACCCATCACATCACCTAACTTTTATATTTATATAGATATAGATAGATATAGGACAGCCATAATAAGTTGACATTTAAATTAGGGAAATTGTAGTATTACTTAAGTCTATAAAACGATAAACAGGGAAGTTAAATGACCACGGCAAGAGCAGCTCAAATAGATTACGACTCTACCCCTTATTACCATTTAATGAATCG
>CANJMM010000005.1 GCA_947475765.1 Legionellales bacterium | reverse complement strand
CAGTATATAATGTACCATTCCGCTGGTTTGCCATGATATAAACGGCAGGTTGTTTCATGTCAGCCATCCTCACTGTATTGATTTTTTATCATCGATGATACAAGATATATGACTATTTTTAAAGAATACATTAGGAGATACTCTGGCCGTGAGAGAGTTTTCAAGCCTAAGTTATTGGCTTATTATCTTGGTTTATTTTTTAATAACCCAGGGCAAATTTACGATTACCATT
Source organism: Legionellales bacterium (assembly GCA_947475765.1). Classification (GTDB taxonomy): domain Bacteria; phylum Pseudomonadota; class Gammaproteobacteria; order Berkiellales; family Berkiellaceae; genus CADEEZ01. Next base: position 60,454 of record CANJMM010000005.1, on the reverse strand, counting down.
GAAAAGAAAAAACCTGCATAGTTAGATTTCTATAAAAATATTTTTTCTTAAACCCTGGATTGCTTCGCTTTGCTTGCAACGACTAACCCGAATTTATAATATGTCATGGCAAGTTTGAAGTCATGCAAATATAAAATATTTTTGTATTTTTTTTAAGGCAATATTTATGCAATGAGTAGAAGGGGGTGTTGATTTGCTGAAAGTTACCGCGAAATTATAATATGTCGTTGCGAGCGAAGCGAAGCAATCCAGAATTTTCCAATAGATCAGATGTTATATTAGAAGGGACGTAAGGGGCAAATAAATTCAATAATTGATTTTTCATCTTGAGAAATAATTTCACCTATTACTTGACTGCATAATACTTCAAACTTTTCTTTGATAACATTATTGTTTTTTAAAACTTGAAAAATTTCAAACGCTTGATTTCCAACGGTGACGTGTGGATCATAATGATAACGATCGTCTTTAAACTTTTCTAAAATCCCAGTATACAGTAATTTATGAATGTTGATGATATTTGTGTTGCCTTTTTCTATTTTTAAAAAAATACACTGATCTTTATTGTAATGAAGTTTGTTTTCTAGAGATAAAATAAACGAAGCGGTATTTTTAAGCACGGTGAGAATATGCTTTTCTAGATCTTTAGCTTGAATTTCGCTTTCAAATGGAAAAACCAGTGTAATGTGAGGGGGGATAAGATTATAGAGCGGATCGTGTGTTTTTCGAATTTCTTCAATTAAATTTATATTTTCAAATTTGGGGAAAAGATGAATGGCTCTTTTAATCATAAATGCGAGGCCTGCTTCGATAATAGCTTGCAATATAATCCATTTTTTTCTAAAAGTATATCATGCGTGCCTTGTTCTGCTATATGGCCTTTATCTAGAACAATAATATTGTCCGCATGACGTACAGTCGATAGTCTATGGGCAATAATAATCGTGGTGATATTTTTAGAAAGGGCATTTAAGCAATGTTGTATTTGGTTTTCTGTTTTTAAATCTAAGGCAGAAGTCGCTTCATCAAAGATGAATATTTTAGGTTTTCTTGCTAACATGCGAGCAATGGCCATGCGTTGTCTTTCTCCTCCAGATAATTTTAATCCGCGTTCACCGACCATGGTTTCTAAGCCTTTTGGTAAATTTTGAATAAAATCTGATAAGCCAGCCGCTTTTATAATAGAATCAAGATCTTCTGGTTTAATAACAGGATTGGCATAAAAAATATTATTTTTTAAGGTATCGTTAAATAAAATGGTATCTTGAGGCACAATGCCAATAGTCTCACATAGAGAATGATGGGTGACATGGCTAATATTTTGGCCGTCAATTATAATCGAACCGCTGTCAAGTTCATAAAGGTGAAATAATAATTTAGAAATAGTCGATTTTCCCGATCCGCTTTCTCCGACGATAGCGGTAGTCGTGCCTGCTGGAACATGAAAGCTTAATTTATCTAAAATACCTCGATTTTTATGATAGCCAAAAAAAACTTGCTTAAATTCAATTTCGCCTTTATTAAAAATTAAGTCTTGAGATTTTTGGTGGTCTTGTATTTCAATAGGCTCTTGTAATAATTCAATGGCACTTTCTAGATGGGTGATGCTTTGTTTTGCTTGTGTATATTGATATCCTAATGAACTTAAGGGCGACATAAACATGAGTATAAAACTATTAATCATCACAAAATCACTGACTTCAATCACATGGTGAAACACATCGTAGCCAGATAATATCGTGAGTGAAAGAACAGACAGGCCAATAATGCCATTTTGAATTAAATGAATTTTAGCATCGTTAAGCAAGCTTTTTACATCGGCTGTTTCTTTTTCTTTTAGCCGGATATGAACTTGATTCGCCTCAAAGTCTGCCATATCAAAATATTTAACGGTTTCAGCATTTAATAGACTGTCAACAATATAAGCATTCGCTTCGCCGTCTTTTTTATTTTGAATTTTTCGGTGTGAGACTATTTTTTCGGCGCTGGCAATGCTTAGGGCGCTATAAATAATTAACATCGATAACAAAATGCCACCATAAACCATCCCAAAATAAAAGCTTAATAAGGCGGTTGATAATATTACTTGTAATATAAGGGGGAGGAGACTTTGAGATAAAGCTTGAGTGAAACTAGCAATAGCATAGCGTGTTCGGCTGACCGTATTAAATATTTTTCCAGATCGTCGGTTATAATGAAAGCGCATAGATAATTTTTGAAGATGTGAAAACAAATCTAAACAGAGATGGTGAATAATATTGGCTATCATTGGAAAGGCCGATTGGTGCCGTAGTCGGTCAATGATTTTAGTTAGAGTCCATGCGGCGCCATAGGCCATGATAATCACGATAGGTTCTAGTCCAAATAAGGCTGTTTTTGTTTCTAAAACAGAAATACTATATTTTAATAAAATAGGTACGCTGACAATAAGTAAAGTTGTGACGAGGGTAGATAAGACAAATATCAAGAATTTAATTTTTTGGGTGGTGCTTTGATGTGTCCAAATGTATGGCCAGAGAAAAGTAAATAAATTAACTTTTTCAGTTTTATTTTTTGTCATATTGCGTTGCCCATAATTGTGCATATAGCCCACCTTGATCTAATAATGCTTGGTGTGTCCCTTGTTCTGCAATAATGCCTTTATTCATGACGACAATGTTGTCAGAATGCACAACAGTAGATAATCTATGGGCTATTAAAATAGTGGTTATATTTTTAGTGACTTCTTCAATGTTTTGTTGAACGGTTTTTTCTGTGTTGGTGTCTAGAGAAGAAGTGGCTTCATCAAAGATTAATATTTTAGGTTTTTTTAATAGGGCTCTAGCAATGGCAATTCTTTGTTTTTCGCCGCCAGATAATTTGACCCCACGTTCTCCTACAAGGGTTTCTAATCCATCGGGTAGTTGAGAAATGAGGCTGTCTAAATGCACAGAATGAATCACTTGATTTATCTCGGCATTACTGGCGTTGAGGTTCCCATAAGTAATATTATATTTTAAGCTTTTATTTAAAAGGACAATATCTTGAGGGACGACAGCGATATGTTTTCTTAGCGATTTCTTTGTGACTTTTTGAATATCTTGATTGTCGATGGTGATCAAACCTGAGTTTATATCATAAAATCTTAATATTAATCTGGATAGCGTGGATTTCCCTGATCCACTTGAGCCAACAATGGCGGTTGTTTTGCCGCCTGGAATAAACAAATTAAAATCTTTTAAAACAGCGTGATTTTCGTGATTATAACTAAAGCAGACGTCTTTAAATTGAATGCTGGCCTTATTTATTTTTATTTCAGGGGCATTTGAGATATCTTGTATAATATGACTTTCCCCTAATAATAAAATAGAATGTTCAAGTTGGGCCGAATGTGAAAGGGTATTTCGAATAAATCCCGTAATAGATTCTAGGGGATTAAGCAGCAATAATAAATAGCCATTAACTAAGACAAAATCACTTATTTCCAGCTTTTCATTTAATATGTTTTGGGCCATGATATAGCTAATAATCGTGAGGCCAGTTCCTAATAAAAGTGCTTGGATGACCGTGGTAAAAGTTCCTGACCAAAATACCTTAATAATCGCATCTTCACGTTTTCGGAGTAATAGATTAACCTGTTCAGCTTCAAAAGCTTGCGCCCCTAAATATTTAATATTTTCGATGTTGAGCAAGCTATCCACCACACGCTTGTCGACAATAATATTGAGATCCTCGTAGATTTTATCTGCTTTTTTAAATACATCCATAATAAAGTAATTTATGATTAAATAACTGATTAATATGACAATGACGATTAAGCCTATTTGAAGGCCAACGACATGCCACAGAATAAAAAAAGCAAGCAGGGCTTCAATGAAAACAGGAAGAATTCTAAAAAAAATATTGGTGAGAATCATGGCAATAGCCAGCTGTGAATTTTGAATGGCACCTGCTATTTTGCCTGTTTCTCTGCCGAGATGAAAATGTAAACTTAAAGAATGAATATGTTTGAACACAGCTAGACAGTAGTCGGTAATGGCTGTTGAGACAGGTTTGAAAAATATCATTTCTCGAATTTTTTCAAAAAATCGACCAGAGGTCCATAAAATACCATAAGTAATGAATAGCATTACAGTATAAACGTGATTTTTTTCAGAATCATTATCTAAAGCATGGATGATTTTTTTAAAAATCAAGGGGGCGCTCAGGTTAAAAAAAATGGTGAGACAGACAACAAAGAGGGTAAGTATAATCGACCACTTATGTTTTGTGCTTTTGCCTTTCCATAAAAAAGGAAATAATAAGCGTAGATTGCTCGACAGGGAAGACATAAATATTAGCCTAATTCATACATATATATATAGATAGCATGGGTATATTATAGCATGGGTATATTATAGCATGGGTATATTATAGCATGGGTATATTATAGTATATATACAAAACAGAAAAAACAAAAGTCAGCCAAAAGGCTTAAATTTTTGTATTTTTTTTGATATAGATCTGATAATATAGACGGCTTTATTTTATTTATTTATTTTTATAGTGATGGTGCCTGTGAGTGATAAACCGCCTATTTTCCTTCCTACCTTAAGCGCTGTTGCCGCTCATTGGTTATCTTCTTTAAAGAAAATACAAAAAGAGAATACCGTTGTTTCGGTTCCCCCAAGATCTAAAAAAGAAGAGTTAGTTTATATTTTAAGGGTAGTTGAAAATTATCATGTTAAAACCTTTGAGGTTGAGCTGGTTGTGTCTTATTTGCTTAAAAAAGGGGGATATGGTGCAAGTAAACAGTTTTCTTCTACCCGCCAATCTCACCAGGCAGTCTTAACGGAAGAAGATAGGTTTATTACCCATAATCTAGAAGTAATGGAAAAAACAGCAGGAATTTTTAATAGACATTATTTTTTTGGATCCCATTATTTCATTACAGGCCAGATGGCTCAAGATATTTTAGAGCGTATTTTAAAAACAAATCGATGTTACTGGGAAGAGCAATCTGGACCTAGAGTTTATTTGGCAGAAGCGCTTAAGGGAGAATTTTCATGGGAGTTTTTGGGCAATGGAAATGGCACGCAAAAGTTAATCTGTAAGCCAAGTGATGGTGTGGATCGTGTTGTTTTGGGGACGCGGCCTTTATATTATTTAGAAATAGATCAATTAGAGGGCAATAAGACAGCAGCCTTAGGACTGTTGGTCACAGAGTTTGATCTGGACATGGCAGCGCATTTTATAGCAAGTCCGGCTTTGAGTTATGAAGAAGCTAAATTGTTGCATGAAACGGTGGCGATATTACCCCCGCCAAAAAATATTAAGATTGAATCTAAAAAAGGCACGCCTACGCCTTGTTTAAGATTAACCCCAGATAAAAAAAGGATTTTTTCTGATGATGAAGCGCTTGCTATTATAAGCTTTAAATATGACGATATAGAAAAAAATATTGAGTTAAAAAACAATAAAACCATCATCAATACTTATGTTTCAGATAGCACTATGTTAAGCATAGAACGCGATTTATTAAAAGAAACCGAGTTTCTTTCTGTGATAAGACAGATGAAGGTGGTAGAACCTGTTATCTCATCAGGGGTTTTTGTGATTGGCTTGCCTTTTGTGGTCAAAGATTTGCCTATTTTACGAGAACAAAACTGGATAATTGAGATAGAAGAAAACTTTCCTTTTAATTGTGTGGAAGAAGAAGAATGGTACACAGAAGTAGAAGATAAAACACAATACGATTGGTTTGGATTTGAGCTGGGGATATTAATTGAGGGCAAAAAAATCAATATCTTGCCTTTATTGGTTAAGTTGATTTCACAGAATCAAAATATGTTAAATGCAGATAATCTTGATAAATTGCCAGATGATCATCAATTTTATTTAGAGCTACCAGATAAGCGATATGTGGCGGTTGAAGCTAAGCGAATCAAAAATATTTTGTTTGTTTTAGTAGAACTTTACGATAGTAAGTTGACCGCCAATGGAAAAATGAAAGTAGATTATTTCCAATCTGCGCAATTATTAGGTTTGCAACAAGCCTTAAAAGCACGATGGATGGGCGATCAAAAATTACAGCAATTAGGCGAAAAATTAATTGATTTTAAAGGCATTCAGCCTTGTGTGGTGCCTAAAAATTTGAAGGGAACATTAAGAACTTATCAAAAAGAAGGCATAGATTGGTTAAATTTCCTAAGAGAATTTCAATTAGGGGGAATATTAGCCGATGACATGGGCTTGGGTAAAACCATTCAGGTTTTAACCCATTTGTTGGCTGAAAAAGAGGCAGGTCGTCAGACACATCCTAATTTAATTATTGCGCCAACAAGCTTAATGGCCAACTGGTATAAAGAAGGACAACGATTTACACCCGATTTAAATATGTTAATTTTACAGGGCCATAAAAGACAGCTTGACTTTGATCAGGTAAAACATGCAGATGTGGTTTTAAGCACCTATCCTTTGATTGTAAGAGATAAAGATATTCTGCTTAAACAGCAATTTCACTATTTGATTTTAGATGAAGCACAGTATATTAAAAACCCAAAAACAAAGTGTTATCAAGAGTTATTAGAAATTAAATCTCACCATACTTTGTGTATGACCGGTACGCCAATGGAAAATCATTTAGGTGAGTTATGGGCCTTGTTTAATTTTACGGCACCGGGTTTATTAGGTGAAGATAAAAAATTTAAAAAATTATTCAGAGATCCCATCGAAAAAGAGGGTGATTTAACCCGTCAAAAAAGCCTTGCACAACGTATTCGGCCATTTATGCTGAGGCGTACAAAAGAAGAGGTGGCAACAGAGCTGCCAGCCAAAACCGAAATCATTCACAGCATTGAACTTAAAGGTGCTCAGTTGGATCTTTATGAAGGCATTCGGCTTGCCATGCAAGAAAAAGTGCAAAATGCCGTTCAAAAAAAAGGATTTGCGGGAAGCCAAATTGTGATTTTAGATGCCTTGTTAAAATTAAGGCAAACCTGTAATGATCCAAAATTATTGCCTTTAGAAAAAGCAAAAAAAATGAACCAATCGGCAAAGCGAGAGTTTTTATTAGAAATGCTAGATACGCTAATAGAAGAAGGGCGGAAAATTTTATTATTTTCTAGCTTTGCCTCTATGTTGAATATATTAGAGCAAGATTTAATAGATAGAAAAATAAATTATGTGATGTTAACGGGGCAAACTCGAGATAGGGTTACGCCAGTTAATCAATTTCAAGAAGGCGATGCGGTGGTGATGCTTATTAGCTTAAAAGCAGGCGGCGTAGGCCTTAATCTCACGGCAGCAGATACGGTGATTCATTATGATCCTTGGTGGAATCCTGCGGCAGAATCTCAAGCCACAGATAGGGCACATCGTATTGGGCAAACGAAACCAGTATTTGTTTACAAGTTAGTTTGTAAAGGCACAGTGGAAGAAAAGATTTTGCAAATGCAAGAAAATAAAAGACAATTGTCAAAAGGCTTATTTACCTCAGGGGAACATAAAAATCTTAAAATGTCGGCTAAAGATTTGGCTTATTTATTTGAACCATTGGCCTAAGCCATTTATTCCCAACAGGCGATGTGCGGCCCCATGACTTGCTTGTCTGTAAAAGATAAGGTCCCACAAGGATCATTTTTCTGAGCCGTATCAGCCTTAGGAGTGGCACTTAGAATATAAGTATGGTCTGATTCTGATAAGGCAATATTCAGATAGTAATATTCGGTTTCTAGCTTAGCATGTGTTTGCTCAAGCTTATTGTGGAGATAATTTATTTCTAGATCGTTGGCTAATAATAATAAGGCTTGCTGGCCTTCAGAACGTCTGATTTTATATAATTGGCTTTGATAGCTAGGATAGGCGATCGCAGCTAAAATACCTATCACACAAACTGTCATCAGGAGTTCTATTAGGGTCAGGCCTTTTAAAGTATGATTTTTTTTAATGATTAATAAAGGCTTCTGGTACATCAGATAATATTTTAATTTGAGTAATGGTTTTTTTTTCAAGTTCTTTAGGGTTTACAATAAATTCGATTACATAGCCTTTAGTTAAGCCAGAAACCGAAAGCAATTGATTATTTTTAGTGAGCACTCTGATTTCTGGTGATAGTTTGTAAATACCCCCCACTAAGTTAATCGTTTGATCTTCCAGGCTCACTTTTTCAATAATGCCTTTTTGGCTTAAGGTGAGATCTCTTGCAAGCAGATTAGTACTATTTAATAAGACACAAAATAACAAAAGTATGAATTTTTTCATGTGTTTTTTACTTAATGATTTTAATTTGTTGACGACCTATGCCTAAAGAGCCTGTTTTTTGTAAAACAGAGGTTATACCTGTGTTACCGTTTAATAATATCATGGTTTTATTTTTATCTTCTGAGGAAATTAGGGTTGGGGTAGGGAGTATGCCAACTGTAGAAAGCAAGCCAGCAGGAATGGCTTTGTTTCCTTGATTATCTACCGTGATGCTATCTTGCTCATCAAATTTCATATCTTCATTGAGATCAAAACTGAAGTCACTTAAGGCACCGCCATTTTCAGCATTGAGCGTCATTAACCAGCTTTGCCCACCAAAATCACATGGATTTTCATTAGGTATCAGTGTAGTGAAGATAATTTTTCCATTCTGAACCAGTGGCTGAGTAATCATCTTTTCACCTTGATTGGTTTGTCGACCACTGACAAAAAAGTCTAAATACCAACCTAAATGTTGTTTTATTTCGCCAATTTGTTTTGGCGCAACCCAGTTTATGTCTGAATGTGACACTTGCCTCAGTACTTTTTGGTTTTTAGCAATTTCATTTAAAATACTTTGTTTTAATAAATCATTTTTTGTGGGGACACTGCCATCAAGTTTATCCCATAATCCATAAAAAGATTGCGTCATTGCGCTTGCAACAGTAGTATCGCCTGATTCTAAATATTTACCTGTGCCAAAATAAATCATCACGCCTTTCTCTTTGCCTAGGGGATGAGAAGTGACGACCAAGGGCGCACTAATGGGCTGATCGCCAGAGGTGGCAAAAGAAGCGCTAAAAAAGTGGGTAACTTTATTTCCCCAATTTTTAGGAATAGCATCTGTTAAATCAAATTTCCAAATATGACCATTTAAATCAGCGCCATAAACATAGTCAGTAATGTAATCGCCATCGATGTCGACAGGGTAAATACTGCTGATGCCGGCTATTTTTTGATTTTCATTTCTTTGGACAGGAATTTTTAAATAATCGGTGTCAACTGTCCAGGTGCCATCTAATCCCATTTCAATAAATAAAATATATAAAGCCGTCTCACTTGTTTGATAGCCATTACCAAATATAACTGCCCATTTATGTTGATTGCCAGCATATCTTAATTTAGTGACATGCGGGGCATTAAACAGATACCCAACACCTGGGTCATCTTTTTCAGTAAACTCCCATAGTAAGATTGAATCGGCATTTTTTTCTAAAAAAGCATTCGGATCGGTGATATTTAGCGCAAAAACCCCTTTCCCCCCTTGTCTTGCGGTGCCTATTAAGAGTGTTTGCCATTGATTCTGAATATAGGCATCTACTTCGGTTAAGGGCCCATCTACAAAATAATGATGTAAATAAGGACTGACACTCAGGGAAGGCAAATTCTTGAAAATATCGCTCATGCCAGGGACATAGGCTAATTTTTCTTCTCCTGTCTTAGCCTCAAATCCGTGTAACATACCATCATTGGCACCAACATAAACCATCGGCATACGGGAGGCATATTGTTTTTTAAATTGGGTATAGGGCTTGGCTTCCAGTGTATCCGGATAGTTTCTGAGGGGACTATCGACATAAACAGGTGGGGAATGAATCATGTCACCTAATAAGCCCGTTCTTTTTCTGAAAGTAGAGGCTTCTTGGGTTTTGTCTCCTCTTAAATAATTAATTAATTTCTCGCCATAAAGATGAGCAGCCTCTGCTTCATGGGGGGCTTGATTTAATAATAATAAAGCTTGAGGGGAAAGTTTATTTTGTTTTTTGATTTCGATAAAATCATGAGGCCATCTAAAAGGGACACCGTTGTCGTTTTGACGCCAACCTTTAGTGATAATAACCCTGTCAGCATGATTTTTAATTTTAGCCTGCCACTGAGGGCTAAGATCTGCATTAGGCTCATTCGTGATAGCATAACTGGACAAGTCGCCAGTCCAATTTAGGCTATTAAAATAGGCAAAATAAGCATTAGGGCGTTCATTTATTTTAGAGGTACTCAAGGCAGGGGCGCTTGCACTACTATGATGATTTTTAGCGGTCATGAGAAAACGATTTAATTTTTGAGTAAGTGCTTTTTCGTTAAAAATAGATTCATAAGCCCCTTTGCTGTTATAGGCCGCATGCCATAAATCATCCATTTTTTCAGCAAAGCTAAAATTAGGATTACCCCAATCGCTATTTTCTTTGAGTGGAGGGTTAGGCCAGCCATCTCCATCGGTATCCACTAATTTTCCTGTATGACCAAAATTTAGTCCAAAAACAGATAAATGCTGCCAACTGGCGGTATCAAAAGCATCTGTAGCCACATAATTGGCTAAAGGACTCAGATCTTTTAAATAGTAGTATCGAGCAACATCTGCAAGGGTAAGGGGAATGCCATCTTTATCAGTATCCCAAATTTTGACATTCACTTGGGGATCATTCCAATAGCCATCTGTTAAGATTAAAGCAATATTTTTTTGACAGGCACTGGTAATAGGATTATTTTTTCCAGATAATTCCCCTGAATAATATTTTCCGACTTGGTCTAATGCTATTCTTATTGGGCTGCTATTTTTGGTTAACGGGAGATCAAATAATTCAGTGATAAGCTGTTTATTATGCTGGTTATAATCATATGCTTCAGTAGCTGCTTCAGCAGGAGGGGCTATAAAATTTTTATCGAATTGAGTTAAAGTAGTGAAACCAAATCGAAAGGTCGGTTGGTTGTTGATTAAATTCACTAAGGCATTTTTTGCGACATAATTGCGTTTACGATGATATTGATACCAGTTGGCAAAATTTTGTTGTGCTTGCGAAATAGTTTGGCAGCTAGGACCATTGAGGGCAGTAGGGTGGCGAATATCAGTAGGCGCTAATACGTTTAAGCCTAAAATACTATAACAAGCTTGTTTATCGCTTAAAGTGGCTATATTTTTGGCAGTAAGCCCAATGCTTTTTTCATTAGGGCTGTAATCATGTTGAATAATCTCGACGGTATTCGATTCAGTGAAAATAAATTGAAGATGGCTGTCCCATAAGTCGACTATGTTATTAGGGGTATGGGTAACATTCAGTTGAGTGCTTTTTAATGGCCGCATATCGGCTGCAACAAAGCCTTTATTATCTATCCAAACATGATAGCTCGCCAGTGTATTTTTACTCAAATCTTTAATTAAATCAAAACCCATGCTGCCTTCTTTTGGATTAGATCGCACCGAGGAAAATAAGGCTGGCTGGCACATGGAATTGTCTTTTTTACATGGCCCAACCCAAGGCAAATAGCGTATATTGGGATTATAGTAAAGAAAATTTAGGCTAGAACTTAACATGCGCCAATCAGATAAACCTTTTTCCACACAATTTTCTAGGGCATTATGTTCTGAAGCATCACAGCTATTATTAGCATGATATAAATTATCTTGGTTTGTATAGATATAGCTAAAATGACGATAGCTTTTATTGGCAAATGTTTTCATCATCCCTTGGTTGTTTATCAGGCTTCCACAAGTGGGGGCAGCATGGTACTGTTCGGATAAATTGGGATCATAAGCACAGGGGTCCCAATAGGGACCGGTGAGTATTTCCCAATCCATTGAACCAGAATCATCGAGTAAAATAAAACCACTGGGATCGACTATACGACCTATAAATAAAGGCGTTTCTTCAAAATCAAGCGAATTACCTAGGCTTGATCCAATAGGACAATATAAGAAAAAAGTGCTTAAAGTCACAGAGCAAACAAGATTTATTTTTTTCATCATATGGCCTTAAAAATTATTTTTATTTTTATTTTTATTTAATTATATTTAATCGCATAAATCGACTCCAAAATAGACTGTGATTCGCCTGACTTGCTATTTCCTTTTCCTTTTGCAGTAAGGCGATAATAAGCATACCCTCGTGCTTTACTTAGGTCATCTGGATCGAGCGTTTGAGGCTCAAATTGTTTTTCTTCAATCACATAACGAGGTTGTGTTGTCACCGTAGGCATTTTTTTGAGAGGGAGTCGGCCCTGCGTTTCCCACCAGATGTTTTTTTGATCAGATAGATTTTTGGGCAAGCTGGATCTTTGCCAAACCAAACAGGGTGGATGGTCACAATGCTTTACGGCAATAGGCCTTGTAGTTTGTTGACTTAACCAAAGCTCACCTTCTTTAAGCGCAAATTCGGCTGATTTGTAAGCAAGGGCTTTATCTTCTTCAGTACTTAGCCCTAATTGTGCTTGAACCCAAGGGAATTGCCATGTAGCAAGACCAGCTAACACCAGTATAAAAATCAGTATGAAAAATAGATATTTTAGTCTTTTTGCCATGAGAGAAAGCTTTCCTAATTTATTTATCTTAATTTTAGGTTAATTTTAGCTTAAGGTTAAATGCATTTTGCCAGATTGCGTGAAAATAATTTTGGCCTGAGCCGTGTTATTTAAATGCGTATATAAAAAATGACCATTAAAAGCAATGTGGCCATTTGGCTCAAAATACACACAAGGATGATTTAATCCAAAATGTGATTGGATTTGCATTTTTTTTGGATAGGCTGGGGTTCGGATTAATAGCCTTGTGGTATTCAGCTGAATGTCATATCCATTGTGCCAATTAGACTGAATAGGGCAAAGTGTAATGATATCTTGTTGTAGCCAAGCTTGTTCTTTAGCATAGCTTAAATCGGCATATAATTGGCGAGCGAATAAGCCTAATTGAGTTTTAGCCCTGTGGCTTTGATAATAATATAATCCAGTTAAAGATAATAAACTAAAAATAACTAAAGTCACTAATAGCTCAAGTAAAGTAAAGGCTTGATTATGATAATCCAAGTTTTTTAATCCGGTATCGTAATGTTCTAAAGCTCATGCCCAATAATTCAGCGGCTTTGGTTTTATTGCCCTGTGTTTGTCTTAAGGCATCTAATATAGAATTTTTTGCCTGCGTTTGTAGTAAGCCTTCTAAGTTATCAGTAGGGTAAGGATTATTTTCTGCTGGAGCAAGGGCTAAGTCGGAGAGGGTGATAAATTGGTGATTAGACAGAGCAAAGGCTCTTTCTAAAATATTTTCTAATTCTCGGACATTGCCTGGAAAAGCATAACACAATAAAGCATTAAGGGCATCTTGAGTTAAAATAGGTTTAACCGATAGATTATTATGTGAGAGCACAGTTAAAATATGATCGCACAAGACAGGAATGTCTTCTTGGCGTTGATGCAATGAAGGAACGGTTAATTGAATCACATTGAGTCGATAATAGAGATCTTCTCTAAATTTTTGTTGACGCACTAATTGACTCAGATCTTGATGTGTTGCTGAAATAAAACGGACATCAATCGGCACTTCTTGAATTTCCCCTACAGGGCGAATAGATTTTTCTTGAATGGCACGCAAGAGTTTAACCTGCATCTCTAATGGCAATTCTGCAATTTCATCTAAGAAAAGCGTGCCACCATTGGCGGCTTCAAATAAGCCTATTTTATTTTTAGTGGCCCCGGTAAAACTGCCTTTACTATGGCCAAACAATTCAGATTCTAATAAGGCGCTTGGAATGGCGCCACAGTTAAGGGCAATAAAAGGCCCAGCATGTCTTGCGCTTTTTTGATGAATAATTTTGGCAACCAGCTCTTTGCCACAGCCAGAAGGGCCTGTAATATAAATAGGCGCTTGAGTACGAGAAAACTTAACCATAGTTTGTTTTAAATCACAAATAACACTTGAATACCCGACCAAACGGGTTTCTTCAATAGAGTCAAACTCAGTGACCTTGTGCTGATCCGGATGCTTATTTTTATTCTTATGGTCAACTGGAATAAGCTTAAGCGCCTCAACAGAAAGTTGACGTAACTTGTTGAGATCAATCGGTTTAGAGACAAAGTCGAAAGCCCCTAATTTAAGCGCTTCTATGGCTGCCCCCATGTTCCCATGAGCCGTAATAATCGCAATGGGTATAGCCGGAAAATGAGAGTTTAACTGTTCTACTAATTCTAAACCGGTTCCATCGGGTAATCTAAAATCACTTAAACAAAAATGATAGTTTTTTTGTTTTAATTTAGTTTTGGCTTCTGTAATAGAATAAGCAATATCGCATTGTATATTTTCTTTTTTTAAGCTCAAAGAAATTAACTCACCAATGTCAGGCTCGTCATCAACAATGAGGGCAAAATAGGAAAATTCATTTTTTTTCATATAACGTTACTCTAAATTGACAACCTGTCGGAAAATGGTTAAAAAATTTTAATTGACCGCCATTCAATTCAATTAATTCTTTGGCTACAAATAACCCCAATCCAGATCCATTTCTTTCGGTGCTATAAAAAGGCTCAAAAAGATGCTTAAGACATTCTGCTGAAATGCCTTTACCATTATCAATGATGTCAATATGAATCAGGCTTTTGTGTCGTTCTTTAGATAAGCTTACTTGAATTTTTAGGGTGGCAATTTTATTTTTTTTCAAGCTATAGCGAATGCCATTTTCACATAAATTTAAAAGCACTTGTCTGAGTTGAGAGGCATCACACTGAATATGAACAGGCTCTAAAGGATAGGTTTTTTCAATATGTAATTGATTCGTGTAGCTAAAATATAAATCTTCACTTAAGTCTTCTAGCCAGCCGATTAAATTAATATTTTTAGCTTGGGGGAGGGCTCTTGTTGATAAAGACAAAACATTTTTAATGACGGTATTAATACGCTTGCTGTTATCTAATAAAATTTCCAGCAGTCTATTTTGCTGAGGTGCTTGATTTAACTCTGCCAATAGTTGAGCAGCTTGATTTATGGCAGATAAGGGATTGCGAATTTCATGTGCAAGATTTGCCGCTAATTGACCCAATGAAGCAAGTTTTAGGGTTTGGGCTCTTTTTTTTTCTTCCATGAGATCATATAAAAAAATGATTTGACCATTTTGAGCATGATCTTGGCTTTTTCCCCAGGATTGAATATCCAATCGGTATGATAGGTGAGGCAGTATTTTTTGCGCAAATACGGATTGAAAGTCTTTAGGAAAGTCGGATAACTCTTGTGGGTTATGGGTAAGCTGTAATAATTGCTTTGCTTTTTGATTAATTAATTTAGTTTGTTGCTGTTGATCAAGAATAATCACGCCATCTTGCATTAACGAAACAATAAGGCTATTCAGTTCTTCAGCAGTAGAAAGCGCAAGCGATTGGCTGGTTACTTTTTTGAGTAATCGACTTGCCAGAAAGGCGCCACTAATACAGGTCAGGCCTAATGCTAGCGTGGGCAATAAGCTTGCACGGCTAATAGGATAAAAAATCCAGTCATAAAGTTGTAATCCAATCAGTAAGGTACAGCCAAAAAAAGTGGTGGCAATAGCCCAATAGCCTGGATTTAATAAAGTCTGTGCAATAATCACAATAACAAATAAGACACCCATACCATGGGTGACGCCACCGCTTGATTGCATTAACACACTGACAAACAATAAGTCTAAAATAGGCGCTAAGTAACTAAAAGTTTTACTCAGCGGATTGTCCTTCCAGGTAATATAAAAAGCAAATAGGGCAAAACTCACATAGCTATAGGTACTGAGCACGAAAAAACTTTGATTTCCAACTAATAGTAATTCAGGGGCGAGCTTTGCTTGATGGGCAAGTAATACCAGACAGGCCAAGATAAATCGGTAAAGATTATAAACTTGCAAGCTAGACCAGAGGTGTCCTCTTGCTTGGATTAGATGAGTAGGTGTTGCCATCTTATTATTTTAAGCCAGACTTTATGTGGCTGCTGTATTAAGGCTGCCGTTTTGGGTCAATATTATTTATAATATAGCCTTAGCCCATCAATTTGTTAGTTTTATAGGTTATATTTATGCCGATTTATCCTTATGTTTGTCAATCTTGTGCACATGAATTGGAGGCACTGCAAAAATCCTCAGAGCCTGCATTGATCCAATGTCCTGCTTGTGGAGAAGAAAAGCTGGTTAAGTTGCTAACCTCTCCTTCTTTTCATTTATCTGGTAGTGGTTGGTTTAGAGATGAAAAATCAGCCAAATCAGCGCCGGCTCAGCCTGTAGCAAATGGGGTTAGTAATAATAATAAAGATAATAATAAAGATAAAAATTAAGATTAAGATTAAGATTATATTTAAATTCATACAAAAACTAAGGACAAGATATTATGCGCAGCCATTATTGCGGAGCCGTCAGAAAAGCGCACTTAGGTGAAAAAATCACGCTTTGTGGTTGGGTCCACCGTAGAAGAGATCACGGTGGGGTGATTTTTATTGATCTCAGAGACAGAGAAGGTTTGGTTCAAATTGTTATCAATCCTCAAAATGCAGCTGCTTTTAAATTAGCGGAAAGCATTCGCAATGAATTTGTATTAAGTATTCAGGGCACGGTTTCTGAAAGACCCACGGGGACTGGAAATAAAGAGTTAGCGACGGGTGAGATTGAAGTTGAATGTGATATTTTAACGATTCTTAATACGGCATTAACACCGCCTTTTATGTTAGATGATAATGAGGTAAATGAAGAAATTCGACTTAAATATCGTTTTTTAGATTTACGTCGTCCACAAATGTTAAATCGTTTTAAATTACGCGCGCATATTGCCAGATATCTGAGAAATTATTTAGATAACGATGGTTTTTTAGATATTGAAACGCCTTTTTTAACCAAAGCAACCCCAGAAGGAGCCAGGGATTATTTGGTGCCCAGTCGTACACATGTGGGACAATTTTTTGCCTTACCCCAATCTCCTCAATTATTTAAACAAATTTTGATGATGTCAGGGTTTGATAAATATTATCAAATTGTCAGGTGTTTCAGAGATGAAGATCTTAGAGCCGACAGACAACCTGAATTTACGCAATTAGATATTGAAACGTCTTTTTTAGAAGAACGCGATATTCAAGTTATCATAGAAAAAATGGTCTCTGGTTTATTTAAAGATGTGTTAAAAGTCGACATGGCCCTGCCTTTGCCTGTCATGACTTATGAAGAGGCCATTCGTCGTTTTGGGGTAGACAAGCCCGATTTGCGTATTGCGCTTGAATTAGTCGACATAAAAGATTTAGTGAGTACAGTTGAATTTAAAGTATTCAAAGACGCAGCTCAAGATCCACATTGCCGTGTAACGGCCTTAAAATTACCTAAAGGCGCAGAGCTTAGCCGTAAACAGTTAGATGATTATGCGAAATTTGTGGGTATTTACGGAGCCAAAGGGTTGGCTTATATCAAAATTAATGATAGAAATAAGGCAGATGGCTTGCAATCGCCTATTTTAAAATTTTTACCCCCCGATGTGATTGAAAATATTTTAACGCGACTAGAAGCGCAAACAGGCGATCTGATATTTTTTGGGGCGGATAAATCTAAAATAGTAAGTGAGGCGCTTGGGGCGTTAAGAATTAAATTAGGACAAGATTTAGGCTTGATCAAGCCTGGCTGGCAGGCCTTATGGGTGGTCGATTTTCCTATGTTCGAATGGAGTGAAGAAGACAAACGTTGGCAAGCCCTACATCATCCGTTTACGGCACCTAAAATTCAAGACATAGAGCAATTAAAGCAAAATCCAGGTGCCAGTTTATCTAGAGCCTACGATTTAGTGTTAAATGGCGTAGAATTAGGTGGTGGCTCTATCCGAATTCATCGTCAAGAATTACAAGAAACGGTCTTTAATTTATTGGGTATAGATAAAGAAGCAGCTGAGCTTAAGTTTGGCTTTTTATTAAAAGCCTTACAGTATGGCTGCCCACCTCATGGCGGTATTGCTTTAGGGTTAGATCGTTTGGTGATGTTAATGACAGGGGCCAGTTCGTTAAGAGATGTGATTGCTTTCCCTAAAACCCAATCGGCGTCTTGTCCCTTGACTTCTGCCCCTTCAGCGATAGACACAAAACAGCTTCAGGAGCTGAATATTGCACTTATCCCCCCAAAGAAAAATACATAAATAAGCATTAAGCATACACGAGGATAATATGGCTGGACACAGTAAATGGGCAAACATTAAGCATCGTAAAGGTGCACAAGATGCGAAACGGGGTAAAATTTTTACTAAGTTGATTCGAGAAATCACGGTTTCTGCCAGATTAGGGGGGGCAGAGATTAGCACAAACCCTAGGTTGCGTTTGGTGGTGGATAAAGCATTAACTCAAAATATGACTAAAGATACGATAGATAGGGCCATCAAAAGAGGGGTGGGAGATCAAGAAGGTGCACACTTAGAATCGGTAACTTATGAAGGTTATGGTCTAGGTGGGGTAGCCGTCATTGTCGAATGTTTGACAGACAATCGTAATCGCACGGTGTCAGAAGTGCGACATGCTTTTAGTAAATGTGGTGGAAATTTAGGCACCGATGGTTCAGTGGCTTATTTATTTTCTAAAGTAGGTCAATTTGTTTTTCCAGAAGGCTCAAATGAAGATAAAATCATGGAAGTCGCGCTTGAAGCTGGGGCCTTAGATGTACTCACAGAATCTTCAGGAGAAGTGAGTGTGACCTGCGCGCCAGAAGACTTTGAAAAATTAAATGCTGAATTTAATACGCATAAGTTAAAGCCCCTTTCAAGTGAAGTCACTCGTGTGGCTGCGATTTATGTTGAAGCGGATGACACTCAAGCACCCACGATTATTAAAATGTTAGAAATGCTAGAAGAATTAGATGATGTGCAAGAGGTATTTTCTAATGTCGACATTTCAGATGAGGTGGCTGCCAAATTATAATTTTAGGCATCGATCCCGGTTCGAGAATCACAGGATATGGCGTACTTGAGCTAGATCTCAAGGGCATGACTTGTTTAGAAGGCGGCGCCATTCGTTTAGTAGAAAGTAGTTTTCCTAAAAGGTTAGGAGAATTATTTAGGCGTTTAAGCGCGGTGATAGCACAACATGGTCCAACAGTGATGGCGATTGAACAAGTTTTTGTACATAAAAACATTCAGTCGGCGTTAAAATTAGGTCATGCCAGAGGCGTTGCGATTGCAGCAGCAAGCTTGAGCGACTTGCCGATTTTTGAATATGCGCCTCGATTAGTCAAAAAAACAGTGGTGGGATATGGGGCTGCAGAAAAGTCTCAGATTCAGCAGATAGTCAAAAAAGTATTGAGTTTAAATCAACTGCCTCAAGCCGATTGCGCCGATGCCTTAGCGATAGCGCTTTGTCATGCTTATCATATGCCGCTATTAAATAAAATAAAATAAAATAAAATAAATAATAAATAATAAATAAAGGGATATTTTTTTATGATAGCCATGTTAACAGGAATACTCCGTGAGCTGAATCCACCTGATTTAATCATAGAGGTTCAAGGGGTTGGCTATGCTGTTATGGCACCTATGACCACGGTATATCAGCTGCCTTTAGTGGGGCAGGCGGTGAAACTTTATATTTATCAAGTTATCAGAGAAGACGCGAATTTATTATTTGGCTTTTTAGATCAGCAAGATAAAAATATGTTTAAGCTTTTATTAAAAGTCAATGGCATTGGCCCTAAAATAGCCTTGGCCATTTTATCGGCTCAAACCACCCAAGAATTAATAGAACATGTTTTAGCCGAAAACAGCCGAGCCATTTCAGCTGTACCGGGGATTGGAAAAAAAACAGCTGAGCGAGTGATTATAGAACTCAGAGATCAAGTCGAAAAATTAGAAAAATCTATCGTTTCTCAAGATAAAACCCAAATTATTTTGACACGTTCTCCTGCTAAAGCCGAAGCCATTTCTGGACTGGTATCTTTGGGGTATAAATTACCGGAAGCCCAAAAAACCATTCAGGCTGTCTATCAGAGCGACTTATCTAGCACAGAGTTAATTCGATTGGGCCTTAAAAAACGCTAGTGGTAACGGGAGAAGGGATAAAACCCCCAATTACAATTTAAGCTTGACGCCTATGGGTCTCTGTGCCGGCCCAGCGATCAAAATTATCATTTATTTTTCGATTTATAAAGATGTCAGACAACATTCTTTAACCACATATTACCCCCGCTCCCTGGAATGTTTGTATACCCGCTAATTATAACTGGCTGTTTAAACAGGTGACATTTTAAAATTGCTCTGACATTAAAAAAAATAACATGAACTAAATTGAACCCTAGATAGTCTCTTAGTTAGAGATTATTTATTAGTAGAGGGTAGGTTTATGGTAGATGTGAATCAATCAGCATTAAATTTAGATGCGGCTTTAAAAGCGCTAGGCCAATCAAAAGTGATGCCCCTGATAGGCTTCTTGGACCAGGGTTTAGGCAAACTAAAATTTTTACCAGCTGAATCGGAATCACAGCCAAAAGAAATCACAGAAATAAAAAGACTGATTAAAGCAGTTAATTTGCTATTAGCAGATCAAAATACAGCAGAGCATAAAAAACCAGAAATTTTACAAGATGCCGTAAATAAAATCAGTATAGAATTGGCGGCCTTACAAACAACAACCAATTTAGGCGATCCTCAGGCTAACCAGTTTATTTTAGAGGCTAAGCGTACCTTTGAAGGCTTAAATTTTTTTTTAGGGTCGAGTAGTGGGCAATGGGTCTCAGCTTTTGTGAATCCTTCGGGGAAACCTTCTGAACAAAAAGATAACCCAGGTATGATAGCAGGTGCAGTCGATAAAATGGTGGTGAATCCATTAGCTCAGTCATGGATAGATGGGGTTGAATCGGGCATGAGCCCAGTGTTTATAGCGCAGGTAAACGCTATGCCAGAAAAAATCAATTTAGAAAAATCAAAAATAGTTCCCAAAGACCAAAATAAATGGAAGCCTGATTTTTTAGAAAAGGCAATGGGCGAAGACAAATATCGTAGGTTTAAACAGATCCCATCAAGCGATAATCTTCCTGATAAATCTCAAGAAAATATTGCTGAAAAAAATATTGCTGAAAAAATAGCCGTTTTTTCTTTTGAATTTTATTACGCACAAGTCGTACAGCATTCAGATATGCTATCTAGCATCGAACAACTTAGCCTAAATGATCCAGATAAAAAAGCAAAATTGTTAAAAGAATATGGTCTTGAAGCAATAGGCAGCGCTGAAGGGCAAGTTTTTTTGGATAATATTGCGCAAAATTTAGGGTTTGATCATGCAAAAGATTTATATCAAAGCTATCAAAGTTATCAAAATTCTCGAGGCTCGAGTTCTTTTGAAAAGATAAATAAGGCTAAAAATGATTTTTGTTTAAAATTGCTGGATAAAAACGCACTTAGTGAACAAGATGCGATTAATAAAATGCAAGCTTTGTATCTGGCAGAATATACTCGGGTTAAAAAGCTCGCTTCTGTTGAAAACAAAAATAATACTTATGTTTCTACCCTGAGCTACGTCTCAAATGAATTTTCAGGCGCAATAAATCTGGCTCGTCGAACTAAAAATGTGGCGGGTATATTAGGTGCAGCTCAACCTGCCTCTATGCTCGATAAGCCTGAAGAAAAAGTCGATTTAACGCAATGGGGACCATGGGCTTATCAAAAATTAGCTGAGTTTAAGAACTCTGTGACAGAAGCAGCAAAGACTTTGGCTGTTAATGCTGCAAACCCTATTTATTATTCTGGCTTAGCACAACATGGTATGTGGATAGAGCAAAATGTAGAAGAACAAAGAAAGCTTCTTCGAAAAGAAGTGAATAAATTAAACAGAGAAGAAAATAAAAAAATAAAAGAAAAAATAAAAGGGCAATTTAGCAAAATGGGGGAAATAGTCACTGAGAGCCGTCAAGATCCTTTTGTTTTTAAAGATAAAAAATATCATAATCATGTCCTAGAAATAAAAACTTATTTTAACTTGCAGCCTAAAGATGAGACCAGTTTAAATGCCGAACTTAGAAGCGTTCTAGTTGAAATAGAAGCCAAGACATCTGATTTAAAAGAACAAGAATCAGAAAAAGAAAAGATTCAAAATCGCAAAGATATACTTGAAAAATCACAAAAGACTTTTTTTGGCAGAGTGAAAAGTAGCGTGGCAGCTTTATTTGGAATAACCACAAGGGAGATGAAGGAAAGTATAGAAATTGAAAGCCAGATGAAAAAGATTGAGGAAAAAGTAAAAAAAATAAATTTAAAAAAACAAGATTTAGACGTGGTTAAAGAAATAATAGCGAAGCGAATTAAATCTATTCAATATTTCCAGAAAATGACAAGCCAAGAATTAATGGTTAAGTATGAAGCTGCGATTGAAGATTTAGAAAAATTACAGAGTGATATTCAGCTTGGTATTGAGATAGCCTCTGCTTTTAGCTCTGATCCGAACTCTTTAAATCTGGCCAAAACGGTAAATTTCCAACGTGAGTTTATACGCATTCAAAATAATTTATTATTAGGGATGAAAGAGATTGTTAGTCGCGAGCCTAAAGAAGAGGCAAGCGCTGATAGGGTTTTTGACTTAAAAAAACTTTCAGATTTATTAAAAAATGTAGAAAAATTAGAGAAAATTACGGTGAATTTTGAGCTAATTGATCTTCCTGAACAGGTTAAGACTCGCCACACGCAAGAAATAGAAAACTTTAAAAATAAGTTAATAGAAAAAGTTAAACCATATTTTTTAAATCCTCCTCTAGCTACCATCAATGTAAATGCTTCTATGCCAGATCTAGATTCAAATATTGAAAAAATAGAAAAGCATATAAAAGAAATACAGGGGCTTCAGACTAACAAAAATAATTTCCCAAAAACCATTCAAGATGAGCTTAATGCCGCTATCTTATTTGATCAGAAGGTATTGGCGGAACTAAATATTAAGAAATATAATTTTTATGAAAACCAGCTTGGGCTTGCTATTAGCAAGGAAAAAACCTTAACGAAAGAAGAGGCTTCTAACATGCTGGTAAATTTTTCTCAAAAAAATAATGATGCGGTTCCCTTATTAAGAGACTTATTTGATTTGTATAAAAAAAGTCAGAATAATAATTTAGGCTTTTCAGAAGAGGCAATAAACAAGGCATGTGAAGCGGCTTTAAATAAAGGCAACAAAGAGTTAATAAATTTTTTATTGATGAACCTTGATTGGAGTAACCCTAATAATGCGTTAATGCGTGATAAGTTAATTAATAAGTATGTTGAATCTAATTTGGAGAAACAAGATTTTCCAGTTACAGCTGGTTGGAGTCAAATGTTTCAAGATAACGATAGGCCGACTTTAGATAAATTTCGAGAAGGATATTTAGTCAGTAAATTGATGATGGATCAGTTAGTAAAGGACTGTTATGATAAACTTGAGTGGGCATTAAATGAGCATTTAGTACGTCATCCTAATGAAATTAACGAAACTGAATTAAAAAAATTTAAAGAAATAGCACAGAGATTGAAAGGGGAATTAGATAGCTTACCTGAAAAATTAAAGCTTCTTAGAGAACAGCACTGCCCTGTTTCAACTAAAGTAGATAATGAAAAAAGACGTGATGAGCATTTAGGAAAATGGGATCTAGAGTTTGAGGGGCACTGCCAGGAACAGAAGAAGAAAGCTCAGGACATTCTCGATTCTTTTAATAATAGGTTTATTTCGCCCGATCCCGATGTTCTAAAGCAAAATGCTCCAACATTTACGCCTCAAGCTGATAAATCATCGGCGCAAAGTAATCCGACTCAGTCAGTCTCAGACCCAGACAAGAAAGCCAATCTGAAAAATTAGTGATAACCATGAAATAGTTAGCTAGCTATTTTTAAATTCAAAAATGGATGTGCTATTTAGACATTTAAGGTAAGATCGCTCAAAAATGATCTTAAAAGCCTTAAGAGTTAAGAAATGCAAGAATTTGTCATATTAGATTTTGAAACCACCGGGCTTTCACCAGCGTATGCCAGAATAATAGAAGTAGGCGCGGTACTGGTGAGAGATAACAAAATTGTAGAGCAATTTTCTCAGCTCATGTACCCAGGATTTTCTATACCGTATTTTATTACAGAGATCACGGGCATTACGAATCAAATGGTAAAAGGGCAACCCAGGCCAGAAGCCATTATGCCTAAACTCAAAGAATTTTTAGGCAACAGACCTATTTTAGCCCACAATGCCTCATTTGATCAGAAATTTTTAGTATCAGAAATGGAAAATGCAGGAAAAAAAATTGAAAATAAATTTTTGTGCACTCTAAAATTAGCCAGAAGACTCATTCTTGATTCCCCTGATTATAAATTAACAAGCTTAATTTCTCATTTAAAAATTAAGGTGCCTAAAGAACATAAGGCACATCGGGCATTAGATGATGTTATCAGCACGTATTATATTTGGATGCATATGCAAAAATACGTGTCAGAAAAAATCAAGATAACACCTGATGTAGATTTGTTTTTAAAAATTTCAAATCAGCCAAAAAATAAAATATCGCATTTTCTAGATAAAATAAAATAAAAAATACGAGGGTTATTTCTTTTCTTTTTTGATAAAAACAATTAATAATCCGCCTAATAAAGCCGTAATGGGAATAATGAATAAGCCACTGGAGTAGGCTTGCATATCATAGAGAGGCTGCCCCGCGGTATTTAATTCTCCAGTCCAAAAATAGTCTATGAGTAATCCAATGGTAGAATGAAAAAAAGATCCCCCAAACATGTTAATACAGTTTAAGGTCGCAATGGCAATATTGCTTAAATGTTTTGGCACCAATCTTTCTCCTACCACAAAAACCAATACTTGATAGGTAGATAACATTCCGACGGTGAATAAAATAATTTTCACACACATGATATTAAAATGATTTGTAAATAAAATTAACCCGCCCATTAATAAAGCCATCATAAGTCCACATAATCCGGTTATCTTGATATGCGAGTGGCTTTTATCGGCCAGATAGCTTAATAAAGGCGCCCCTAAAATCATGCCCATAAAAATATAAGACGTTAAATGCGCTGCATCGGCTTTGCTTACCCCTAACATCATGCTTAAATAATTGGTCCCCCATACATCTGCAAAACCTTCTAAACTTCCCACCATTAAAAAATTGGCTATGGCTAAAATCAGTAACGCTCTAGTTGAAAAAAGTAGGCGTAAATCTTTTATCAGCGAGCCGCTCTTATTTTTTGCTATATTTGCTCTATTTGCTTTGTTTGAGTTTGGTTTATTTGGGATCTTGACAAATAATAGCGCTAAAATGGCAATGGCTGCGGCAACAAAGCCTAATAACATTAACACTTCTTGCCAATTGGTTTGTTCTACCATGAGAGAAATGGGTTTGCCCCCATAGACCGCACCAATTAAACCAAAACTGAAAGAAAATCCTATCATTTTGGCATGGTGTTCAGCTGAGAACCAATCACTGATAATTTTGGTTGTGCCTAAAAATCCCACAACGGATCCGGCACCAATTAAAAATCGACTGAAAACAGCAAGTGGCCAGCTGTCTGCCCAAATCATCATCCAGCAGGCGATGGCACACAGCAGAGCGCTGCTTGCTATCATTAATTTGGGTCCAAATTTTTCGATTAAAATAGCCATTGGAATTTGCATTCCAGCGTAACCTATATAATAAGCCGAAGCGAATACGCCGAAAGAAGTTGCATCGACTTGAAAATGCTGCATGAGTTCACTTTGAACGTTGCCTGGAAATAATCTTAAAATAAACTGAAAGGCAAAAAATAGCACAGGGGTTAACCAGATGAACCAAGGTAATAATTGACGAGTCATATTCACGTTATTCCTACTTTTATTTTTATTTTTTATTTTTTATTTTTTATTTTTATTTTTATTTTTATTTTTGACAGTAAATAGTATTAATCCACCGAGTAAAGCCATAATGGGGATAACGGCTAGGCCAACACTGTAAGTTTGAAGCTTGTACATAGGTAGGCCTAAGGCATCTATTTGACCTTTCGAGCGAATATCCATTACGGTACCAATGGTAAAATGAAAAAATGAGCCCCCAAACATATTAATGCAATTTAAGGTTGCAATAGAAATATTATTTAAATGCTTAGGGGCTAACCCTTCTCCAATCACAAAAACAAGGGCTTGATAGCCAGATAAAAAGCCAATGCCTAGCATCAGTGCTTTTAGACCCCATAAAGAAAACCAGTCGGGTCTCATTAATAAAATGCCAACACAAACCGCCATGAATAGCCCACATAAACTGGCTAATTTAAAATGTGCTTGCGTTTTGTCTGCGATAAAGCTTAATAAAGGCGCGCCAATGAGCATGCCTAAAAAAATAAAAGACGTTAAGAGTGAAGCTTCCGATTTGGCAATGCCAGCACCTAGTGCAAGATAGTTTACGCCCCAACTGTCTGCAAAACCTTCTACGCTTCCGACCATGAGAAAATTGGCCATGGCTAATAAAATAAAAGTCTTATTTTTAAGAAGGGGTAAAAGCTGAATAAACCAAGAGACTAAACTGCCAGAATGAGCGGCCTTTCTTTCTTCGAGGATTTTATGCGGGCTACGCACTAAGATAAAAGCCAAAAGTGCAATAACCGTCGCTACAATGCCTAATCCAGATAATACGGATTGCCAATTTGATTGTGCAACGAGTAAATTAATAGGCTTGCCACCGTATAGGGCGCCTAATAATCCAATGCTCATAGATATCCCAATCATTTTAGTATGATTTTGATGGGGAAACCAATCTACTATGACTTTGGTGGTGCCTAAAAATCCAACAACAGAACCTACACCAATCATAAAACGGCTGATTATCGCGATTTCCCAAGAAGGCGTTGTATTCACCATCAGCCAACATCCAAGGGCACAAAGTAAGGCGCTAAGCGTAATAATGAGCCTAGGGCCATATTTTTCCATAAAGATAGCCATAGGAATTTGTAAGCCAGCATACCCAAAGTAGTAGGCAGCTGAAAAGAGCCCAAATGCAGTCGCATCAATATGATATTCAGTCATGAGTTCAGTTTGTACGTTGCCAGGAAACACTCTTAAGACAAACTGAAAAGCACAAAAGCTCATCGGAATAAGCCAAATAACCCAAGGGGTGAGGCGATGAGTGGACATATATTGCTCCTCCAAATATTTAGATACCCATAAAAAAAAACCCCCGGACCGGTGACAGTGCGGGGGTTTTTAGAATTCGCTTCGTTATGTTTTTAACAAGCAAACGCTCCCCGCGGGCCTAAAATAATAAATTCGGCCAATTTGGGGAAGGTTATGTATCATGCTTATTAATTTCATATTTTTTTAAATTAACACACTCTTTATTCAGATTCAATTAATAATCCAACCTAAAAAGAAAGCCAGTTGGCTTTTATTAGGTTTTATTCGTTTTCAGTATAGGTCATTTTTTAATCATGAAAGCGCTGCCAGCCCTTAAAGATCACCTCATAATATACCACGAGGTTTATAAACGAATAAAAATAAGTTAACTAACAAGCTGTTAAAAAAATAGCGGTAGTGATTTGCTCCTCTTAGAAAAGTCATAGTAGCATGGTGTGATAAGCCTTATGGAACAAGCTATTTTTAAGTTAGGAGAATAATTTGTATAATATTTTAGTTATTGGGGCAGGAAAAATTGGAACCTTAATAGCTTGCTTATTATCAGAGAGCAAGCGCTATCAAGTATTTTTAACGGATAGTGCCATGGATACTTTTGATATGCATGCCTTAGGCACACAAAGCGAAGCAATTCAGTGCTTGTCTTTGAAGGCAGAAGATAAACTTCAATTAACTCAGTGTATTGTTCAAAATCAAATCCAAGCTGTAGTAAGCTGCTTACCCTATCATTTGAATTATCTTGTTGCGGTGATTGCCCGAGAGCAGAAAATTCATTATTTTGATTTAACAGAAGATAGGCGTAATACTGAAAAAGTCATTGAGCTTGCCCTTGAGGCATCTTCTGCTTTTGTGCCACAGTGTGGTTTGGCCCCTGGTTTTATTAGTATTGTTGCACATGAACTCATGCAACATTTTGATACGCTGGATGCGGTATTAATGCGGGTAGGGGCTTTGCCGGTTCATCCTAATAATACTTTAAAATTTGCCTTAACCTGGTCTACAGAGGGATTGATTAATGAATATGGCAGCCCCTGTGTTGGCATAAAAAATGGTAAACAAGTGATTTTGCAGCCTTTAGAGGGGCGGGAAACCATTCAAATCGATGGCTTATTATATGAGGCCTTTCATACCTCAGGAGGCTTGGGTTCTTTAGCCAAAACTTACGAAAATCGCGTTAAAACAATGAATTATAAAACATTACGCTATCCTGGGCATTGTGAAAAAATGCGCTTTTTAATGAATGATTTAAAATTAAATGATCATCGTGAAGATTTAAAAGTGATGTTAGAACGTGCTATTCCCAAAACCACGCAAGATGTTATTTTAGTTTATGTTGCTGTATCGGGCAAAAAAAATAAAGATTTTATTGAAGAAACCTTTTTTAAAAAAATATATCCAATGGAATTTGTCGGGCGTAAATGGTCGGCAATTCAAACAACAACTGCCTCAGGATTATGTAGTGTGCTGGATATTGTGATGAAGTCTCCTCAAAAATATCAGGGATTAGTTTTACAAGAACAATTTAGTTTGAGGGATATTAAACAAAGCCATTTTGGAAAATGCTATGATATTTGAATGGGATTTTGATAATATTCATAAAAAAGAGATTTATTCTGGTGTTAGCTTAGATCTTAGCTTAGAAGAAAAATTAGAAGATAATGGGGATCTTTTAGTTTCGATTAATCCGACTACAGAACAAGTGATTGCTAAAATAAAAACGTGTTCAACAGATCAATATGAAAAAATAATACAATTGTCTGCTAAGCGTTTTAGCAGTTGGCAAGCAGTCCCTGCACCTCAACGAGCCGAATTGATCAGAAATATTGGGCTATTGCTTCGTGAAAATAAAATGGCCTTAGGTCGTTTAATTTCTCTTGAAATGGGAAAAAGCCTTCAAGAAGCAGAAGGGGAAGTTCAAGAAATGATAGACATGGCTGACTTTTCTGTTGGCTTATCGAGAATGTTATATGGTAAAACCATGCCATCTGAGCGCGCGTATCATCGCATTATGGAGCAATGGCACCCTTATGGCGTAGTAGGCGTCATTAGTGCTTTTAATTTTCCCGTAGCAGTTTGGGCATGGAATGCTTTTTTAGCCGTCATTTGTGGCAATACGGTTGTCTGGAAGCCCTCTTCTAAAACGCCATTATGTGCTATTGCAGTACAAAGTATTTGTGATGAAGCCATGTCGGATTTAGGGTATGAGCAAATCTTTTCTTTGTTTATTTCTCCTGATCATGCTTTAGGGGATGCGTTTTTAAAAGACAAACGGGTGCCCTTGATTTCTTTTACAGGTTCAACACACACAGGGCGTCATGTGGCCAAATTAGTGGCAGAGCGTTTTGGGCGCGTTATTTTAGAATTAGGGGGGAATAATGCCGTTATTATAGACGAAACGGCCGATTTAAATTTGGCTATCCCTGCCATTGTATTTGGGGCAGTTGGAACTTCTGGTCAACGTTGTACCTCAACGCGGCGTTTAATTGTGCACCAAAGTTTAGAGAAAATAATAATAGAAAAATTAATCCATGCCTATTCGCAAATTAAAATGGGCGATCCGCTCGACTCAAGCGTTCATATGGGGCCATTGATTGATAAGGCAGCAGTAGACAAGTATTTTCATATAATCGAAATGGCTAAGAATTCAGGAGGGAAAGTAATATTTGGGGGTAGAAAACTCGAGAGATCAGGTTATTTTGTTCAACCTGCTATCATAATCATTGACTCACATTCATCTGTTTTGCAAGAAGAGACATTTGCGCCAATTTTATATGTCATGAATTTTAACACGATAACAGAGGCCATTCAGATGAATAATCAGGTGCCACAAGGGTTATCATCGGCTTTATTTTCCAATCATTACAGAAATACTGAATTATTTTTATCTGCTATGGGTAGTGATTGTGGCATGGCCAATATTAATGTTGGCACCAGTGGTGCAGAAATAGGCGGCGCTTTTGGTGGGGAAAAAGAAACAGGTGGGGGCAGGGAAGCAGGTTCAGATTGCTGGAAAGCCTATATGCGCAGGCAAACCAATACCGTAAATGGAGGATTAATCTTGCCGCTTGCTCAAGGCATCAAATTTATGAATTAAATTCATGAATTAAATTATTGCTTAAAATAAAGGGAACACAAAAAAACATGGAAAAGATTTGGCTTAAAGCATATCAAGAAGGGGTGCCGAATGAAATTAATCCCGATCAGTATACTTCTTTGGTGCAGTTGGCAGAGGAGGTTTTTAAGCAATATGCCACTGAGCCGGCTTTTAGCAATATGGGGCAAGTCTTGACTTTCCAGCAGCTAAATAATTTGTCTAATGCTATGGCAAGTTTTTTTATCCATCATTGGGGGCTAAAAAAAGGCGATAGAGTAGGCATTATGATGCCCAATCTCTTGCAATACCCTGTTGTATTATGGGGCATTTTGCGGGCAGGATTAGTGGTGGTGAATATTAATCCTTTATATACCTCTCATGAGTTAAAAAAAGTATTATCAGATTCAAGTACAAAGGGGCTAATTGTTTTAGCTAATTTTGCAGATACCGTACAACAGGCATTGCTAGAAAAACCGCATTTAAAAGTCATGATTACGGAAGTAGGCGATTTATTTTCTTTTTTTAAGCGCCATGTGATGAACTTTGTGGTTAAAAAAATAAAAAAAATGGTACCGGATTACACCATTTTGCATCACGTTAAATTTTTAGAAGCGCTGAATCTGGGGGGTGAAAAATCTTACCCGCTCCCAGCTATTCGAAATCAAGATTTGGCTTTTTTACAATATACAGGGGGAACGACAGGGGGGGCAAAAGGCGCAATGCTTACCCATCGTAATATGATAGCCAATATTTTACAAGCCAAATCATGGGTTATGCCCCTGCTGTCAGATCATAAAAAAGGCGGGGTCATTACTGCTTTGCCGCTTTACCACATTTTTTCTTTAACCGCAAATTGTCTGCTTTTTATGTACCTCGGAAAATGTAATATTTTAATTACGAATCCAAGAGACATTCCTCATTTTGTTAAAGCCATACGAGGTGAAAAATTTATGGCCATTACAGGGGTGAATACTTTATTTAATGCCTTAGTTCATTATCCTAATTTTGCTAAATTGGACTTTTCAAATTTGGCGATAGCATTAGGGGGGGGGATGGCGGTACAACGCAGCGTTGCTGAAAAGTGGGAGCATATCACAGGACATCCTTTAATTGAAGCCTATGGCCTAACAGAGGCCTCTCCTGCTTGCATCATTAACCCCATGAACTTGAAAGGATTTAATGGCAGTATTGGCTTGCCTATTTCTTCTACAGAAGCCTCGATTCGAGATGAGAATGGAAAAGAAGTGAACATAGGTGAATCGGGAGAATTATGGGTCAAAGGCCCACAAGTCATGAAAGGATATTGGGAGCAACCCGATAAAACAGCTGAAATTTTGACGGAAGAGGGTTGGTTAAAAACAGGCGATATTGCTTATATGGATCAGCAAGGCTATTTTTATCTTATTGACAGAATAAAAGATATTATTATCGTTTCTGGATTTAATGTGTACCCTAATGAGGTGGAAGACATTATTGCTAAATTACCAGGTGTAAAAGAAGTGGCGGTAGTAGGGGGAGGATCAGGAACCCATGGGGAAGTGGTAAAAGCATTTGTGGTGAGAAATCCTAAAGCAAAATCAAGGATCACAAGTGAAGAAATCATGGCATATTGCAAGATATATCTTACGCATTATAAAATCCCAAAAGAGATTGAATTTAGAGAAGATCTGCCAAAAACAAACGTAGGTAAAATTTTGAGAAGAGCACTTCGAGAAGGTCCTGTGATTGCACATTAAAAGTTTTTAATAAAAATAAAAAAGGAGAACATTAGTATGTTTGCAGAATATATTTGGCTTGATGGTGCTTTGCCTGCGCAGCAACTTAGGTCAAAGGCACGATATGTGAGAATAAAAAATTCAGACAAAATTAAATTAAATACTTTTCCTGAGTGGAATTTTGATGGGTCTTCTACTTATCAATCGACGGGACACCAGTCTGATTTGATATTAAAGCCAGTTAATTTTTTCCCTGATCCGATTAGAGGGCAAGATCATTATTTAGTCCTTTGTGAAGTGTTTACTTCAGACGGGCAAGCACATGTTAGCAATACACGTGCACAACTGAGAAACATTTTAGAATTAGGGGGGGCGGCACTAGAATCTTGGTTTGGATTTGAACAAGAATATACTTTATTTCTGATGCAACGTCCATTAGGTTGGCCAGAAAAAGGCTTTCCTAAGCCACAAGGGCCTTTTTATTGTGCTGTAGGCAGTGAGGTGGTTTTTGGTCGAGCATTAGTAGAGGCGCATGCTCAAGCATGTGTGCAAGCAGGGCTTGCCTTTTATGGCCTCAATGGAGAAGTGATGCCAGGACAATGGGAATTTCAAGTAGGTTATAGAGGCATAGAAGGAGAAGAGGTCAGTGCTTTAACCATCAGCGATCATTTATGGATAGCCAGATGGTTGTTACATCGATTATCTGAAGCATTTGAAATTGAAGTGAATTTTTCAAATAAACCGGTATTAGGCGATTGGAATGGAGCGGGATGTCATACGAATTTTTCAACGTATAAAACACGAGACCCAAAAATAGGCTTAAAAGCCATTGATGAAGCCGTGAAATTTTTGTCTAAAAAGCACGCATTACATATACCTTTGTATGGCGCAGGATTAAGAAGCCGTTTAACGGGAGAACATGAAACTTGTAGCATTGATCAATTTCGTTCTGGTATCTCAGATAGAGGAGCCTCTATTCGTATTCCTTTACAGGTTAAACAACAGGGATGGGGCTATTTAGAAGACAGAAGACCAGGAGCCAATTGTGACCCTTATTTAGTCGCAGGTCGTATATTAGCCACTATTGCGAATATAGACGAAAAATTAGTTAATTTAGGTCGTGAGGGGGCGCTGGGTGATACAATCGAGATAGAAAATAATTTTATGGTGGCTTAGCCATACTTAATTTAAATAAAAAAGGAGGATCTTAATGGAATTGAATGGGTTTATTTTAGCTTGTGCGGGCATCGCCCTGATTTATGGCTTATATGCAGGGCGAAAAGTATTTGCATCTGAAACAGGCGATTCTAAAATGGTTGAAATTGCCGCAGCCATTCAAGAAGGCGCAAATGCTTATTTAAATCGTCAATATCGTGCTATTTCTGTAGTCGGGATATTGGTGGCTATTTTCCTCACTTGGGTGTTAGGGAAGCATGCGGGCATAGGTTTTGTTTTTGGCGCAGTGCTTTCTGGTCTTGCAGGTTATATTGGCATGAATGTGTCTGTTCGGGCTAATGTGCGCACTGCTCAGGCTGCTCGCAAAGGATTAGCTGGGGCATTGGATATTGCTTTTAAAGGGGGCGCCATTACAGGCATGTTAGTTGTTGGTTTGGGCTTATTTGGGGTAACTACTTATTATTTATATCTAAAAGAGTTAAATTTACCGATTCGTACAATGATGGAGGCACTTATTTCCCTCAGTTTTGGGGCCTCGTTGATTTCTATTTTTGCGCGTTTGGGTGGAGGTATCTTTACAAAAGGCGCAGATGTAGGGGCAGATTTGGTGGGAAAATTAGAAGCAGGTATTCCAGAAGACGACCCCAGAAACCCAGCAGTGATTGCCGACAATGTGGGGGATAATGTCGGAGACTGTGCTGGTATGGCAGCCGATTTGTTTGAAACCTATGTTGTGACCATTGTGGCGACCATGCTGTTAGGGTCAATTTTTGCGACAGGCCCACAAGCTGAAGCTTTAATGATCTACCCTTTGTTAATAGGTGCCGTGTGTATTTTAGGATCTATTGGTGGCACATTTGCGGTTAAATTGGGTACCAATAATAATATCATGGGTGCGCTCTATAAGGGCCTACTAGTCTGTTCTGGGTTGTCTGCAGTATTGATTAGTGTGGCAACTTATTTTTTAATAGGATTTAATCAGCCTATTGCCCTAAAAGAAGGTGCTGTAACAGGCATGCAATTATTAATTTGTGCCTTTACAGGCTTAGGTGTAACGGGATTAATTGTTTGGGTGACGGAATATTATACGTCTACACGCTATCGTCCTGTTAGAAGTGTGGCCGCTGCCTCTGAAACCGGTCATGCGACAAATATTATTCAAGGCTTAGCGATTTCAATGGAAGCTTGTGCATTGCCAGTGATGGTTATTTGTATGGGGATTTTAATTTCTTTTATGAGCGCAGGGTTATTAGGCATAGCCATTGCGGCTACCGCAATGCTTGCGGTGGCGGGTATGATTGTCGCCTTAGATGCTTATGGGCCTATTACCGATAATGCAGGCGGCATTGCGGAAATGTCTAAATTGCCTAAAGAAGTTCGGATAATCACCGATGCGTTAGATGCAGTAGGCAATACCACAAAAGCCGTGACCAAAGGCTATGCAATTGGCTCAGCTGGATTGGCAGCTTTGGTGTTATTTTCCGCTTACACTGAAGATTTGAAATATTATTTTCCTGATTTGGATGTACAATTTAGTCTAAACGATCCTTTTGTGGTAGTAGGCTTATTTATGGGGGGCTTATTGCCTTATTTGTTTGGTGCTATGGGGATGATGGCAGTAGGGAGAGCAGGCGGACAAGTGGTGGTTGAGGTTAGGCGTCAATTTCGCGAAATCAAAGGCATTATGGAAGGCACCGTGAAACCTGAATATGGCAAAGCGGTTGATTTATTAACCAAATGTGCCATCAAAGAGATGATTGTGCCATCGTTATTACCTGTATTAGCCCCAATGATACTTTGGGTGGTCATTAATTCTGTGGCCGGAAAATCAGCTGCTTTTACCGCATTAGGCGCTATGTTGATGGGGACGATTATTACCGGGATTTTTGTGGCCATTTCTATGACCTCTGGTGGTGGGGCCTGGGATAACGCTAAAAAATATATCGAAGATGGACATTTTGGTGGAAAAGGTTCTGAGGCCCATAAAGCCTCAGTTACCGGAGATACGGTTGGGGATCCTTATAAAGATACGGCAGGCCCAGCAGTTAACCCCATGATCAAAATCATTAATATTGTGGCGTTATTGATGTTGGCTGTTTTAGCGCATCTACAATAAGATAGACAACAAGGCTAGGATCCTATTTTTTGTTTTTTAACAGGAGCATCATAATCTGATGCTTCTGCTTTTTCTTCTTCTTGTTTTTGTTCTTTTTGTTCTTCTTGTTCTGCGGCTTTACTTTCTTCTTTATTTTCTTCTGGTCGTTTTCGTTTTGGTTTTCCAAAAACCCAATTTATCGTACTGGTCCATCTGGATTCAGGCTCAGGCTCAGGTTCAGCAACTAAAGGTCCAGATTCTAGCCACCAGTTTCTGATATGGGCTATGATATTTTCGCTGAGAGGGGGGTTATCGGGATTATGGCTATTAAATTTGCTTTCTACATTTTCTACAAGATAATAAGCATTGTGTTGCGCTTGTTTTTCCATATCTCCAGTCGGTTCTTGATATTCCCAATGTCTGCCGTTATTGAATAGAATCATTTCCCATACAAAGCTTTCGGATGGCCTTAGTATTGAACCATCAGGCATATGAACAAGGGCTGAAATTTTTAATTTTTGGCACAGAAATTGAAGTTGATCGGCTGAAACCATCACACTATTTTTTAAATTGCCTACATAATCAGCATAAGATCGAGAGCCAGATTGTAACCAATAGGTTTTTGCCTGATTTAAATACTTGTCGAGTAAATTGTTTTTTCGTGTAAAGGTAATTTTGTTCTGTATGTTTTGCTCATCGATAGGTAAATATCTTGGCCCACCAGGTATTTTTCCCCGGTTATGGTCCAAGATTAATTGTGTGGCAGCTATTGTTTCTTCTTCAGAAAAAGGCAGAGGACTGAGAAGCAAAGCCTCTTTTTCTTGCTCATAGTTATGTTTTAGCTGTACAAAAAATTCTGAATTAGCGTTAAAAATAGACAGGGCAGCATCGGTTATTTCTCCTAGGTCTAAGTAGGTAGAAAAAGCCATACTTGCATCCATTTCCCATAATTTCGCGCTTTCACGAAGTAATATTTTTCCAAGGTGTTTACGCAAAACAGGCGCAAGTATCACTTCTTTATCATGCGGTGCATCAAAGCTTTGCAATAATATTTTAATTTCAGCCCAGCTCGGCATTTTGGGTAATTCATAATAATCTTGGAAGCTTTTTAATAAACTGAGATATTCGTGATTAGAGCCATATAAATGTTGTAATTGCTCTGTTTCTAATTGACTATAAATAAAATGCGTTAAGCTGTTTAAGGCACAATTATTATGCCAAGCACTTGCCTTGCAGCGCAAGCTGGCTTTTACGCTAGAGGCTTGAATGTCACTCATTATAATATTATCTGCCTATTTAACTTTTAACTTTTAACTTTTAATTTTTAATTTTTAATATTTAATCTTAAAAAGAATTTTTTAAAAAATAGAATGTAGCAAGTTAAAAAGCTTATGTATATAGCTTATAGGGAGATAACCGATGAACGGTAGGTTTGAGCCGATGAGCGGTAGGGTGTTGTAGGGGACGGTCTTTGCGCCGTCCCGCTTTTAAGAGCTTTATAACTCAGCTAGCTGCCCGTTTTTTCCATTTGGGCAGGCTCAATGATAGGCTCCGCAGGAGGAGGGGGATTCAATTCAGGTAGGGTGACATTCAGTTCTAGTACAGAATAATCACCACTTCGTTCAAGCTGGACTTTTATCTTTTCGGGGTCGATGTTGACATATTTACTGATAACATCGAGCAACTCTTTTTGAAGTTGTTTAATAAAATCATCGGCGCCACTGCCACCACGATGCCTAGCACTTTCATGCTGCACAATGATTTGTAGCCGTTCTTTGGCAGCTTGTGCAGAACGTTTTGCGGGAAAACGAAAAAGATCCAGTAAATTCATGCAGGACTCCTAAAGCGAGTGAGTTTTGAGAAAAGCTTTTTGGTCCAAGTTTGGGCTGAATCAAAAGGAACTTCTTCTCCTAACAATCGAGATACGGCATCTTCATAAGCGGCTTGTGCATCGCTAGGGGTATCTAAAGTAACGGGCACCCCTCGGTTAGAGGCAGTTAATACGGCAGGCGATTCTGGAATAATGCCAAGCAAAGGAATGGCCAGAATATCGGTCACATCTTTAATGCCTAACATTTCGCCTTTTGCCACCCGGCTTTCAGAGTAGCGTGTGACCAGTAAATGTTCTTTGATAGGTGGTTGATTATTTTCCGCTCTAAAAGACTTGCTAGACAAAACGCCTAAGATTCTATCAGAGTCTCTAACAGATGAGACTTCAGGATTGGTGACCACAATGGCTTCATCGGCAAAATAAAGCGCCATTAAGGCACCGCGTTCAATGCCTGCAGGAGAATCACAAATAATAAAATCAAAGTCTTTTTTGAGTTCATTAATAACACGTTGAACCCCTTCGGTATTCAAGGCATCTTTGTCTCGGGTTTGTGAGGCAGGCAAAATAAATAATTTATCGGTGCGCTTATCTTTAATTAAGGCTTGAGATAAATTGGCATCGCCATTTATGACATTTACAAAATCGTAAATAACGCGGCGTTCACAGCCTAAAACCAAATCTAAGTTTCTTAACCCAATGTCAAAATCGATAACAGCGGTTTTGAATCCTCTTTTGGCCAGGCCCGCACTGATGGCTGCACTTGTGGTGGTTTTACCTACGCCACCTTTACCTGAAGTGATGACGATAACTTTTGACGTATGTTTAGTCAAGGTATGTTCCTTTTCTAAATTAGATTAAATTAAATGAATTTAAGTAAACAGTTATTATTATAATTTAAATTAGCAAATAGTGTGAAGAAATACCGAAATAAGTATTTGAAATTTTAGAGTGGTGCAATCTGTAATTTCCCCTTTTCTAAGAATAAGCGCGTTGGTTTTTTCCAGAGTGGATGATCTTTTAAGTCTTCACTTATTTTATAACGACCTGCAATAGAAACAAGTTCAGCCTCTAAACTTTGACAAAAGATATGTGCGTGTTGATTTCCTGAAATACCGGCTAAAGCTCTGCCTCTTAATGGACCGTAAACATGAATATGCCCATCAGCCAATAATTCGGCCCCATGGCTAACAGAACTTAGGATGAGTAAATCACCATGAGGGGCATAGATTTGTTGTCCAGAGCGGACAGGTTGACTCATTATACGAGTACAAGTAGGGGGGGCTAATAGGGGTTCAGGATCATGAGCGATGGGGGGCGCTTTTTTAGAAACAGCAGGTGTCGTTGTGCTAAGACTGCCTCTAGACTCTGAAATAATGGCCAGATCAAGCTGCCGGGTGGCTTGAATAAACGCTTCAGTGGCATTTTGCATAGGCACGATGCCAACCGGGATAAGCTTAAAACTTCGAATACAGCTTAAAAGCCCATTCAAAAAATGTTCAATGGTATTAGGTAAAGGCATTTTAAATTGGCTTAGATCAAGAATGACAGGGGCACAATAAAAAAATTTAGGTGCCTGTTTTATTTTATCTTCTAAGTTTTTGGCGAATAACGTGCTATCTGCCGTATAGATGCGTAGAGCCGTTAGGGTATAAAGCCCGCCTTTAAGTTCCAAGGCAAGCAACTCACCCTGAGCAGGTGCAGCAGTAGTAGTAGTAGTAGCAGTAGTAGCTGTAGTAGTAGTAGACATAGTCAGATTTAACCTATTTTCAGTTATAAATTATAAGTTTAGGCTATCATGTGCTTAACTCGCTCGCAAGGCGCTTGTCTCGAGTCAGTGCCTGCGCCTCAAAATCATCAACAGAACAGATTTCATGACATAATTTTTCTGTGTCACGCAGTAATTGTGCCTCGGCAGCAGAAATTATCTTGGAAGTTTCGGCATAAGTGATGGCTTCATCTAAAGATCCTTGAGTCAATAGGGGATCGTTTTTTACAGCAGCCCATACTTTTAAATATAATTTTTCAGATTGAACGCTTTTAATTAAAGCTTGATCCAAAGAGGCAAAAGGCTCACCATGCCCCATTTCTTGCAATAAGCGGCTTCTGGTTCCAGTGGGCTCTGCAAATAAATACGCCACTTTTTTGCTGAGTTTATCAGAAGGGGCTTTTGTTTTTTTGCCAAAAGGCATCACCATTAATTTTAAGCACAGTCCTACGCCTTTATGAGGGAAATTTTGTAACAAGGCTTCCATGGATTGCCAATATTGCGATAAGCAATATTCTATACTCCAATTTAAAATCGGGAGATCTTCTTGTGGCTGATTTTGATCTTCAAATCGTTTTAATGCAGCACTGGCCATATACATCATAGATAACATGTCGCCTAATCGGGCAGACAAACATTCTTTAAATTTTAATTTTCCGCCTAAAAGTGCCATAGAAATATCAGACACAAGCGCAAAACAGGCACTGGCTCGAGATAATTTGTGAGTAAGGCTTTGAGATAAGAAAACACGCTCTAGCTTAAGTCCATAGATAAAAGCATAAAATATGCTGGTACAGGCATTTCTAATACTATAGGCTAAATGTTTGTCTATTAGTTGAGTAAATTGGGTTTCATCTTGGGCTTGTAGGGCCGCTATTTCTTCTAAAGCAAAAGGATGACAACGTATAGCCCCTTGACCAAAAATAATCATATTTCGGGTTAAAATATTTGCCCCTTCAACGGTAATACCAATAGGGGCACCTTGATAGATTCGGGCTAAATAATTTTTAGGGCCCAGCATAATGCCTTTTCCGCCTTGTAGATCCATGGCTAAATTGATAATAGTGCGCCCCATTTCAGTAACATGATATTTAGAAATGGCAGAAGGCACTGCAGGCTTTTGACCTAAATCAATCATTTGGGCCGTAAATATTCGGGTGGCTTCAGATAAGTAACTTAAACCAGCCATGGTTGCGAGCGCTTGCTGAATCCCTTCAAAATCAATTAACGGTAATTTAAATTGTCGACGAATGCGAGTATAAGCCGATGTGCTTAATAATGCAGCACGGGATCCC
This sequence comes from Legionellales bacterium, assembly GCA_947475765.1. Classification (GTDB taxonomy): domain Bacteria; phylum Pseudomonadota; class Gammaproteobacteria; order Berkiellales; family Berkiellaceae; genus CADEEZ01. The sequence goes on along the minus strand of CANJMM010000005.1, from coordinate 20,446 downwards.
CCTGCTGAACAAGAAGGCAAAGAAATTGCGCGACCTGTTGACAGACACTCTACTAACATTTTCCAGCCTAAGCCAGCCATTTTGATTCCGCCAATAATAGCATCAAGAGGCACAAAAACATCTTTGCCTTGTGTGGGGCCATTTTGAAAAGGGATATTAAGAGGCAGATGACGGCGGCCTATTTCAATCCCAGGTAGATGGGTGGGAATGAGCGCACAAGTAATGCCTAAATAAACTTTGTCTCCTAGCAATTTATCAGGATCATATAATTTAAAGGCTAAGCCTAATAGGGTCGCAATAGGTGCAAGGGTAATATAGCGTTTTTGCCAATTGAGTTTAATACCAAGGATTTCTTGATTATGATAATCTCCTTTGCAAATAACGCCTGTATCGATAATTGCGCCCGCATCACTACCTGCATAAGAAGAAGTGAGGGCAAAACACGGTATTTCCTGACCCGTTGCCAAGCGAGGTAAAAAATAATTTTTTTGGTCTTCCGTGCCATAATGTAGCAATAATTCAGCAGGCCCAAGTGAATTGGGCACAGAAACAGTGGAAGCTAGAGTGAGGCTTTTGGTCGCAATTTTAGCTAAAATGGCGGAATGGGCCAAGGCTGAAAAGCCTTTTCCCCCATAGTTTTTTGGCATAATTAAAGCAAAAAAACCTTCTTTTTTTAGATAATCCCAAATGGTTTGGGGTAAATCATACTTTTGGTGCGTAATTTCCCAATCATGGGTCATTTCTAAGAGGATTTCAACTGGGCCCTCTAAAAAAGTTTGTTCTTCAGTACTGAGACTTGGCTTAGGCGTTGAAAATAATTGCTTAAAATCGGGTCGCCCTCTAAATAAATCTCCTTCAAATCCCACTGTACCCGCATTAAGTGCCGTTTCTTCCGTGTCAGATAGTTTGGGTATATGTTTATTCAACAAAATATATAGCGGATGGGTAATAAAACGCTGACGAAGCATTGGGTGGTTAAACAGTAATAATACACTTGAAACGCCTAGCCAGATAATCAGCTGAGTAAAGATTCCAAAGTGGCTCAATAAACTGGTTAAAATCAATGCCCCTAAAATGATCAAGCTTGCCAAAGGTAAAGAAACTGAAAAGAAACCTAGTGTCAGTAGACCAATTAACCATAAAATTAACCATAAAATCGTATGCATCACTTTTTTTGCTCCACTTTTTTTTCTATCTGCCGAGATCTTGACACAAGAGCGGTAGAAATACCCAATGTTTCCATTTTAGTCTATCTAAAAAAGCTAAGAAACTAAAAAACTAAGAAGTTAAGGTGGTTGTATGAAAAAGTTCCTAGGGACACTGTTTATTTTGTTAGTCTCAGGAGGTGCTGCAGCACCTTATATTTCAGGCTATTACACCAAAAAGTACTATTATCATGCTTTAGAGGGCGTTTCTCAATCACAAAATTATAAAATAGAAGTGGCTTCTTACGATATGGGTTGGCTCAAGTCTCATGCACGATTAAAGTTAACTTTTCCTCAAAGCATGCAAAGTCATCTTTGTCCAGATAGCAAAGAACCCATGGCCTTGATATTTGAAGAGAACATTCAGCATGGGCCCCTATTATTTGGGCAGGGCGAATCAAAAATGCAATTTGCTTTAGCCAAAGTGCAAGGAAAATTTGTGGGTATAGATGACCACACGCTTAAAACTTGTGCCAATTTAGTTGCCTTCAAATGGCCTATTTCGCCAGCTGAGATATATTCATCGGACAGCATTGTCTCGCTTCATGGAAATATACAAACAAAATTAAAAGGCAAGCCTTTTGAATACAAACAAAATAATATCACGCTTAAATGGAAAGGATTAACGGGGGAGATAAATTTTAATAGCAATATGACGCTATTAAATTATAAAATTCTTTTTCCCTCTCTCGAAATAGGGCAAAAAGATGATGTGATTAAAGCAAAAGAAATGGTGTTGAGCGGAGATCAGCAAAAAACCACAGAGCAGTCTAGATGGCTTGGTAAATTTACGCTCAATACCTCAAGCTTTACGCTTCAAGATGGCCATATGATGATAGGCTTAAATGGCTTGACTTTAGGTCATGTATTAAATTCCACTAATAATTTATTAAGCGTTTCGGCAAATTATATTGTCGATGCACTAGATTTTGATGGTATGAAACTGGGTCCTATTAATATGATGTTTAGTATTCATCATATTGAACCTAATTTTTTTGAGATGATTAAGTCTGTTGAAGAAAAAGCGAAGGCTTCTCCTGAGGGGTATCTGGGGGAGTTAAAAAGCTATTTGTCTCAAAATAAAGAAGATGCCTTAATGCTGATTAATCAGCAGCTCAAAAAAACACCTGAGGCAAAAATAGATCAAATTATCATTCAAAGTCAGAAAGGCCAAATTTTAATGAATGCCATCGCCAGTATAGGGGGGCCAGAGGCAAAATTAGATAAACTTGAAAACTATCTTACTTTACTGAATAAAATAAAAGCATCAGGCGAACTGAATTTGGATATGCCTGTTTTTGATTATATGCTAGAAAAACAATCTCAAGAAACAGCCAGTACTTTACCCAAAGAATTTTGGGCCCAGCAACAAACCACTCAAGAAAAATGGGTGAGTGACAATGTGGCCAAATTAAAAGATGAGGCAATTAAAACTGGCGTTTTTGTCAGTGAATCAAAAAAAATGATCAGTCGCTTCAAATATGAAAACAATAATTTTACCTTGAATGGAAAAAGTATCGCAGATATTATGACAGCCTATGCTGAGCTCAACAAACCTAAGCCTGTAGAACCAGCGCCAGCAGCACCAGCAGCACCAGCAGCACCAGCAGCACCAGCAGCACCAGCAGCACCAGCAGCACCAGCAGCACCAGCAGCACCAGCAGCGTCTATTTTAGTGCCTCAGGCGCCTCAAATGATAATACCGATGGCCAACAATCCTAATGATCCGGCTAAGCCCTCTGAAGCCATTAAGGTAAATAAATAGCGCGTAATGTTATGTTTCTTGTGTTTTTGTTTCTTGACTTATGTTTCAGCTTCATTCATACCTAAATATAAGGCTTAGTTTAGTCATATATTTAGAGAAGACATATGCTTAAATGCAATCGGTTATTTTATACAGCGCTGGCCATTTCTTTTGTTGCTTTGCCAGTGTATTCAGTACAAGCCTCAGATTTAACAGACATCAGTCTGGAGGCCTTAACGCAGGTAGAAGTCATTTCGGCTAGTAAGAAAAAACAAAAAGGAGTAGATGTACCCAGTGCTATTTATGTCATCAGTTCATCAGATATTCAACGGTCTGGCGCCAGAAGTATTCCAGAAGCCTTAAAAATGGTACCTGGCTTAAATGCCGGAAAAATAGACGCCAATAAATGGGCGGTAGGCATTCGCGGTAACACGGGCCGCTTCAGTAATAGATTATTGGTGATGATTGATGGCAGAAGTGTTTATAACCCTGCTTTTTCAGGCATATATTGGGAAGCACAAGATGTGTTACTCTCAGATGTCGCACAAATAGAAGTGATTAGGGGCCCTGGCGGCACCATCTGGGGAGCCAATGCCGTTAATGGCATTATTAATATTATTACCAAGCAATCACAAGATACAGAAGGCCTTTTGGCTTCAGTCATAGCAGGTCACCGTAATGATAAAGCCAATATAGATTTACGTTATGGGACCAAAATAGGGGATCAAGCGCATGTGCGCATTTATGGAAAATATAACAAAAAAGACAGTTTTATTAATCAGTTAGAAGAAAACAACCAAGATAACTGGAAGATGAAGCATGGCGGGATGCGAGCAGATTGGACAGGGGCAAAAAATAAACTCACCGTTCAGGGGGATCTCTATCGTGCTCAAGTGGATGAAATAGATTTATTAAGTACACAGACCGGACCAGCGCCCACTTTCTTGCAAAAATATACCCAAACGCTCACTCCAAAAGGTTGGAATCTCAGTGGAAAATGGGATTCAGAAGTCAGTGATAAAACCTCATTTGGGGTTCAAGCCTATTATGATGTTGCCAAAAGAATGGAGTTAATCGGCAACCAAGAACAAAAAACCGTGGATATAGATGCGAATTTAAATCATATTCTGAATGAGACAAATAATTTGTCAGTGGGATTAGGCGTTAAAAGACTGCAAGATAAATATGAAGCCTCCCAATGGATGAGCATCGCAAATGCGCCTACTTTTATGGTGTATTCAGGATTTTTACAAGATGAAATTTCCTTGGTGCCTCAAAAATGGATAATGACCCTTGGGTCTAAAGTGGAACATAATGGCTATACCGGTTTTGAGTTTCAACCCAGTGCGCGCTTATCTTGGAAACAAGATTCGGGCAATTTTGCCTGGGCCTCTGTGAGCAGAGGGGTCAGAACCCCTTCTAGAATAGAGCGAGAAAATTCTAAAATATTAGTAAATATCACAAATTTAGGTGGTCCAGTATTTGCATATAGCTCTGTTCAAGGTCAAAAAGATTTTGAGTCAGAAAAACTGATTGCCTATGAAGCAGGCTATAGATGGCTCAGTCTGGAAAAAGCGGTATTTGACATTACCGGCTTTTTTAATGATTATGACAAGCTCAGATCTAATGATTCGGGGGAGAGACAAGTTGCATTTCCTGTGATAAATCAACCTATTTATTTTAGAAATAATATGTATGGCCATACTTATGGGGCCGAATTATCTGCCGAATATAAGCCTTTTGCTCATTGGGAGATTAAAGCAGCGTATGCTGAATTACGACAAGACTTTGGGACTCGTGAAGGCAGTACAGATATAACCAGTGGCATTTATGCCGAAAATGATTCACCGCATAGAAAATTATCGTTATTTTCAAAATATAGTGTTAATGAAAAATGGGACATAGATGTTTGGCTAAAATATACAGGTCGAACAGGCTTGGCGGGCGCGCAACCCGAAATAGGGAATACCATGCAACCCATCCCCAGTTATTTGGTGGCGGATTTGAGGTTGGCTTATAAAATAAACAAATCAGCAGAACTAAGCTTTGTGGCTCAAAACTTGAATAAACATCGTCATGTTGAAGCCATTGATGAATTGGTTCGTATACCCGCATATATACCCAGAGGATATTATTTACAATTTAAATATGAAGCCTAAACGATGTTTTTATTCAAGATTAAGTTCTTATTAAGCTGCGCTTTTATCCTGCTGGGTTCGGCACAAGCTTTTGCTTTTTCAGAAGATGATATCAAAGCGGCTTATATTTATAATTTCACCAAATTCATTACTTGGCCAGAAGGTAAAAGTCAGAACATGATTTTTTGCTTTCATGGAGACATTAAAAATAGCGCACCCTATATGCAATTAAGCAAGAAAAACATCCATGTTCAGCGAGCAACAGAGTTAAGCAGCGCACAGGGTTGCAGTATCTGGTACGTGGGCAATCTTGAGGAAAGTAAAATTTCTGAATTGTCTAATTACGCAGTACAAAATGCCATTTTGTTAGTGGGCGACAGCGATACCTTTGTAGATAAAAAAGGCATGATAGGATTGGTTTTTAATGACAACAAAATCTCTTTTGAGGTCAATTATCTTAAAGTAAAAGAAGCGAAATTAAGCGTGAGTGCTAAGTTAATGGCTTTGGCCAAACGAGTGATAACAGATTAATGGGTAATGCATCATGAAACAATCTATTACCAAAAAGTTAAGAAAATTATTTATTCTTAATGCAGTCGTTATTATTTTTCTCATAGTAGGGTCGTTTTCTGCTTTTGAAATTATGGCCTTAAAAAATCGCACCGTGAATAACTTAAGCACACTGGCTAACCTTGTTTCAGAAAATGTGTCGGCAGCCATTGTATTTGATGACAAAAAAACAATGTCAGATATACTCAATTCTTTAAAACAAGTGAGCCAAATATATGCGAGTATTATCACAGACAAAAAAGGGACGGTTTTAGCCTATTATACTCAACCAGGTGTCAGTAAAAAAGACATAAATGAATGTAAGGCAGAAGCAATCTATATTAAAACAACAAATAAAACGCATGACATTTCAATGGAAGGGTTACAATTTTATAAAGAAATTGTCTTTAATAACGAGGTGATTGGCGTTATTCATTTGTTTGATGATTTGTCTATTTTGAAAGAAACCTTAGGTTATTACGCTTTGATCTCTGTTTTTTTGATTTTTATGTTGCTTTCGCTTATTTTTTTCCTCTCAGATAAGCAGCAATTGATTTTTACTCGCCCTATATTAACCTTAAAAAAAGCCATGGATAAAATTACTCAAGATAATGTGTATGATATTCAGGTGGATATTGTAGACGAAGATGAAATCGGAGATTTGATCGCCGGGTTTAATAGCATGATAAGGGAAGTGGATAGACGAGGCAAAGAAATAGAAGAAAATAACAAGCTAGAAGAAGAGAAAAATAAAGAATATGTTAAAAAGTTAGAAGAGGCTCGAATAAAAGCAGAAGAATTGTCTCATGCAAAATCTCTTTTTGTCGCCAACATGAGTCATGAAATTAGAACGCCTATGAATGGGGTAATGGGCATTATTGAGTTGTTAGGCAATACAAGCTTAGATGACAGACAAAAAGAATATGTACAAATTGCAAAAGAATCATCTGGTACATTGCTGTCTATTATTAATGATATCTTAGATTTTTCTAAAATAGAAGCAAACCAACTTAAATTAGAAAATTTGCCTTTTGACTTAAGAAAAATAGTGGAGCAAACCAGTATTCAATTTAATGTTCAAGCCCATAAAAAAGGCCTTGAGTTATTATGTAATTTCCCGCCAAATTTACATGATAATTATTCTGGAGATGAGTTAAAAATCAAACAAATTTTGCATAATTTAATTAGTAACGCAATTAAATTTACACAAGTCGGTCAAGTAGAAGTAGGTATTGATAAAATAGTCGATGTGGGTGAGGGAAATAATCAGGTATTTTTATATGTGAAAGACACAGGTAATGGGATTAATCCAGAATACCTCGATAAAATATTTAACCCTTTTGATCAGGGAGATAATTCCACCACACGGAAATTTGGCGGAACCGGACTCGGATTAAGTATTTGTAAAAACATGATAAAAATGATGAAGGGGGAAATTTTTGTCGAGAGTGTTTTAGGGGTAGGAACAGTTTTTAATGTCATGATAGAGCTAAAAAGAAATAATGCTGTAAAATTTATCAATGGCACAAAAATTGACTTTAAAAACCATAGGGCCTTAATCATCGATGACAATTTGGTCAACTGTCATATTGTGAGTGCCTATTTAAAAAGTTGGGGAATTGAGAATCATTTTTTGACCAATCCTTTAGAGGGCATGGCTTTTCTTAAAAAGTCAGCTGAAGATAATTTATTTTGTGATGTGGTTATATTAGATCATTATATGCCTGAAATGAGTGGCTTAGAATTATCTCAAAAAATGCGAGAAATATATCTAAAAAAAGACTTAACGTTAATTTTATTAAGCTCAATTGGTGGGGATTACCATGCCAGTGAAGATACGGTGGATAGCCCATTCGATGGCTTTTTAAGCAAACCGATTAGCTCGGAAAAATTATTATTATGCATTAGTACCGTCTTATCAAATCGAGATCAAGTTGAAAGTCAAGTTTATCAAGATAGTGATATGATGATGCTCACAAAAGAATCGGTTAAATCGATGTTTAACTGTAAAATCTTGGTTGCCGAAGATTATGAGATTAACCAAAAAGTCATTAGAATGATGTTGGAAAGCCTAGGCTGCCAAGTCACAATAGCCAATAATGGAGAAGAGGCTTTTAAATTATATCAAGAAAATATATACGACTTAGTTTTTATGGACTGTCAAATGCCGGTGTTAGATGGCTTTGACGCCACTAAAAAAATCAGAGTATTTGAACAGAAGATCAGGAAAAAAACAACTATTGTGGCGTTGACCGCAAATGTTACCCAAAAAGATAAAGAGCAATGTTTGCAATCAGGCATGGATTATTTTGTCACCAAGCCTTTTTCAGAAAAAGATTTGGTTTATTGTCTTCAAACTTTTGTGAAAGTTGAAGATAAAAACAAAATAGCTAAAACAGTTGAAATAGCTCAAGTAAATAAACCAGAATCTGATTCTGTCTCAGATATTGTTTTGGACAGAGAGTATTTAAATAAACTTCTTTCTTTAAATAAAGACAGTAGTTTTTCTAAAGAAATAGTGGGGTTGTTTTTAAGTTCTACGCCAGAAAAAATTAAGATTATTTTAGACGCCCTGGCTTCTGAGCAATATGAAGAAATCAGAAGAATTACCCATATGTTGAAATCTTCTAGCGCCATGTTAGGGGCTCAAAAATTGACAAAACTTTTAAAAGAGATTGAGGCGGCCATCAAAGAAAAAGAGTATGGTAATGCTTCTTTGAAATGCCAAAGTTTACATGCAGTATTTGAAGTCACTTCTTCATTATTACAGCCATATTGTTAATAATGATTCATTAGGGTTAAAAAGAGAAAGTAATGGATAATAATACTCAAGAAAAAATTAAAATTTTAATGGTCGATGATGACCCTTTTCAAAGAATGGTGATGAAGTCTGCCGTGCTTGAAGATGATTATACTATTATTGAAGCTGAAAATGGTGCTGAAGCGGTTGATTTATTTATTAAGCATTTGCCTGATCTGGTGATTTTAGATGTTGAAATGCCGATTATGAATGGCTATGAAACCTGTCAAAAAATACGATCTTTGCTAGAGGGCCGTTTTGCTGGGATTTTAATGGCCACAGGATTAGATGATAATGTGTCTATTAATGAAGCATATCGTTGTGGCGCAACAGATTTTATCGCCAAACCCATTAATTGGGCTATTATACGAAAACGAATTAAATATATTTTACGTTCAGTCGGCAATTTAAAATCATTACAAGATCTACAATCTCGAAATCAGGCTATTATTCAGTCTTTGCCAGACGCCTTGATTTATTTTGATCAAGAGGGAAGATATATTGAAAGTTTATTTAATAAAATAGACTGGCTGGGTTATCCAGATAAAATTAAAGCGCTGTTTTTAGATAAAATGTTGAAGGTAAAGCAAACAAAAAAATCTTTATCGTTTGAATTTGAACTTACCGATAATTCATTGGCCACAGAGCATAAAGAAGCACGAATTGTTTTTGGGGCAGATGACTGTTTCGTTGTATTATTGCGAGATATTACCGAAAAAATCCTCTCTGAAAAAAAGTTATGGACATTGGCCTATCATGATGCGTTAACGAACTTGCCTAATCGTGCTTTTTTGACCAGAACTTTAGATGAGCATATTAGCGAGAGTAAAATAAGCACGCCATTCTCTCTTTTTCTGATTAACGTGAATAGATTTAAAGTATTTAATGACGCCTATGGCAATAAATTTGGCGATACTTTGTTAAAAGAGATCTCGGGTAAAATAAAAAGTTATTTAGAAAAGGCCAGTTTTGGAAAAAGTTTTTTGGCTCGCTTGAGTGGTGCTGAATTTGCATTGATATGCTTTTCTGAAAAGGTAGAATTTGAAATAACCTTAGCTCAAGGCTTAATGAATATGTTATCTGTGCCTATAATATTAGACCAACGTGAGGTTTATTTGACCTCAAGCATTGGCATTTCCCTATTCCCTAAAGATAGCAGGGATGCCGAGAGCTTGTTAAAGTTTTCGAGCGCGGCCTTGTCTGTTGCCAAAAAAGAAGGAAAAAATAAATATTATTTTTTTGAGTCACACATTAATACCGATGCCATTCCTAATATCGATTTTGAAAATAAACTACGTAAAGCATTTGTTAATGATGAATTTGTTTTATATTACCAACCTCAGTTTTGCTTTAAAACAGGCGAATTAATCGGTGCAGAAGCCTTGGCACGTTGGGTTCACCCTGAATTAGGGGTGGTGAGCCCCATTGCTTTTATCCCGATATTAGAAGAATTAGGGCTGATTAATCAGTTGGGAGAGCGAGTCTTGCGTATAGGCTTAAGAGCCTTAAAAAATTGGACAGACTTAGATTTAGCGGTTAATTTAGAATCTTTAAGCATTAACTTGGCTTCTTCACAATTTAATGATCCTGGCTTTTCTAGTATGATATTAGCCTTATTAGATGAATTTAGAGTAGATCCCAGTAAAATTAATATAGAAATCACAGAAAGTATGTTTGTAAACCAAAGTGAATTAACCTTAAAAAATTTACATTTTTTAGATTCGCTTAATATGCTTATATCGATTGATGATTTTGGTGTGGGTTATTCTTCTTTAAGTTACTTAACGGCATTTCCAGTGGATCATCTAAAAATTGACCGCGAATTTATTACGAATATTCATCGTAGTCAATCGGATCAAAATTTAGTGAAAGCCATTATTCAAATGGCTCATGCACTAGAGCTTAAAGTTGTGGCAGAAGGCATAGAAACAGAAGAGCATGTGGCACTGCTGAAAAAGCTAAATTGTGACTATGCTCAGGGTTATTATTACAGCAAACCTTTACCAGAAGCAGCTTTTATCAAACTCTTAGAAACCCAGGCACAAAAGAATTTACTCAAAATATCAGGAGAGAAGGGAGAGAAAGGAGAGACCAGATCTCCCCCTTTGTTAAATTTATAAATAAATCTATAAATTAGGCAGGTTGTAGCCCCATTTCTGTTTGGGCAATTTGGTCAATGAGCTTGACGTAGCTTTCTTTGGTGCTAGGGTCTAAAAAACTCGCCATAAAACTATTTTTGCAGAGCTGAATAATCTCTGAAGCTTGAAAATTTAAATGCTCAATGAGTTGCATAAAATTATCATTAATATACCCACCAAAATACGCAGGATCATCTGAATTAATCGTGACAAATAACCCTCTGTCGTATAATGCTCGAATATTATGGTCCGTCATTTTCGAGAAGATTTTAAGCTTAATATTAGAGATAGGACAAATAGTCAAAGGTATTTTTAGTGCAATCAGTTTTTCGACCAAGTCGGGGTCTTCAGTGCATCGTATGCCATGATCGATACGACGTACTTTTAATAATTCAACCGCTTGTCGAATATAACTGGCAGGACCTTCTTCTCCCGCATGGGCAACGGTTAAAAAACCTGCCAACCTAGCTTGTGTAAAAACACGCTCAAAATATTTAGGGGGAATATCTTTTTCAGTAGAATCTAAGCCAATAGCGGTAATATAATTTCGGTAGGGTAAAGCCATTTTGAGCATGTCAATGGCTCTATCTTCCGATAGATGACGTAAAAAACATAAAATTAATTTAGAGGTAATGTTTAGCCTATCACGCGCTTCTTCCATGCCTTGTAATATGCCTTCTATGATGCAGCTAAACGGCACACCACGAGAAACATGGGCTTGAGGGTCGAAAGAGAGTTCAACATGTCGTACATGATCTTGAGCAACGCGCTCAAAATAAGCAATGGTCAGATGATAAAAATCAGTTTGGTGTAGTAAGACATTGGTGCCTTGATAATACAAGGCCAAAAAAGACTCTAAATTTCTAAATTGATAGGCTTGTTTTATTTCATTGACAGATTGATAAGGGATATCAATTTTATTTTTTTTTGCTAAGGTAAGTAACAATTCAGGTTCTAATGTTCCTTCAATATGTATGTGTAACTCAGCTTTAGGTAGTTTTTTTACTAAATTAGATAAGTCAGTCATTAACCAGGCATTCCTTTTTTGTTTTTTTGGTTTCTATTTCTTTTATCGTTACAGTATCACTTATTTTTTTAAGTTCATAAATAAAATCTAAGGCTTGTTTAGGACTAAGATGATTTAAGTCAATTTTTTTTATCTCACTAACTATTTTTTGCTCGATTATCGCGATAGAATTATTTTTAGTAGCTTTACTTTGTAGCGTATGAGATTCTAATTGATCTAAAATAGTTTGAGCATGATGTATCATTTCTAAGGGGACACCAGCGAGTTTGGCTACTTGTAAGCCATAACTTTTGTTGGCCGGTCCGGGTTCGACTTTATGTAAAAACACTAATGCTTCTTGATATTCTTTGGCATCAAGATGCACATTTTGAGCATGTGGCAGTTGATTGACCACTTCAGTGAGTTCAAAATAATGGGTTGAAAATAAAGTATAACAGCCTATTTTTTCTGCCAGATGACTTAAGATAGCCCAAGCTAAAGCAAGGCCATCATAGGTGCTGGTTCCTCGTCCAATTTCATCCATCAGCACCAAACTGTTTGGGGTTGCATAACGTAAAATAGTGGCCGCTTCGGTCATTTCCACCATAAAAGTCGATTGACCTTGCGCCAATTCATCTTGTGCCCCAATACGGGTAAAAATGCGGTCAATTGGCCCCACTGTGGCCGATTCAGCGGGAACATAACTGCCAATATAGGTGAGTAAAACAATAAGCGCAGTTTGTCGCATAAAAGTAGATTTCCCGCCCATATTTGGGCCGGTTATCATCCATAAACAGTGTTCGTTATTTAAGCTTAAATCATTGGGAATAAATTTATCGCCTAATAAAGGCTCAAGAATCGCATGTCGGCCTTTGGTAATTTTTATTTTGTTCTCTGTACTTACTAAAATAGGCTTTACCCAATTTTGCGTTTCAGCAACATAAGCTAGGCTCGCATAAACATCAAGATGGGCCAGATGTGAGGCTGTTTTTTGTAAGGCTTTTAATTCGAGTAAAATAAAATCTAAAATTTGATCATATAATATTTTTTCACGTTGCAAGGCACGATCTTGACTCGATAATATTTTATCTTCAAAAGTTTTTAGCTCAGGGCTAATAAAACGCTCAGCATTTTTGAGCGTTTGTCTTCGAATATAATCTGCAGGCGCATTTTTTGCTTGGGCACGGCTAATTTCAATATAAAAGCCATGCACATGATTATAGCCGATTTTTAGGGTGGAAATTTGGGTGCGTTTAATTTCTTTGGTTTGAAAATTGGCCAATTGTACTTCTGTATTAACACTAATGTCTCTTAGAGTGTCGAGTTCTGCATCAAAGCCTTTTTTAATCACTTGTCCGTCTTTGATTAAGGCAGCAGGATTTTCATCAATGGCAGCGCTTAAATAATCGGTTAAGACAGTATGGAGATCTAATGTCGTTAGTAGGGTGTGTATAGCATCATGACAAGAATCAGAGAGCACTCCTGCTAATTGACTTAATCTGGGTAGCATTTGAAGGGTTTTAGCCAATTTTAATAAATCGGCAGGTCGTGCTGATTTTAAAACGACGCGCGTTAAAATACGTTCAATATCGCCTATTTCTTTTAATAATAAGCGACTAGGCGCAATTAATTTTTGGGCTATAAAATAGCCAAGTGCAAGTTGTCGTTCAAGCAATAAAGCATGATCTCGAGTAGGTTGATTAAGCCAACGGGATAACAAACGCCCCCCCATGGGGGTTAATGTTTTATCTAGTATGCTTAATACGGTATGATTTTTTCCGCCTTGTTGGTTTTGACACAGTTCAAGATGACGGCGAGTGTGTGCATCGAGATATAAATTTTCTTCTGGGCGTTCAACATGCAGCTGGCTAAGATGAGCGAGTGAGGCTTTTTGGGTTTCTTGAACATAGCGTAATAAACAGCCTGCGCTGGCGATGGCTTTGGGTAAATCTTGGCATTGAAAAACACTTAAGCTTTTTAACTTAAAGAATTCGCATAAGTCTCGCGTAGCACTGGGTAAATCAAAATCCCAGGCTTGCTGAACCAAAATAGCCGATTGACTTAATAAGTGTTTAATTTGTCGATATAAGTCTTCAGGAAGAGGATTAAGCAAGAGTTCTTTAGGTTGGAGCCGTTCAACTTCGCTTAATAACTGAGCACGGCTTATGCCTTGAGACAGCACAAAACGTCCCGTGCTCAGCTCAAGTGTGCTTAAACCAAACTGTTCTTGATGAAAATAAAGACAACAAATTAAGTTTTCTTGCTTTGAGTCTAATAAGGCATCATCTGTTAAAGTACCAGGCGTAATGATGCGGACAACCTGTCTCTCCAGGAGGCCTTTAGTGGTAGCAGGATCGCTGATTTGTTCGCAAATCGCAATGGATTCGCCTAATTTAACTAATTTAGCCAGATAGCCATCAGCAGCATGATAGGGAATGCCCGCCATAGGAATAGGATGGCCACCAGATTGACCTCTGGCGGTTAACGTAATATTAAGTAATTTAGCTGCTTTTTTCGCATCATCGTAAAATAATTCATAAAAATCCCCCATTCGATAAAAAACCAAATGCTGAGAATGATGCGCTTTAATATTCAAATATTGTTGCATCATCGGGGTATGTTGCGTATTCATTTTCTGCTAACCTAGTTTATAGCGGGACAATTTACTATTTTGTTGAATTGCTTATTTTAAAAAATGGGGAAATCTTGATGGATGATAACAGAAAAAAAGCGTTGACTGCAGCGCTCTCACAAATTGATAAACAGTTTGGCAAAGGCTCGGTGATGCGTTTAGGCGATGATAGTGTTATGCCTGAAATCGAAGCTATTTCAACTGGCTCACTGGGTTTAGACATTGCTTTAGGCATAGGTGGTTTGCCTAAAGGCCGTATTGCCGAAATTTTTGGACCCGAATCTTCAGGTAAAACAACCTTAACGTTACATGTGGTCGCAGAATGTCAAAAAAAGGGGGGTACAGCAGCTTTTATTGATGCGGAGCATGCACTCGATCCCATTTATGCCGAAAAATTAGGCGTAAACGTCAAAGAATTATTAGTATCTCAGCCAGATACAGGTGAACAAGCACTAGAAATTGCCGATATGTTAGTGCGTTCTGGCGCCGTCGATTTAATTATTGTCGATTCCGTTGCAGCATTAACCCCCAAAGCAGAAATAGAAGGCGAAATGGGCGATCAGCACATGGGCTTGCAAGCACGTTTAATGTCTCAAGCATTACGTAAATTAACAGGCAATATTAAGCGTTCTAATACCTTGGTGGTATTTATTAACCAAATTCGAATGAAAATTGGCGTGATGTTTGGCAATCCTGAAACCACCACTGGGGGAAATGCGCTTAAATTTTATGCATCGGTTCGCTTAGATATTAGACGTACCGGGGCAGTAAAAAAAGGCGATGAAATTTTAGGCAATGAAACTCGAGTAAAAGTGGTTAAAAATAAAGTGGCGCCTCCTTTTAGGCAAGCTGAATTTGAAATTATTTATAGCGAAGGTATTTGTAAAATGGGTGAAATCATCGATTTTGCGGTCACTTTAGGCCTAATGGACAAATCAGGCGCCTGGTATGCGTGCAATGGTCAAAAAATTGGTCAAGGCAAAGAAAATGCCCGTCAATTTTTAAAAGATAACCCCACCCTGACAGCTGAGCTTGAAGCGAAAATTCGTCAGCATTTTATAGAAGATGCCAGAAAGGCGAGTAGAGCAGGGGCCAATAAAAATAAAGCCATAGAAGAAGAAATGGTAGAAGAACTAGAAATATAAAACAGCAAATTAACCCTCTTTTTTTAGCTTAAAATGAAAGAGTTAAAATCAAAGAGGGTTAAGCGGGGGCTGGATGCTAGAAAAAACACTTTATAATTATGCGATTAGATTATTGGCGCGTGGTGAACAAACGGCCTTTCAATTAACCACGAAATTAACTCAAAAGTATAAAAGCTTAACTTTAAAAAGCGTATTATCTGGCGAGTTATCTCAAGATAATAATATAGATATAATTATTAGCCATATTATTATAAAAATAACGGAAGCAGGATGGCTATCAGAAAAAAGATTTGCGCATGCTTTTGCACGCACTAAAATCACCCAAAAAATAGGGCCAGTGAAAATTCTGTATGAATTAAGCCAAAAGGGCTTAACAGAAACCCAAATTCATACTTATTTAGAAGATTGTGAGGCGTGGCAGGAAGCAGATTGGGTTGCGCTGGCCCATCAAGTGTTAACTAAAAAATTTACCGACAATAAACCCGTTATTTGGCCAAAAAAAGCCAATTTCTTACAAAGTAAGGGCTATACGGTAGAGCAAATTAAGCAAGCATTAAAAAAAAATGCGCATGCTAACCCTAATGTTAATTGCAATCAAGGTTATATAATAGATGAAAGTTGAAACCATTCGTAAAAAATTCTTAGATTATTTTTCGCAAAACCAGCATGCTATTGTCTCTAGTAGTAGTTTAGTGCCACATGGCGATGAGACGTTATTATTTACTAACGCAGGCATGAATCAATTTAAAGATGTTTTTTTGGGGCAAGACAAACGGCCTTATACTCGAGCGGCCAGTGCACAGCGTTGTGTGAGAGCGGGTGGAAAACATAATGATTTAGAAAATGTGGGGTATACCGCAAGGCATCATACTTTTTTTGAAATGTTGGGTAATTTTAGTTTTGGCGATTATTTTAAACGTGAGGCCATTCAGTTTGCCTGGCATTTATTAACAAAAGAATTTGGCATACCCAAAGAAAAATTATGGGTGAGTGTTTATAAAACCGATCACGAAGCTGCTGATATTTGGATCAAAGAAATAGGCGTATCTCCCGATAGAGTATCTTATTGTGGAGAAGAAGATAATTTTTGGTCTATGGGTGATACCGGTCCTTGTGGCCCTTGTAGTGAAATTTTCTTCGATCATGGTCCAGAAGTTTGGGGAGGGCCTCCTGGTTCTCCTGAACAATCGGGTGACAGATATATTGAAATTTGGAACTTGGTTTTCATGCAATATAATCGTACCCAAGATGGTCAATTACATGCTTTGCCTAAGCCATCTGTAGATACGGGTATGGGCATAGAGCGTTTGGCGGCAGTATTACAGGGGGTGCATAATAATTATGAAATTGATTTATTTCATACGCTTATTCATCATGCCAGTAAAATATTGGGTGTCGATTCTGACAATAAAAAAATCGTTCAATCCTTAAGAGTCATAGCAGATCATATTCGAGCTTGTTCTTTTTTAGTGGTCGATGGGGTGTATCCCAGTAATGAAGGAAGAGGCTATGTGTTAAGGCGCATTATTCGGCGTGCCATACGACATGGACATAAATGTGGTGCGGGCGAGCCTTTTTTCTATCAATTAGTGGCGCCTTTAGTGCGCCTTATGGGGGAGGCTTATCCTGAGTTAACCCTGCATCAGGCCCAAGTTGAAAAAATATTACGTCAAGAAGAAGAGCAGTTTAATAAAACTTTAGAGCAAGGCTTAAGAATTTTAGATACGGCTTTACAGCATATTTCAGATGAGATTATCCCTGGGGAATTAGCCTTTAAATTATATGACACCTATGGTTTTCCCCTAGATTTAACCAATGATATTGCCAGAGAAAGAAATTTTAGCGTAGATGCCTTGGGTTTTGAACAAGCCATGAATGCGCAAAGAGACAGAGCGCGATCGGCTAGTCAATTTGGGGTAGATTACGGAAGCCAATTAAGCTTACAAGACCAAACCAAATTTGTGGGGTATCATGCATTCAGAACCACATCGATAATCCAACGTATTTTAGTAGAGGCTCAAGAACAGTCTGAGTATGTTTTTAATCCAAATAAGCCCAATCAACTGGTTCAGGTAGTCTTAGATCAGACGCCATTTTATGCCGAATCAGGAGGACAAGTAGGCGATCAGGGTGTATTCAAGTCCGATCAAGTTACCTGTCAGGTATTAGATACCCAAAAAATCAATCAAGCCATTGTACACACGGTGCAATGCTTATCAGGCAAGCTCATGGTGGGCCACAAAATTCTTTCCGAAGTGGACAAAAATAAGCGTTTGGCCACCATGTCAAATCATTCTGCAACGCATTTATTACATGCGGCATTAAGAAATATTTTAGGCGAACAGGTGAAACAAAAGGGTTCGTTAGTCGACCCGGATAGATTACGTTTTGATTTTTCACATTTTTCAGCCTTAACAGCAGAAGAAATCATACAGGTGGAAAATACCGTCAATCAAAAAATCATAGAAAATTCGGCGGCTGAAGTGACGTTAATGCCAACAGAAGAAGCCTTAAAGTCAGGCGCCATGGCCCTATTTGGGGAAAAATATGGGGACACCGTTCGGGTATTAAAAATGGGCGGAGAATTTTCAGTTGAATTATGTGGGGGCACGCATACTGCCAGAACAGGCGATATTGGCCTGATGAAAATTATTTCAGAAATAGGCGTGGCATCTGGCATTCGTCGTATTGAAGCCATTACGGGAAAAAAGGCCTTAGCGCGCTTTCAAGAAGATGAGAAAATATTAGGGTCTTTATCTGGCTTATTTAAAACAGACAGAGCTCAAGTTAGTCAAAAAATAACGCAAGCCTTAGATCAGTTACGTAAACTCGAAAAAGAAAATGAAAAATTAAAACAACAATGGGTAAGTAATCAAGCAAAAGATTATGCAACACAAGCCAAAATCATTGAGGGCATTCAAGTGCTCTCACAGCAGTTGCCTATAGGGTTCGATGCCAAAACACTTAGAACATCTATAGATGATCTTAAAAATAAATTGGGCACTGGCGTGGTGGTATTGGCAGTACAACAAGAGAACAAAATTATCTTGATGGTGGGGGTAACCAAAGATTTAGTGACTAAAATCCATGCAGGGGAGTTGGCTAACTTTATATCTTCTCAGGTAGGGGGGAAAGGCGGTGGTCGGCCCGATTTTGCCCAAGCAGGAGGAGATAATCTAGCTGGCTTAAATCAAGCCTTAGAATCTGTATATGCTTGGGTTTTGCAAAAATTATTGTCGCCAGGTGCTTAATTCTTTGATAGAATCCTATGCCTTTGTTTTGATTTTTAAAAAGTTGTTATGGCACTAATCGTTCAAAAATATGGTGGATCTTCCGTTGCTAATATAGCAAGCATTGAATTGGTGGCTAAAAAAATTGCAGCGCAGCAAGCAAAGGGCCATCAATTAATTGTGGTGGTTTCAGCTATGCATGGGGAAACGGATAGATTAGAAAAGCTTGCTAGACAAATCAATCTAACGCCTTGTACGCGCGAATTAGATGTCTTGTTGGCAACAGGAGAACAAATTAGTGTTGCTTTACTCACTATGGCACTACATAAAATAGGTTGTAAGGCTAAGTCATTTTTAGGGCATCAAGTCCCTATTGTGACAAATAATGCCTATTCGCGTGCCAGAATTTTTGAAATAGGCGACAAAGCTTTATTAGAGGCGGTGACGCAGGATCAAATTGCGGTTGTGGCAGGTTTCCAAGGGGTCGATTCGCTGGCTAACCTCACGACATTGGGCCGAGGAGGCTCTGATACAACAGCGGTTGCTTTGGCGGCCAGATTACAGGCACTCGAATGCCAAATTTTCACCGATGTAGACGGGGTTTATACAACAGATCCTCGAATTGTGCCAAATGCCAGAAAACTCAATAGAATTACCTTCGAAGAAATGTTAGAGTTGGCCAGCCAAGGTGCAAAAGTATTACATCTGCGCTCAGTTGAGTTTGCGGGAAAATACAACGTGCCATTGCGTGTATTATCTACTTTTAAAGAAGGTTCAGGTACGCTCATTGTGCGGGATGTGCCCCAAAAAGGCCAAGAGGGCAGAAAAATGATGGAACAAGCGATTATTTCAGGCATTGCCTTTAACCGCCAAGAGGCCAAAATTGTACTGCGTGGTGTCCCAGATGAACCAGGCATTGCAGCTCAAATTTTAGGCCCCATAGCGGAGGCTCATATCGAAATCGATATGATTGTACAAAATACGGGGGTAAAAGGTAAAACCGATTTTAGTTTTACCGTGCACCGTCGTGATTATGAGGCGGTATTGGCGTTGTTAAACAGCAAGATGCTCGCTTTGTTAGCAACAGGCATGACAGTGGAAGGAAATTGTGCCATCGCAAAATTAACCCTAGTAGGGGTTGGTATGCGTTCTCATGCAGGGATTGCCAGTAAAATGTTTCAGGCTTTAGGCCAGGAGGGGATTAACATTCAGTTAATCTCAACTTCAGAGATTAAAGTCTCTGTGGTTTTGGACGAAAAATATTTAGAGTTAGGTGTTCGCGCTTTGCATGATGCGTTTAAGTTGCATGACCACCCAATTGAGGAATAATGACCAGCTTATAACATGAAGTGAAAAAGTTGGAAAAAAGAGATATATAAATAGACAGTACAGTATTGCCATTTTGGGCTGTCTAATAACAGGAGAAGTACATGTTAATTTTAACCAGACGTGTTGGTGAAACCCTAATGATAGGGGATGAAGTGACCGTAACCGTGTTAGGTGTAAAAGGTAATCAGGTTCGTATTGGGGTGAATGCACCAAAAGAAGTTTCGGTGCATCGTGAAGAAATTTATCAACGCATTCAACGTGAAAAAGGCGAGCCTTATTCACCGGTAGAAGCCAATCTACATGAAGATAACTTTGGAAACAAAGAAGAAGACTAGCTTACAATTTATCTGAGAAAGGGCGAAGAGGATCTATCCCAA
This sequence comes from Legionellales bacterium, assembly GCA_947475765.1. GTDB lineage: Bacteria > Pseudomonadota > Gammaproteobacteria > Berkiellales > Berkiellaceae > CADEEZ01. The sequence goes on along the minus strand of CANJMM010000005.1, from coordinate 153 downwards.
AGCACAGCAATTCCCGGCCTAAAAAAGCCACCAAAGACTAAGTAGCTAACTCTTTGCGGCGGTAGCTGCAACCTTCAATAGCCCCATGTGCAGTCGGCTGAGCGCTCTACGCGAAGCTGACGAAACGTGGGGATCCAGATATAATTATCCCTT